>NZ_JIAL01000001.1:0-300000 GCF_000688455.1 Pseudacidobacterium ailaaui
ATTGAAGCGCGCCGCTAAAGTTCGCGTCGGTGCAATCGGCACCGCCTTTCCGCAGTGGAAACACTGCGGCCTCATTGAAGCACTTTTAGTGCTGTAGATTCTCATCATCGTGCCTCCTCCTTTCCGCAGTGGAAACACTGCGGCCTCATTGAAGCATGGCCGCACAGGTGCTTTGTCGTATGGAACCGTGCCGCTTTCCGCAGTGGAAACACTGCGGCCTCATTGAAGCCAATACTTCGCCATTCGTGCTACCAGGTTGAATATTGCTTTCCGCAGTGGAAACACTGCGGCCTCATTGAAGCTCAAACATCCAGACAAGCCATATCAGGCACAAGGTCTTTCCGCAGTGGAAACACTGCGGCCTCATTGAAGCTCTTGAAAATCATCTACAATCTTTTGTCTTTCCTCCTTTCCGCAGTGGAAACACTGCGGCCTCATTGAAGCATGAGACTATCTCACAGCCAGACAATTTTTTCAGCCCTTTCCGCAGTGGAAACACTGCGGCCTCATTGAAGCACACATTTTCGGCAGCGGATGCGGGGCGGGTCGTATACTTTCCGCAGTGGAAACACTGCGGCCTCATTGAAGCAAAGTGGCGCAGGAGTGGCTGGCATGGCCTTATCGGCTTTCCGCAGTGGAAACACTGCGGCCTCATTGAAGCAAATGGTTTGGGTCCCAGGAGGC
Organism: Pseudacidobacterium ailaaui; assembly: GCF_000688455.1. Lineage (NCBI taxonomy): Bacteria > Pseudomonadati > Acidobacteriota > Terriglobia > Terriglobales > Acidobacteriaceae > Pseudacidobacterium > Pseudacidobacterium ailaaui. Next base: position 685 of record NZ_JIAL01000001.1, read on the forward strand.
TGCCTTTCAGGCGCTTTCCGCAGTGGAAACACTGCGGCCTCATTGAAGCAATCGAAAAGGGTTAGCGCATATTTGACTGGAATGGCCTTTCCGCAGTGGAAACACTGCGGCCTCATTGAAGCACTGGACTAATTTCAGCGGTGCTCGCATTAAGAGTCTTTCCGCAGTGGAAACACTGCGGCCTCATTGAAGCAATAATACTGACTTCCGCGGGGCTGATTGTTACGGGGCTTTCCGCAGTGGAAACACTGCGGCCTCATTGAAGCTTTCTTTGCCAGGCGCTCCAGCTTATTGCGCACCTCTTTCCGCAGTGGAAACACTGCGGCCTCATTGAAGCTCGGCGTCGCGCAAATCGAGAAAACCCAGAAATTTGCTTTCCGCAGTGGAAACACTGCGGCCTCATTGAAAGCCGTCCCTTTTCCAGAAATTCTGCTCGTCGCGGCAATTCGCAGCAATCCTAACCCCAACTCCACCGGCCATTTGCATCCTTTGAAATCATCGAGCATCTCACTTACATCCGGATTCCATTTCTCGATCTCTCCATTTCTCCATATGCACTGCTTCGCGCTAACGCTCAGTTCTCAGCATCCCTTTTCCAGATTCCATCCTCCTCGAACATCCATCGATACTTATCCCTTTCGTCTTCGTCGCGTACTCGTGAACCCGGTGTCCACAACGGCGTTTCCGAGACCTTGCGAAACGGATTGACTTTCGTTCGATCCCACCCTGCAAGCAGTTCCTGGCCTCCGACAATCTCTGGAACATGATCGTCGGGTCGGGTGTGTGCGAGCAGATGGCTGCTTTGAACCGCGGGCGCGTCCTGATTCAACGACACTCCAGCGCCGAAAACCTCGGAAGCCGGCGCCATCTCAATCCGACGCAGCCGGCCGAGCCCGTATCGCGTGTCGCCCCCCAGAAAGAGATCAGTGAGGTCGCGCAGTTCCGGCAAGTCCTGCTTAAGGAACACGTAGCCCACAAAGGCAACGGGAGATTCGTTGCTTCGCCACTGGGGCAGCACGCACTCGGTTTCGCGCAAACTGCCCTCCTGGGCGCTATCAGAATCGGGATCAATGGCGGTTCCCGGGCGGGCATCCAGCAGCCGGAGGCGCATCTGATGATTAGTGAGGTCGTGCTTGACGTCCGACCGGTCCTCGCGCCGCCAGACCAAACCATCCCGCTCTTCATACCGCGGCAGCCAGGCCCGCCAATGCTTCCCGTCGCATTCCCCAGGATACAGGTAGCTGAAGCGAGCGTTCTTCTGCAGCGTTCTGCCCACTTCTTCGTAACTCGGGAAACCATTCTCTCGGCGTCGCGTCATCTCGGCCGTAAGGGCGCCCCACAGAGCACGCGAGGGCACATACAGCCGGCAACGATTCAGGCTCCCTGCGGGCAGCGCTCCCACGAACAGAGAAGACTCCAGCCGCCACGTCCAGCGATAGAGCGTCCAACTCACTGCGCCTTCGCCTCCCTGGCCTTGGCGTGATAGCGGCCATAGACGAGCGCCTGGCGGAGCAGGTCCCGCGCGAAGAGCAACTTGTCGAGATCCCCGGCGAGCGTTTGTAGGGCGTTGAACAAGTCGCCGGTCCCGAGTAGGGGCGAGCCTGCGGGAATTTTCTGAAGGAAGTCAGCAAGTTTGGAGCTGACATTGCGTCCAGCGTCCTTGCCTTGCGCATGGAGAAAGAGAAAACAGGCATAAACGCCTTGCTCTTCCAACACGCTCAACGCGCTAGTCAGCGTCTTGTCATCGACTTTATCGAGTTGAGCCAGCTCCCGGCCGAGTTTCGCGCATTCGACGTCCAGGTTCTGCATCAGGCACCTCCTGTCGGCTTGGGAGCGGTGGGCTGCTGTGGAGTCGCTGTGGGCGACAACACGCGGAGGCGTCCCATCCCGCGTGTACCCATCCCGCCGATCCCAAGGCATTCCATATATGGGTGTGCCGCGGCCACTACGTTGAAAACTCCAGCCGTGTCCTTCACTGCGTCAACGGTGGCGTCGCTCACCTTGAAGTGTGCCGGGTTCTTCGAGCTCACCTCCCACAGGAGTACCGTGGAACGCGGGAGCGCTTCGTAGGTAAACAGCGCGCCTTCCTCGGCTGCTCCGGTTTCTGGGTTGATGGACACGGAAGTCCGCACTTCCAGATAGCTGTTGACGATGTGGGAAAAGAGCTTGTCGGAGACGGCTGCTAGGTGTTGACGGATATACTCCGGAATCTCCAACTTATTCAGGGCTGGACCAGGATCTTGGCCATTGCCGTACTGCTTCACCTGGAGCAACAGCCAGCCAAGGTTGAGTGCATATCCTGCTTGCGACCGAAAAATGACGTGATCCTCTAGATCCGGGAAATCGCCAGCAACCAGCCGCATCGCCCCTGGACACGTGATCCAGACCGGCCCTTCGCACGTCGCCACAGGAAAGAGCAGGACCTGCGCATCGCTAAAGGCGGCCAGCCCGGCGAATCCGCCGCCCGCGCTCCGAGCGAAACCGAACACGGTACAGATCGGACACTCGGGCTTGCCGCAGTGGCCTCCCTTGCCTTGCTTGTCCGGCTGCCCCTGGCCCGCGCAGTCAGGGTACTTATCTTTGGCCATGGCGGCATAGGCCCGATAGACACCCGCCAGGCTCGATCCGGGAATCTTTGGCACACGCGTCACCGGATCCCGGACGATTGATTGATCCACGCGACCGAGACGCCCGCCGCCGGTGCCGACGTGAATTGGGTCGACTGCTATCCCTGTGATGCGGCGCGTTTTGAAGCTTTCTCCCATGCTCAATCCTCCATTTCCTGCTTCAGCCAGCCCAGATGCCATTCGATGGCCCATTCCAGAATGCCGTCGCGAGCGGCTTCCGTCAGGTGCTCCAGCGCTGCGCCCGAAACGCCGAGCCGGTTGCGCAGAACTGCATGCGCAAGGGCAATCCACTCCTTGTCTCCGCCGTCCACCCAACCTCCGTCTGCGTTGCGCCAGGCGATTTGCCGCTCTTTGAGTTCCGCCCATGCGCCGCGCAAGGCGCCAAGGCTCGGCGTGACGCGCTCTAGCAGAGCCCACGTGTCCCGCATGCGGCCGAAATCGGAAAGGTACCAACTCTTGGCCTTCTCAAACCGGCGGCCGGTCGCGTCCAGGAAGACCGCGGTCACGCGGCTCGGGTGGACCACGACGCCATCTCCACGATGGAGAGCCGCGGCATGCCGGTACAACGTTCCGCTCGGATGTTGGAAGTCGCGGACATCTCGGAGCTCACGATCCTCCACACGGACGTACGGATAGAAAACGTCATCGCGGCCGTCGGGCAATCCGGTGGGCACGAGGACCGCTTCATAGGCGCGATCGGAACGAACGAACGTCAAGGCCGTCACTCCGTACTTTGTGCGGCGGTCATGCACGCGCCACACTTCGGGTTCCGTTTCCGCCAGATCCGCTTCCAAGTTGCGGGTGCTCTCGATCACCGCCGGAAATGTCGTCATCCTGGGGAATGCAACGATACCCGCGCGGAGCGGCATCCGGTCCCAGATACGTCCAAATTCTTCCTGCCACTTTTCCAAAGCAGTTTCGATGCACGCTGGGGCGCATTCGAGAGGAACAAGCACGCGAAACCGTTGTGGACTGCGTTCAAGAGGAATCACTGGCGCGTAGGCCGCAATCTTGTCGGGGTCGTGCACACGTTGAATGGTAAGAGTGCGCGTCTGGCCGTCGTCACCTTTCACTTCCAAGGATCGACCTTGCAGGCTTGGCGCCGGCGCATCCGCGTCGAGACAACGAGCCAGATTGCAGATGGTCACGAAGCGGCCTAAATCGCCTCGGTACAGCACCTCAAAAGGATCGTTTCCAAGCCGTCCAGCATACGTCTCCCGGTCCTCCCAGCCGTCCGCATTACCTGGTTCCACCAGCAGCCGGCGAGTCCTCCACCGGTTCGGATGAGCGGCGGCTATTTCACGGAAGCGCAGGAGTAGTTCATCGAAGAACGCCTCGGCACTGCGCCAGAAGCGGTAGATGCGGCCAGGCGACGGTAACTTGCGGAAGAGTTGGTGTACGATCCACAGAGCCCGTGTATCGTCGTCGAGCTGCCCGCATTCCGGCGCTTCAGAGCGGTCCTCGACGATCTTAGAGAAATAGCTGGACCAGGCGGATTCGTACCGGTAGCCCTCTTGCAAGCTGCGGAGCACCGTATCATTCTTGTCGAAGTTCGAGAGCTTCGCCCGAACATACTCAACTAAAGACGCAAATGGTTTGGCAAGATCGATCGGGTTGTCGAGATTATCCAACGTGGCATTGAAGCGCCGCCACTCGCCGATGCTTTGCGCGCGGAGGGAATCAACGTGATCGCCGCCAATCCAGGCTTCGATGTCGAGGTTGAAGCTCAATAATGCGACGCGGTCATTGCCGTCTGCGACTTCGGAGATCCAGATCGTGTCCCCATCGCCATTGAGCCAGGCATCGAGCCGTCCCGTACGCCGATCGGCGCACGCGCCGCACACGCGCTGCTTGCGGGCATTGTCGGTTCGGTCGTTCGTGTGGGGTCGATTGAACCGCACCTGACAGACAGGACATACGTGGCCTCCCGCCGGGCCGGGCTCCGGGACCTCCCATGTCCGGTGCAGGGGAATGGCGAGAATCTCGCGTGCTTTGCGGAGCTGCTCCACCATGCCGATGAACGATCGCGTGGAGTCAGATAGCACTATGACCGGCGGCGTCTCAAACTTGTTGCACTTCGCGTATTCGTCAACCTGCTTTTCAATCGCCTCGCTCAGGATCTTCGCCGATGCATCATCCAGGCTACCGTGTGAATCCTGACTGGTCGCGTCGGAGCGCAGGCCAGGGAAGGTGAAGGCCAGCGCCTCGTCATCCCGGTAGATCAGCGAACCTATCGCGAGGTCCACTTCGATCAAGCGCCGGACTTGGTCAAAGAAGCCGTCGATGTCACGCCGGGCGCCGGCCCAATCGCCAATCTTCACGGCCCGCGCCTCGTAGTGGCGGCTGCCAAGACCGATGGTGAGCACGCGCCACCGCGTCTGCTGCTTCAAATTCGTCCATTCGTTGCGTTGCGACAGAAGCGCGCCGGCAACTGCTGACTTGAACAGCGCTGCAGCGACGTAGGACTGATCCCAGAGCGTAACGTCGTTGTTCGGCAGCCGCGTTTCGGCAAGTGTAGAAAGGAATGCCTCGCGCAGCCAGCCGTCAGGACCTATAGCCGCCTCGCGCCATTGCCACCACGGATGCGCGTCTGTGTCCGCGGTCTGAGCGAGCTTGTGTAAATCGTCAAGCAGTTTTCCGACGCGCTCCAGCAGGCTTTCGAAGGCGCCCGGCGCCAGAATGGGCGGCGGATCGGCAAGGAGATTCCTCACCGGATGCCCGAACGGCGAAGCCAGCCACATGTGCGTGATGTCCTGGCCGAGGTACGCAGAGGTGGAGCCAGGCAAGTTCTTTTCGATGCCCGAGGCCATCGCGTGGGCAGCCTGGAGGAAGCCGACCAGGCTACTTTGTGATTGCCCAGCGTCGTACTTTTCTAGAAATTCGGCCAGGCTGCCAGGCAGAGACACCTTACTCTTGGGCAACCTGAGCCACGCGAGCTGGTCGCTCCAAGCGGGCATGAGAGTCTTGTGCCATTCCTTAGGCTCGTAGTTCACGCCAGCGCCGCCGTGATGCCGCAGGAAATCGGGATGCGCCTTCTCGGCCATGTGAAGCCAGCCGATGGCCTCGCAGGCCAGCAGGAGCGATCGGCTCTCCCGGAGTTTGGTGATCATCATTTCCTGGGCCGGAACGCTCATCTCTGATCGACCTCTGATGAAAGCAGAGTGGCAAGCTCGTTCTTCAACTTGTGGAGTGTGCTCTCTTGTTTCCACTCCCCGCCATTGGCTCGGGCTTCTCTTACTTCTGCAATACCCCAGCCGGCGGTACGCTTGGCCGAAAAACCGTAGACTGTGAGGAGTTGCTCGGCCGCATCAAGCAGCTTTTGGAGCGCATCGATGCGGCCGGCAGATCCAAGGCCATCGTCGCCTGGGAGAGGCGCATAGAGCAGGCGCAGCACGCCTTCGGTGTCCGGCGGAACGACTTCGTAGAGAATGGGCTGCGTGCCTGCGCGCGTCTTCCGGCTGTGCGGATTGATCACCTCGAAACTGACTCTGTCGAACCAAGTCGGATAGAAGGCCAGCGACCCTCGCTGAAAATCCTCCTGCTCCCCCTTCTCATTGCCGAAAAGATGAATGACCCAATCCGGATCGGACCAGTCGTTCATCTTGCCGCCGTGCCGCTGAAGGCACTCCTGCAAGCCAGCCTGCATCCGGCAGGCCCAGCGAAGAAGCCCTTTCCAGCTTGCTGCGGACATGTAAGGAACACCAAACACCCGGTCCTTTCGCACCGGGTTGTCCAAAACGTGGAATGGGCGGTCGTCCTTCGAGTACCAGGGCGAAAGCAGCTTGAACTTGATTTCGATGGCAAGCCAGTACCTCAGGAGAGGTGCCCCAAGGTCCGGATCCAGTTTAAGCTCGAAGGGAAGTTGGAGCGTACCAGCGGCCGCGCGCTCCTGATAGCACTTCCGCGCCTCGTTTTTCTTCTGGTTCCCTGTCCTGGAGTCTAGATCCATCTCACCCTTGGTGAACCATATCGTGCAGCCGTCAACAAATCCAGATACCAGCCCGCCCGGTAAGGCCGACTTCGCGGGGCATGCCTGGAGAGATGCCAACTCAGCGTACAGATCGAACCTCATCGAACACCTCCCATAGCCTCCACCAACAGACGATCGAGAATGGTTGGACCTGTAAGGAACTCCTCGTTTTTCAAATCCTGCCAAACGTATTTCAACCGCTTGCGCATGTCGTCCAGAGTCAGCAGGCCGGGCTTCACGAAACCAAACGTACGCGCAGGGTCTTTGAAGCTGAACACCTTCTTGCTCTCTGCTCGCCCGCCGGCCAGCCACCTCTCTGGCTGCGCGGACGGGCTTCGGTCGCTATGGCGCCTCGGGTGTTTTCTGGTCTCGGGACATTTTGCAGGCGCGTTGTGTATGTTTCCGCAGTCGATACAAGTCTTTCGCTGGTCGCGGCCGAGGACGCTGTTGAAAGTGCTACTCGTCGCACTGTTTCGTGTTACGAACCTGCTTCCAACGCACCAGAAGTTCTCGACCGACGCCCAGCCGAAATCACCATGGTCGAGTGAGCGCCAGTCCGATACTACGTAGCGTTGTAGCGCTTCTTTCGTCATTGGGCGGTTAATAGGGCGTTGCGCAATGGCGATCAATCCGTAGTCCTGATGGTGCAGTTCTTTTTCTCGATCCTTCTCATCTGACGGCTTGAGCACCGTCTTACCGCCGATAGCGCCATAGTCGGCGATCAGACGCAGTGTGAGGTCGAGCAATGCCCACTCCTCCTCACGCATCGGACGCAGGGGTGTGAAACGAAATCGGAAGGTCTCATCCTTCTTAATCTGACCTCGTTTGATCTTGCCGCTTTCATCCAACACATCGAACCGGAACTTCCGCGCCCAGCCCGTACAACCGAAAAGCTCGCAGACCGCACAGCGCTTATTAATCTTGTCCGGACAGCGGCCAACGGAATCCGTCGGATCACAAGCGCAGCCATTAAGCCCACGAACCACCACCTCGAACCACCAGCGGAGCGAGCCAAGCAAACCCGTCGGAATCGTGTGCTCCCCCTCCCGGTCTGCATCCCCTGTCCAGATTGCAGTGTTGGCTTTGAGCACCCACACTCGCGGGTCTGAACCCTGTGTAGTCATCTCTTCCCCCGGAACAGCCAGGCGCTACACATCCTTCCAGCGATAAGATATTGCCCGATTCCAAGTAATCGTTCAACAAAAATTTGGTCGGGGGTGACGTCAAGCTGCTTGTGTAAATACGCGGAGGGTGCGGTTTTTCCATTCCAGATTGAATCTCTGGAAGATGGAGTAGATGATTCGGTCCACGGACTGCACGTTGACGAAGCAAACCATGGGCCTGGTTCTTCGACGCACTTCGACGAAGCAGCGTTCAATGATGTTGGTGGTGCGCAGCTTGCGCCACAGGTGCTTGGGAAAATGGTAGAAGACCAGCAGGTCGGGCAGATCGCGTTCCAGTTGCCGCACCATGGTGGGATATTCCCGGCGCCAGCGGCGGCTGAAGGCGCGCGCGGCAGCCTCGGCCTGACGGCGGCTATCGGCCAGATAGATGGCCTGGGCATCCAGCTTGACGGCATCATGGTCGCGCTTGCGCACCTTGTCGAGGATATTGCGCATCTTGTGCACCCAGCAGCGTTGATGGGCTACGCGGGGATAGACGGTCTGGATGGCGGCAGCCAATCCGGGGCAGCCGTCGGTGACGATCAGCAGCAGCTTGTCGCCCTTCAGACCGCGCCGGTAGAGATCCTCAAGCAACGCCTCCCAGTGAGCCTGACCCTCACCCTGGGTGCGCAGAAAGCCGAGCAGTTGCCGGGTGCCGTCCCGGCGCACGCCGTAGGCCACCAGCATCTGCACATGCTGCCGTCCCGCCGGCCGGCGCACCTTCAACGCCACGCCATCCAGAAACAGGTAAGCCCATTCGTCCTGCAGGGCGGCTCGATGAAACTCCCGCACCGCCTGATCCAGATCACGCGTCAGCCGCGAGACGGTCTGGGCACTGATCGTCTCGCCCGTCAAAGTGGCCACCAGCCGACCCACCTGGCGGGTAGAGATGCCGCGCAGAAACGCCTCCCGGATGAGTATGGCCAGCTCCGGCGCCCGGCGTTGGAACTTCTCCATCGCCCGGGGAAGAAAGCTCTTGCCGCGGGCCCGCGCCACGCGCAGCCGGATGGTGCCGAAGCGGGTCACAAAATCCCTCTCGTAATAGCCGTTACGGTACTGTCCCGGCTTGCGCGTTCCCCGTTCGTAGCTGTCCCAAACTGCATACTGATCGCGCAACCGCTCCGATTCCGCTTCCAGAAATCGCTTCCAGGCCACCTGCGTCTTCTGCTCCAGGTCGCCCCAGAAGCTCTCCTTCAGGTTGGTCAAGAAGTGCTGAAAATGCTCGGTGATCGATACAATCTTCGCCATGGGTGTAAGGCTCCTTTTCAAGTTCGGCTTTAGCTCGTCAGGCCAAAGCCACCTTACACCCTCCTGCCTTTTACACAATCGAAGTTACGTCACCTTGGTCGGGTCCTTGATCGCCGGTCTGCGCATTGCTGGAAGCCACCCTCCGCCTCTCTCAGGTCCGGCTGGGGCCCCTCACTCTTCTAAGCAAGACCCCGTGCGTCCGCCCTCGTCAGCACCATCAGACCTCCTGCCGGAATTCGGACCCTTATGACGCCGTTGTCCTCAGCTAGCTCCTGTTCCGGGTGTAAGAGATCCCTCCAGCATCGGCTCCAGGTTGGCATCCTTTTTAGGGAATGCTGGAGAACATCGGATAAAATACAGCCCTGGCATGATGCTTGAAATCAGAGGGCTGGGCCGCACTCTTCCACCGCCCGAGCAGCGCATTCTGCTGCGCGGCATTAGCTTTGCACTGGACCGCGGCGAGGTACTTGCCGTCGTCGGACCCAGCGGCTCGGGCAAAAGCACACTTCTGCGCCTTCTGAACCGGCTGGATGAGCCTTCCATGGGAGAGGTGCTGCTTCAGGGAAGGAACACCCGATCCATTCCGCCCCGAGAACTGCGCCGCCGCATCGGCATGGTCATGCAAAGAGCCTATCTCTTTCCCGGAACGGTTGCAGAAAATGTGTCCTATGGTCCCAGTCAACACCAGTCGTCCTTTGGGGAAGAAGAAATCCAGGCGCTGCTCGAACAGGTCGGCCTCCCGGGATATGCCGCCCGAAATGCCCTTACCCTATCTGGAGGAGAAGCCCAGCGCGTCGCCATCGCGCGGGCCTTAGCCAACCAGCCTGAAGTCCTCCTGCTGGACGAGCCAACGTCCGCCCTTGATGAAAGCTCCAGACGCACGATTGAAGACTTGCTGGAATCCTTGGTACGCCAGCGTCACCTGACTTGCATCTGGGTCACCCATAACATGGAGCAGGCCCGGTCCATAGCTGATAAAGTGGTGGCAATCAAATCCGGAGAAATGATCGCCTGCGGAAGCGTTCAGGAGGTGCTTCGCGCCTGATCTTCTATGCTGGAACACTTTTTTCACTCACGTCTCGCTCTTGGCTTGGCTGAATCGGCTGTGACCTTCGCTGTTGCCCTGCTGGTCATGCTTCTGGCCAGACAACGCGCAGTCGGTTTGCTGAAGGACCTGCCCCTGGCCATGCTGCGTGGCATGGTGCAGATCGTCATCGTAGGCGCTGTGCTCGCGATCATGCTGCACGCGCGGCAGTGGACTTCCGTTTTGGCGCTCATCGCCATGATGCTTGCCGCATCCAGCATCGTGCGCCGGCGTGTCCGCAAGATTCCAAGTAGTTTTTCTCTGGCCTTGATATCGATTTGTGCAGGAGCCGGGACAATACTGGCCATCATGGTCTCGGTGGGTGTCATTCCCTGGACGATTTCCATGCTGGTGCCAGTGGGAAGCATGGTGATTGCCAATACGATGAATACGCAGTCCCTGTTTCTTGAGCGCCTGCATGGAGAAGTCATTGCGCATACAGGTGAGATTGAATCTGCGCTGGCGTTGGGCGCCGCTCCAGAGACGGCATTATTGCCTTATTTGCGGGCCGCCTTCCGGGCGTGTCTCATCCCTTCCGTGGACAACATCCGCTCGCTTGGGATTGTCTGGATCCCCGGCATCATGGCCGGAATGGTGCTTTCCGGAGAGCCTCCGCTCTTTGCCGCCTTCTACCAGTTTGTTGTGCTCACCATGATCTTTTCCTCTTCCGCCCTTGCCTGCCTTGTTGCAAGCCAGCAAGTGCCGCAGCGCATCTTCTCCACGCAGCAGCAACTGCTTTTACGCGGGTAAATGTGCTGGCTACAGAACCGCCGCAAGTGCGCTCCGGTTCGCTATCATAAAAAAGAAATGCCGTTTCCTAGAAAGGTCTGTGTCATCTGTTCGCAAGAGTTTGAATTGAAACCGGACAAGCCTGGCTTTGCCAACCGCTGCCCGGAATGCAGTCTGGAGGAGAACGAACACTCTTCTTCTGGTGCAAAAGCCGAAACCGTAGACCGTCGAGCAGCAAGCGAGCTGAATGCAGCCCGCCGAAAGGCCATTCGTGACCTGCTTTACCGCAAAGACAGCTAGGAAAGAACCACGGCCCCAGGCGGCCCACCGGATTGGAGGGAGTGCTGTCCCGTTCACCCCGGCCCATACCCGTCTAAAGTCAAAATTTCCCCATTCGGCACGGAGCAGTTTCTCTTTTACAATCAAAGAGCTAGCCTGAACACTGGTAAAGTCCTCCGGAGGCAGCCGGACTACGCTTCCCCCGAGGGCCGTAAGCATTAAAAACCTGACTCCCCGTTCCAGAAAGCATTTTGCTGCATGGAGACATGAGGACGGACAGGGAGCATCAAGGAGATTCAAAAATGTCGAAAGCCGTCAAGTACGCAGAGCGGGCGGTCACCATCGCGGCCAATGGCGCGTGGGCCGTCTTCGAGAGACTGAACCGCATCAGCCCCAACCCTTCGTTTACTCCCAAATGGTCGGACAAACCGCTTCTGAAGTCCTACGAGAAGGAAAAACCGCCTCTTGGCTGGCCGCGCACCACTGACTCGCTTTGTCCCAAGTGCGTTCCCGAGATCCGCCAGCAGATCCTTGATGGCAAGCTGCCTCACGAGATCCTTTTGAATGAAAAGGTTGGCGAAATCAAAGCGCAGATCATCGAACGCGACGGCAAGATCCTGATGGTCAAGGACTGCCCCAAGCATGGCCACTTTGAAGACATCATGTCCATTGACCCGGAGTTCTCGCGCCACCTCGAAGAGGTCTTTCCCGGCCGTGACATCCGTGCCCATAACGACGAGAAACTCCACAACCATGGCACTTCGACCATTACCCATGGCCGCGGCTCGGTGCTTACCATTGACCTGACCAACCGCTGCAACATGATGTGCGACCCCTGCTTTATGGACGCCAATCAGGTGGGCTTCGTCCATGAGCTGACCTGGGAAGAGATCAAGACCATGCTGGACAACGCCATCTCGATCAAACCCCGCCGTCAGATGTCGGTCCAGTTCTCCGGTGGTGAGCCAACGCTCTCGCCCTACTTCCTCGACGCGGTCGCTTATGCCCGCAAGGTTGGATACAACTCAGTCCAGGCAGCCACGAATGGCATTGAGTTTGCCAAATCAAAGGAATTCTGCAAGGCCGCCGCTGAAGCCGGCCTGCGCTACGCTTATCTCCAGTTCGACGGCATCGGAAACGCCGCCAATTCACACCGCAAAGTGGGCAACCTGTTTGATGTAAAGCTTCAGGCCATCCACAACCTGCATGAGGCCGGCGTAGACATCGTACCGGTGACTACGATCGTCAACGGTATCAACAATGAGCAGGTAGGCCGCATCATCCAGTTCGCGCTGGACAATCCCAAAAAGATCAACTTCCTCAGCTTCCAGCCGGTCTCATTTACTGGCCGCGATGAGGCCGTTACCGATGAGCGCCGCATGGCACAACGTTATACGCTGTCGCACATGGCGCATGACGTCAAGAACCAGACGGGCCTCGGCGAACCCGCCCGCGACTGGTTCCCCATCAGCTTTATGAGCACCTTCTCAGACTGGGCCGACCTGGTACATGGACCGAACGCCGACTGGGGCCAGCTCTCCTGCGGATGCCACCCGAACTGCGGCATCGGTATGGCGCTGATGATTGACAAGGAAACCAAGGAGGCTGTGCCTGTCACCGCCTTCCTGAACGCCGACCGACTGGCGAAGGACGTGGCCAAGATCAACGATGCGGCCCGCGGTAAGTTCCTGTCGATTGTTGGCGTCGCGCTCGCGCTTCTGCGCAACTACGACCCGCGGAAATCGCCGACGCACTTCCGTATCCTCGACCTGTTGCAGAAGTTCGACAAATGCTTTGGCGCCACCGGCCGCGATTATGGCAAGGTCACCGGTGACCGTACGATGGCCGATATCGAAAAGCGCCGCGCTGACCGCTGGAACTTCCTCTTCATCGCGGGCATGTGGTTCCAGGACCTCTTCAACTATGACTTCCGCCGCACCGAGCAGTGCATCATCCCGTATGCCACGCAGGAGGGTGAAATCAGCTTCTGCGCCTACAACACGGGCATCGGCTGGCGCAACATCATTGAGAAGATGCACATGACTGCTACCCTCACCAAGTGGTACGAGGAGCACGGCCGTCATGAGATCTTTGCTGGCGGCAAGAAGGTCGGCATGGGCGATGTGCATCACAACCTCGTACTCAATGAGGAGCACGTACATGCCGCTGCGAATGACACCCTGGACAAGCTGGGCATCGCCAAGAACGCCCGCGAGGAAAAAATCCGCGCCCGCGATGCCAAGCTGAAACAGGACGCGGAGAACGCACGCATGGCTGCCCTCTATCGTCAGCACATCCTCGGCGAAAAGCCGGCCGAAGGCATTGTGCCGGTCACCTCGATTGCTCCTGCCCCCAGGCCGGCGGCGGCCCCGGCAGAAGAACCGGTCATGGGAGACTAAAACAGCGCGTCTCATCCTGATCAAATCTGAAAGCTGCTTTTCAGCAAAAAGTCCGGCTTCGCGCCGGACTTTTTCTTTTCAGCTTGGTCGGGGCCACTCTGGCTGGCCCCTTAAATCTGGATCCCTCACCAGGGCCCATCTGCTTGGCCGTGATGGTCTCAGACAGACTGGGGCCGGATGGCCATCCACCCCAGTCTCCTGGCAGAGTGGGCTTCCCGGTGTTCCACAAGAACTCTCAGGGCTGCTCCACTCGCTTTTCAGAGGTGTTCCTTTCCCCTAAAGGCACCTCTGAACTTCACCCACCCGAAATGCTCTATTGCACGGTCAGCGTCAGGGTTGTGGAAGCGGCAATACTTGGTGTTGTTGTGTCCTGCCCATCCAGGGTCAGGGTGTAAGTGCCTGGCGCGACATCTGTGGATGTAGAAGAAGAAGTCGAACTCCCTCCGCAACCGGTGGCGTAACTCAGAACACCTGTCAGCGCGATACAGATCAACACCAGCCAGACCTTCGATTTTCGCAATCGAAGACCGCCACCCAGCAGCCCCACCAGGATGGCGGCGCTTATCGGCACGCCCTTGCCGGAAAACGGACCCTCCGGAATGGCAGTACGACTCCGGTTCCCTGCGTTCACAAATGTGTGCCTTGTACTACGCCGTACAGACGCCGTCGTGGTACACGCACTTTCCGAGGTATAAATCGTCAACGTTGTGGTTGCCGTTCCGTTTGCTGCAACGGAGACATTGTTCACGTCATAGCAACCGTAGGTAGAAAGTGAGGAACTGGTCGTGGACAGCGTAAAGGCAACGGTTCCGGCATACGAGTTCTGGGAAGTCACAGTAACAGTCGAGGTACCGGAACTCCCTTGCGTCACCGTGACATTGGTTGCGGAAAGGGTAAAGCTTCCGCTGGAAGAGGTACCGCTCGATCCTCCCACATTCACCGTCAGAGATCCGCTCGAGGGGGCAAAGGTAGAATCCCCGGAATAGGTTGCCGTAATGATGTGTGCTCCGGTTGTGGATGAAGAAAAGGAATACGTAGCTGAACCGTTGGAGAGAGCCAGCGACGTTGTGATGGTCGTGCCATCCACCACAACCGTGAGTGTTCCCGTTGGCGTGGTGGTAATGGTGCTGGACTGCGGAGCGACTGTGATCGTAATCGTGTCACTCGCGCCTACAGCCGGAGTGGTGGTGGCCGCTGTCAGTGCCGTTGTAGTTGCCTGTAGCGAAGCAGAAGACCCCGAGGGCCAGGAGGTCAGCAGGTTATACAGGTCGACCGACCCCAGTCCTGTGGCCTCATCATAACCTGTAGTTGCTGCGTATTCCGATGCTCCGGCCGTAGAGCAAAAACTTGTCCCTGCCGTACAGGCATTGCTCCCGCTGGTAATGTCATGGAAGGCAGATGCGTAGGTGGTAGCATTTGCAGCCAGAGAGTACAGCGTTGTGTTCACCACTCCTTGACCGGTAGAGTTTTCCTTTTGGTTTATGATCGCCAGCATTCCCGCAAATATGGGAGCGGCAAAGCTGGTGCCCCCGGCCACAGTCAGGTATTGCGTGCTTGCATCCCGAAAGCCGCTGTTGCAGCTTGCCTGCTGTCCGGTGCTCCACGCCGAGGTATCACTGGTGCAGTAAAGATATCCGGCATTGTTTGGGGACGAATCCAGAGAAATGTCTGGGACCATCCGGTAGCCTTTGGAATAATCCGGAGCGGTAGAAATCCCCGTCACTCCCGCCTGCCAGCTCGGACGCGGAGTGAAGATGCTCACCCCACCCCCGCCAGCTGACAGGGCATATTCTGCGCCATATTGCTGCCCATAGGTAGCACTGTCATCGTTCCAGACCTGCTCAGGAATGTACGAGAGGGCAGACGTCACGACATCGCTGCCACTGGCCGATTTCCAGTAGGTCGTATTGGATGAGGAGACATCAGCGGAAGGAAACTCCGTGCCGCCCAGCGCAGTCACATAAGCACTGCTCGCAGGGTAATTCACGGCGAGCTCTTCTTCTGTTGAAGTTGGTGTCACCGTGCTGCTGGTTACGTCTGCATAACACGCGGTAGAACCATCATCCCCGGAAGAAACAATGATGCTCTGCCCCTGGCTGGCCCCCTGCTCCAGAATGGCTTCCAGCGTAGAGTACTCGCTCGTACTAAGATCTGGCTCACAGGCGCCATAGCTCATACTGATGATGGGGGCAATCTTCGTGTCCACCGCATATTGCAGTGCGTCCCATACACTGTAGTTTTGGTTATTGCCTACGTAGACAAAATAAATGGTCGCGTCTTTGGCAATGGACCCGCTGTACTCCAGGTCCAAATCTGACTCAGACTCGTCCCCGGAAGAAATGGCTGCAGTTCCTGACCCGGGCACCAGTACCTGGACTGGATCTTTTACGCTCAGTCCGGCAGCATTCTGGAAGGCCTCGATATCGGAAACCAGAATCTCCGACTGGCCAACAACAGCGATGGCCTGCCCCGCACCGGTATAACCCGCATTGTAGGCTGCGTTGATGTCATAGATGACTGCCACATCTCCGGGCTGAAGATAGTGACTTCCCGACTGCCCCGAGGTAAACTGCGGCGTGATTCCATTCACGGCACCGCTTGTTTGCCGATGGAACCGGACAAAGGGTTTCGGACGAAAATCATTCAGATTGCGTACCGACTGTACGACCCCGGCCAGAGCGGATGGGACTGCAATCTCAGTGCTGTTGGCAAAGTGCCGTTCACTGCCAATCTGATAGCTGTGGATCTCGGTCCTGAAGGCCGATTCCACCTGGGCCACAGTGCCCGAAAACGTAATGCTATTGTGGCTGTTGGAGACGCGGTCCACCGTGAACCCCTGCGCTTCAAGCCAGCTTTTGATTTTGGCAATATCGCCATCACTCAACCCAAAACGTGCCGCATACTCGGCAGGAGTAAGCCATTTGTGATAGTTGGGCGAACCAGGGGTCTGCTGTTCTTTAACCAGTTCATCCAGCTCGGCCTTCTGTTCTGCCGTCGGTTTGAAGTACATGGTTATGCCATTCAATCGCTGGCTTGCGGAAACACGTCCCGAATCGAATTGGGCCTTTGCATTCGGGTTCACGGAACCGCGCAGCGGTGCAGCGGAACTGGAAGATATCTCCTCCTGAATCCGGCTCTTTAGGGTCTGCGCCAGCAAGGTCCCGTTGTGCACAAGCAAAAACAGAATCGCAATCCAGCTTAGGAACAGGAAACGAAGTCTCACACACATGCTCTACCTGCTTTGTTGTTTCGTTAAAACTACCCGTCTGCTGCCTTCACAGGCAGCAGTACGACCTCCGACGAACCGGCAGCAACGGAACCACTCCCGAATCAAGGTTGACTTTCGATACTTCTGAATTCTTCTTAGTTCAAGACGAAAAAGCAGGCTGATTGTTTACAAAAAAACAAATCATTTCTGGAAATACGCTTGCCACTGCAACATTCCTTGTACCGCTCGATCCGCACCATGTTCTGGTAGTCCCCGACTCCAGAGAAAACCGGCAAAAGTATCTTCCGGCAGCCATAGAAACAGTGGATATTCGTGCCTTGACCGCCAACGAGTTCACGGATGTGCAAAACATCACGCGGACCCTTTTTGGAATAAAGCATCCTGTGGCCCGCGACCAGCGCGGTGAAAATGCTGGACCGCACTCAACTTCGCGTTCAGGACCAGCAGGATGCCACCTTCCGCAGCGGCCAACGTTATCCCATCATCACATCCAGTTACACGGCCCTGGGCAGTTCGTCTTCTTCATCGCTGACTGTGCCTCAGGTTCAATATCAGGACCTTGGCCTGACTCTGAAAGTCAGGCCCGCCATCGAAGACGAGCACACTATACGGTTGCATGTGGATCTACAGCTCTCGGCACTGTCCGGTGCCTCGCTCAACAGCATCCCCGTGCTCTCTCATGAGCAATACTCGGGGACCCTGTCTGTACACACAGAGCAAAGCGCTCTGGTTGCCAGTCTCCTGTCCCGCCAGCAGGAGCGCGAGGTCCTTGGTTTTCCTGGATTGAGCGGGCCTTCTGCGTTGGACAGCGCAGCCGATCATCAGAACACAATCAGCCGCAAGGAGCTTGTCGTGCTCATCACACCACACATTCTGCAAAGCTCTCGGCTGCTGACTGCGGGGCCCATCTACGCCCTGCCTAGGTAAATGCTCACGACCCCCAGGCCGTCTCAGCAAAAGCGCCGGCCTTTATCCTCCTCGGCGGGCATCCAGCAGACGCCGCACGATCTCCATGGCTGGAGTGCCACCCTGCAACATATATTCCAGCGGCGGACGTCCGGCAAAGATTGGATTTGTATTCGGCAATCGTACCCACTGGTCGGCCAGTCTGGAACTGTAAAGGATGTTCAGCGATTTGAAAATTCCAATCAGATACGACACGCGCAGCAGACGGTCCTGGTCCAGGACCCGGTTCGGGTTCTGCTTCATCTGGTAAAAAGCGCCATTGGACACGCCACCCAGCAATTGACGCGCGTCTTCATCCCGGATCTGCCACTTTTCCATAATGTTGAAGAAGGCGCGCAGGGCTGAGGGAGAAAGCCGGCGGCGCTCCTCAGCACGGGAGAGATCAGGCACCGATGGCGGTGCATACATGGTGGACGGATATGCGAAGTTCTGGGCCGCGGCTTGCTGTGGCATTCTCTCTTTTATTGCTCCATATATGGAGCATCATAACTCCATGTATGCTTTGCCTGCAATCAGTTTCTGCTTTCGCTTTGTTCCTGACCGCAGAGAAAGGTAATCTACAGGAAACATGACCTCTGAGTTTGAAAAAGTCTCGGCTGCGGCTGACTTTGTCCGAGCACGCATCCGGACTGTTCCCTCGCTTGCAGTTGTCCTTGGCTCCGGACTTGGTCCCTTTGCGGACAAGCTCTCCGGCGCCGAAGTGTTTCCTTATGGTGAAATCCCCCACTTCCCTCAATCTACCGTTCCCGGACACTCCGGCCGCATGGTTGTCGGCGAAATCCACGGCGTCCCTTTGGCTGTGATGCAGGGGCGCGTCCATGGATACGAGGGCTATTCCCCGCAGGAAGTGGCCTTCCCCATCCGGGTCCTGGGCCTTTTGGGAGTCAAGGCCCTTGTGGTTACGAATGCAGCCGGCGGTATCCGCATGGACCTGAAACAGGGAGACCTGGTGCTGATCTCGGACCACATCAATTTCACACAGCGCAATCCCGTTGCAGGCAGGCACGAAGAGGCCTTCGGCCCTCGTTTCTTTGACCTGACGGAGGCCTATTCCCGGCGCCTGCGTTCCCTGGCTGCACGGACCGCGCAGGATCTCGGTATCTCCTTGCCAGAAGGCGTGTATCTGTGTGTCACCGGTCCCAGTTTTGAAACTCCCGCTGAGATCCGGGCCTTCCGCGCCCTGGGGGCAGATCTGGTCGGCATGTCTACAGTGCAGGAGGTCATCGCAGCGCGTCAGATGTCCATCGAAGTGCTGGGTATTTCCTGCGTCACGAACATGGCCGCGGGCATACAGAGTGAACCCCTTTCGCATGAAGAGGTCATCGAAACCGGGCAACGCGTCGCACAGCGGTTTACCAGTTTTCTTACCGCGCTTCTTCCTGTTCTCCACCAGGAGTCGGTCAAAGCATGAACGGATCTCCGGTCCTTGTCGGCATTGCAGGCTGCTCCGGCTCAGGCAAAACCACCCTGGCCCAGGAGCTGGCCCGGGAGCTGGAAGGCACACACTTTCATCTCGACCACTACTATCGCGACCTGGGGCATCTGGCCTACGAAGAGCGATGTCAGCAGAATTTCGACCATCCCGACGCCCTCGAAGCAGACCTGCTGGTCGCCCATATTCGCCAGCTCGCTTCCGGACGCTCCATCCATCAGCCGCAGTATGACTTTGTCACCCACACCCGCATTCCCGGAAAGTCCGTTCTTCTTTACGAGCCACATTTCCTGCTCGTCGATGGAATCTTTGCGCTGCACTACCCGGCGCTGCGTCGGCTCTATCACCTGCGCGTTTACGTGGATACCCCTGATCCGGTCTGCTACCAGCGCCGATTTGCCCGCGATGTTCAGCAGCGCGGCCGTACCCCCGAATCGGTCGCACAGCATTACGCGGCCACCGTCAGGCCGATGGCCGAACAGTTTGTGCGCCCTTCATCGAAGCACGCTGACCTCATCGTAGACGGGACTTCCTCTCTCGACTGGTCCGTCGAGCAGGTACTGAGCAAACTGCGCCAGATGCGGCTGCTGGACCGCCTGGAACTGACCATCCCGGCCGGCCACTCGTAAAATAAAAAATGATGCGGAAACAATGGATCCTCTGTCTTCTGGCAGCCGCGCTGTTCTGCGGGACCGCAGCCTCTCTTCTCTCTCAAGAGCAAGAACCCGTCATTCCTTACGTGCCGCCGCGTCCTGCAACCACTCTGGTCATGCTGCCAGATGGATCAACCGTCCACGTTGAGCTGGCCAGGACTGAGGCGGAACGCGAATATGGCCTGATGGGCCGTACCAGCCTCCTGCCTGGTCACGGAATGCTCTTCATTCATGACCGGCCTGCGGAATACAGCTACTGGATGTATCACTGCAAAATTTCGCTGGACATTCTCTGGATGGATGCCGACCACCGTATTGTCGAGCTCTCCCCCGACACGCCTCCCTGCAAAGGAAAAGCAAGCACCTGTCCTTCCTACGGCGGCCACGCACCCTCGCTGTATGTGCTCGAACTACCTGCCGGGTCCATCAAAGCGCATGATCTGCAGGTTGGCCAGACAGTGAACTTCAACCTCACCCGGTGACCTCCTGCGGAAGTCATCGGCCGGCATTCTCCGCCTGCTCTTCCTCGGCGTTATAGCTTTGTTTGTCTGAAGGAAGAGGTTCCATCCTGTAAAGGACCAGGTCATTGCGGTCCGGATCATCGAAGGCATGAAAATGCGCTGCCTCTTTCAGTGCATACTGCGTGTTGATGTCTGCCAGCGTACCCGGGTCCAGGTCGTTCCACGCCGCGTACCAGCCAGGCCGGTAGGTATGGATCCGGTAAGGCAGGTCATAAGTGCCAAAGTCATCGCAGATGGATGGAAGATGGGTAATCAGAGTAATGTCCGCCCCGCTGATGGACAGCAGCAGACGATTGCCGTTCGGATGTTCATCAATGTAGCGCGTCAGATTCCGCGCGGCTGTGACAAAGGTATACTCCGGATGCCGCGCAAAACCACCCACCATGCGCAGGTTCAGCCCCAAACTCACCAGGAGCACGGCAAGCCCCGCCGCTGCTGCCCATGGCCAGCGCTGCCATAACGCCGCCAGTCCTGCGCACATCACAAAGACCAGAGGAAAAGCAATCACCTGGTAATAGCGCGGCTGCATGTTGTTGTGGTAGCCAATAAAAAACACATAGCCGGCAATCGCAATCCAGGACGCGGCAAAGATGGGGCCTCTCCACAGCTCTCGGTAGAACAGCGAGATCACAAGCAGTACAGCAGCCAGAGTGGCCAACGGTTTATCGATCCACAACGCTCCATGGGCTGCATACCAGAATGCGGCCAGCCATCCACCAATGGAGACCGGCTGCGGCATCTGGTTGACCGCGAAAAGATAGGAATAGTCCTTCAGGTATCGGGGGTGGACAAGCAAAAAATAGTATGCGCTCCACAGCAGGGCCAGGGTCCCTCCTGTCACAGCAGCGTATCGGGCAAAGACCCCCAAACGAAATCCGGCAACATACCAGACTAGATAAAACGCCGCAGGCAGCAGAAAAACGCCCGTCGTCTTGGTAAGAATGGCCAGGCACAGCGACGCTCCGGCAAAGGCCAGCAGCAGATACCTTGCACCTTCTCTCGTCTGATTGGGAACACGCAGAACCAGCAGCCATGAAAAGAGCGTCCAAAAAATCAGCATCGGCTCCAGCAAGGCCAGCCGGCTGAACGAATAGAGAAATGCATTCCCCGCCAGCAGCGTCATGGCCAGAAGGGCGGCGCAGGGCCTTTGTTTCTGCGTCAGAAAGAGCGCGCAGGCAAGCATCAGGTTCCCGGCAAAGACCGCCAGCGCCAGCGCCCTTGCGGCCACAATGCTTACGCCGGTAAAGTGAAACAGCACTCCCTCAAACACTGGCCATACCGGCACCGCCGCCGCCGGATTGAAGTCTCCGGGAACACGCCAGGACCCAGTGAGGGCATAGCGCACGGCCGCGCTCCCGTACCAGCCCTCATCGGTGTATTTGGAATAGTCCATCCATGGGGAAAAATTGGGGAAGTCTGCGCTCAGATGAAAGAGATGCACGGCATAGAGCGCACCAATGGCAGCAATCCAGAAGATTGTGAGGAAACGTGACCTGTTCATCGGGACCTGATTTTTACACTACAGAAAAAACCCCTTCCAATGAAATCCCTTTTGTGGCCCCACCCTGCTGCCAGCAGCGCAGCAACTAAAATAGTCCTGTGAACATGCCATCTCTCTCAGCAGAGCAGGCACTGGCCGCGTTGAACGCGCGCATCATTGAGTGCAACCGCTGCGCGCGACTCCGGGAGCATTGCATCTCTGTAGCAGAAAAGAAGCGCCGCGCATATCTGCATTGGGAGTATTGGGGAAGGCCCGTGCCTTCCTTTGGCGATCCCTCGGCCCGCGTACTCCTTCTGGGACTCGCTCCCGGAGCGCATGGCTCCAACCGCACTGGCCGCCCCTTTACCGGGGATGGATCAGGCGATTTTCTCTATCCGGTCCTGCACGAGGCGGGCTTTGCCTCGCAACCCCGCGCCACTTCACGCAACGACGGGATGCTGCTGCGGGACCTTTGGATCACCAGCGTGGCCCGCTGCGCTCCCCCGCAAAACAAACCGTTGCCTCAGGAGCTGGCCAACTGCGCTCCCTTTCTGGACGAGGAGATTGCATCGCTGCCAAGGCTGCGGGTGATCGTGTGTCTGGGAAAGATCGCCTTCGATGGCTTTATCGCCCACCTGAAACGAAGTGCGGCCGAACAGCACCATGTCGTCAGCAACGAAAATTCGCAGTCCGCTCCGCGCCTCCGATCATGGAAGTTCGCGCATGGTGTGGAGTATGGTCTGCCGGATGGGCGCTGGCTGCTGGCTAGTTATCATCCCTCATTGCAGAACACAAATACAGGTAAACTCACCCGGGAAATGTTTCTTGAAATTTTCCGCCGGGCAAAGCAGCTTGCCGCCCGGTGAGGATAAGAAAGATCTCTTTCCCTTTGAAGGGAGGAGATGAGAACCTGCCACCTCCAATTGAGCCATGTCCCAAAACGGGACAATATCCTGGTCAATATCTAAATCTTTTTATTTCAAGAATTTACACAAAAACATTCCTCTGAGGTGCGACCCCGCGTGGTAAATTTTTGCCAACGGAGTGCCGGATCAGGCCAATCACTCATGCTGATCACTCAGAAGAGATGAGACGAAACTCTCTGAAAATACAGCTACTTTTTCTTCGAAATGTCAAGAATTTTTTCTTGTAATCGCCCTTGATAGACCGTTACGCTCATCTTAGCGCGTCCGCGCACCAGGAGAATTCTTATGCACAAGTCTGTTCGTAATCTTGTTTTTGCTGCCACTGCGCTCGCGTTCGGCGCCATTTCCCTGCCCGGCCTTGCCGATGTCCACAGCAATATCTCCAGTGATACTACCACGCTTCAGGCGAAAGGTATCGGCAACAGCCTGCCCCGCCCAGAACCCAACCAGCAGATTGCCAAAGGCATCATTGGTAGCTTGCCTCGTCCCGCTGGCACACTTCAGGCTAAAGGCATTATTGGCAGCTTGCCTCGTCCTGCTGGCACACTTCAGGCTAAAGGCATTATTGGCAGCTTGCCTCGTCCTGCTGGCACACTTCAGGCTAAAGGCATTATTGGCAGCTTGCCTCGTCCTGCTGGCACACTTCAGGCTAAAGGCATTATTGGCAGCTTGCCTCGTCCTGCTGGCACACTTCAGGCTAAAGGCATTATTGGCAGCTTGCCTCGTCCTGCTGGCACACTTCAGGCTAAAGGCATTATTGGCAGCTTGCCTCGTCCTGCTGGCACACTTCAGGCTAAAGGCATTATTGGCAGCTTGCCTCGTCCTGCTGGCACACTGGGATAACTTAAAGTTAGGCGCTAAAAAGTTTAAAGCCTTTATATTTTCATTTGTTATGAATTTCAAATGCAATGTACTATTGCATTTGCATGGGTCTCTCTCCCGTAGCGAGGATCCTATGGGCGACTGGTTTTATTGGACAGGTCGCTCTTCTGCTTGTTTTGTGTTTAAAAAACCGATGGAGGATTTTTAGATTCTTCACGGCTTGGGTAATTTTCCAAGTCATTCAGAATATTTGTGGTTTTTATTTTCTCTATACTCCTTCCAGCTACATTTCATACAAAAATTTTTATTGGAGTTCTGAAATCATAGATTTATTTCTCCAAGTGTGCGTAATCCTTGAGATGGCGCGCATTGTACTTAGGCCTACCGGTACTTGGGTGCGAGATGCCCTTAGGTCATTTTTGACTATTGGCATAGCAGGTATTCTCATTGCCGGCCTTCTTTCCTACTTGGCAAAACCCCACGGTGCAGTCTTCCCGGATGCATGGATTGAGCGAGGCAGTCTTTTTTCTGCCATGCTGTCCCTGGAACTTTTCATTGCCATGGCAGCCAGCTCAACAAATTTAGGCCTTGTCTGGCGCAACCATGTTATGGGCCTCGCCACCGGTTGGTCTGTCTGGGCCATTGTGGACTTTTTCGTTGAGGGGGCCTACAGCTACCTCGGGCCTCACTGGCATGGAATTGTTTTAGATCAAATAAGGATTGTGATCAGTCAGGCTACCATCATCTACTGGGCAATTATTTTCTGGCTTCCGGAGCCAAAAGAGCGTACACTTTCCCCAGAAATGCAGAAGTACCTCATTTCTCTCCATCATGATGTACAATTGAGTGCACGAAGGGCCAGTAGTCTAAATCATCATTGAACTGAGCTGACACACATGTGGATTCTTGCCTTCTTCGGATTAGGGGTGGCCTGTGCGGCCTGGGTCCTTTATATTCAGACCCGCGCCCACAAGCTCCGGTCTACGGACTGGGACACCCTGGTCTCCTCCATCCAGCCCATGCATTTGCGCGGGCTCCAGCTTGTGGCGCTGGACCATCTGGAACCAGACCGCAACCAACTGAAACTTGAACCTGCTGAGATCTGGGGCCTGCTCGGTGGCACCGAAGGTCTCCGCCGCATGGAACACAATGCCGACCTCATCATTGCTCTGGCAGCTTATGTGCGCCGCTGGAACTTTGAAGAGTCCATCATCGTCGCCGAGCGTATCCGCCAGGACGCTGTCCAGTTGAAGCGCGCTCTGCGCCGCATCCGCTGGGCCTCGCTGCTCCATCGCAGCCAGTTGCGGATCCCCTTTTACCTGCATCAGGCAGCCGCTTCCTACTACCTGATGACTCGCCGCCTGCTCAACCTCTACCAGGCGAATCAGTACCTGCTGTACCCAAAACTCGCAGAGGCGCTGTAAGTTTTTATCCAGATTGATCCAGATTTGCACGGCCGCGCCAGGGTTTCTCCCTGGCGCTTTGCGTTTGGAATACAATCTGTCCGATTCGAAAAACAATCGTTCCCCTACTTCTGAGAACGCCTCTTTCGCTCCTGCAAGAGCAACCCTTTTACCCCCAAAGAGCACACAACTCCTGCTCTGATCGCTTCTGCGAGTACACTGGACTTTCATGCGACGCATCGCCATCATCTCAAAGCCACAAAAAGAAGAGCTGGCCACGCTGCTGCCCGAACTGGTGCTCTGGCTCCGTTCACGAGGGTTTACCCCTGTGCTTGACCCCGTAAGCGGAAACTATGCCCTGGAAAAGAACACCGTACCGCGGGCCGAGCTACCACGGGAGTCTCCCGAGCTGGTGATTGTACTGGGTGGCGACGGTACCCTGCTGGCCGCGGCCCGTGTCTTTGCCAAGACCAGCGTTCCCATTCTGAGCGTCAATCTGGGCTCGCTCGGCTTCCTGACCGAGGTCCGTCTCAGCGAGCTTTATTCCACCCTTCAGGGCTGGTGCGAAAACTGCTGCGCCATTGACACTCGGGTGCTCTTGCACAGTGAACTCTGGCGCGAAGGGCAGAAGCTGGCCGAACATGAAGCGCTAAACGACGTCGTTGTGGCCAAGGGCGCCATTGCACGCATGGTGAATTTCACCATCCGGCTGGACGGTCAACTGGTTGCGGCCTTCCGCGCCGATGGTGTCATTGTCTCCACTCCCACCGGCTCCACGGCATACTCCCTTGCTGCTAATGGACCGATTGTTGTGCCCAATGTAGACGCTCTCGTGGTCACCCCCGTCTGTCCGCATCTGCTCACCTTGCGTCCTCTTGTCGTTCGCGGAGACACCAATCTCAGTGTCTGTGTAGAAGGTGTTCCCGATCAGACCTATCTCACGGTCGATGGGCAGGAAGCCGTGCCCCTGCGTCTGGGGGATGAATTGCGCTGTCGTCGTTCTGAACACCATGTGCGCTTAGTGCGCATGGGATCTACGGGTTTCTTTGATGTCCTGCGCTCCAAGCTGAAATGGGGCGAGCGGTAGAGGGAAACCACCCAAGAATGTCTTCTGCGAGGTTGTACGCTGAAAAGGTGAAAACTCTACGCTTGACAGTTCCCCCCTCTGGCCTGGATTCCGGTCCGGCACTGGAGGCCGTTCAACGTGCTGCGGCCATCCTGCGCGCGGGCGGTACCGTTGCATTTCCTACGGAAACCGTCTATGGCCTGGGCGCCAATGCACTCGATGACCAGGCTGTGGCAAAAATTTTCGCCGCCAAGCAGCGGCCTTCCTGGGACCCGCTGATTGTGCATGTTTCTGATACAGAGATGCTGCAGCGTGTCGCCGCCGAGGTCCCACCCGCGGCCCAACGGTTGGCGGAACGCTTCTGGCCGGGTCCATTGACGCTGCTGCTCAGAAAAAAGGATCTGGTGCCGGATGCTGTCACCGCAGGCCGCCCAAAAGTCGGTGTGCGAATGCCTCAACACCCGGTAGCGCGCGCCCTGGTTCGCGCCGCGGCAGTGCCCATTGCGGCACCCAGCGCCAATCGCTTCGGACGCACCAGTCCGACCTGTGCAGCGCATGTGCTGGAAGACCTGGATGGGCGCATCGACGCCATCCTCGATGCAGGGGAAACCTGGCATGGCCTGGAATCTACCGTGCTCGATGCCTGCGAAACTCCCTGTGTACTTTACCGTCCCGGAATCATTTCCCTGGACCAGATCCGCGCCGCCGGCGTTGAGGCCATCGCTTTCCAAGAGCCGGCAAAACTTCATGAGGTGCCGCCGGAATCCCTTCCTTCCCCGGGTGTCGGACTGCGTCACTACGCTCCCAGAGCCACCTTGGTCCTGATCGAGGGGCAAGGAGAAACGCAGGCCCTGGCCTTGGAGCAGGCCCTGAGACAGGCAACAGCAGAGGGCCGCAAGGCCGGACTGATGCTACCCGACGACTTTGCGCCGCACATGGCCACTCTGGAAGCAGTGGTTTTCGCCTGGGGCTGCTGGCAGCGGCCAGAAGAACTGGCACGCCGTCTCTTCGCCGGGCTGCGCTTTCTCGACCATGCAGGGGCTGAAGTCATTCTCTGCCCCGTTCCTGCGGCAGAAGGAATCGGCATCGCCATACGGGACCGGCTGCGCAAAGCCGCATCGGGCAAATAAACTGAATACGATGAGTGAGCAAGCCATGAGCGATGCACTGATGGAATGTGTGCCGAATTTCTCGGAAGGACGCGACCTGCGCAAGGTCACTTCCATCATTTCATCCATGCATATCGAGGGGGTCCAGCTGCTGGACTGGTCCATGGATGAAGACCATAACCGCTCTGTGGTTACCATTGCCGGACCTCCCGCCGCTGTGATCGAGGCCGCCGTTCGCGCCGCCGGGCGTGCGGCTGAGCTGATTGATCTGACGGCGCAGGCAGGCGTGCATCCTCGCATGGGCGCCGCCGACGTTATTCCCTTTGTGCCCATCCGCAATCTTTCCCTCGAACAGTGCGCCCTGCTGGCCCGCCAGGCAGGTGCGGAGATCTGGAAACGGCACCATGTGCCGGTCTATTTTTACGAGGCAGCAGCCGCAAGGCCAGACCGCGCCCTTCTGGAAGATGTGCGCCGCGGGCAATTTGAGGGGCTGCGCGAAGCAGTGCGGAAAGACGTTTCCCGCCGCCCCGATGTCGGCGGCCCCGACCTCCATCCCACCGCCGGGGCATCCGCTGTAGGTGCCCGCCGCTATTTGATTGCCTACAACATCTATCTGGACACTGACCACGTAGCCACCGCCCGGGCCATTGCCAAAGAGGTCCGCGCCTCAAGCGGGGGCCTGTCCGGAGTCAAGGCCATGGGGGTCCTGGCCCATGGTCTGGCACAAATCTCCATGAATATCACAGACTTCCGGCAGACCTCCGTGGCCGATGCCTATGCCGCAGTCAAGCGACTGGCAGCCAGATATCGCACCCGCCCCGTGCGTGGCGAGCTGATCGGGCTTCTTCCCGAGGGGGCTTTTGAGCCAGAAAGCGAGTGGGTGCGTCAATTAGATGGGTTTCATCCTGAAGAGAAGATCCTGGAACGTCGCTTGCAGAACCCCTTGCAGTGGCCTTCGCAGGTCTAAAATAAAAGTTAGAGTTGGGCAATTGCTCTTCGGAAAGAACGGAGCAACTGTTCGCGGAGGTAGAGATTTGAAGCGTTTGTTCAGGGCAGTGCTGGTGGCCGCTCTTGGGACCATGTCCGGACTGCCGGTCCTGGCCGCACAACTGGGCGAAGATGCCCGCGCCGCCATCCCCAAAGACGTCCAGCAACTGATCGTCGTAGATTATCGCGCCATGCAGAATTCCGATGCGGCGATGAACCTCAAAGCGCGCATCCTTCCCCCCGAATTAAAAGACCTGGAACGTGCGCTCAATCAGTCAGGACTGAATGACAATCACGACATTGATGAGCTTGCCTTCGCGGCCTTCCGCACCAGCCCCAGCGTCGATTACACACGCATCATCGGTGTCGCCCAGGGACAGTTTTCCTTGCCAGACATCCTTGCCAGCTTTCGCAAGAAGAAGGTCAAACCGACCCGGGTTCGCGACAATTCTCTTTACCCCATGGGTGGCAGCGGTATGCTGGTTTGCTTCCTGAACCCGACAACCATGGTTTTTGGCTCCAGTGATTCCATCAAGTATGCCCTTGACGCCCGCGATGGGCTCTCTCCCAGCCTGCTCTCCAATGACGCAATGATGCAGCAGATGTCTGCCGTAGACAGCGAGCCAATCTGGAGCATTCTGGACCAAAAAGGTACCCAGATGATGATGCGTGGCGTCCTTGGAGATGCCTCCCAGCTGGCTGACTACGACACGGTCAAGAAGCGCCTCCTCGGTTCGCGGTACACCATGAACTTTAATAACGGCGTAAAGTTTGGCCTCGATGTCATCACACCAGACACCATTACGGCTGCAACACTCTCTTCCCTGCTCAACGCTGCCGCTTTGTATAAAAAAATGTCTGGGACCGCCGTGGAAAAGGCCGCCATCGATAGTACGAAGATTGATTCCAACTCCGGCGTCCTGCAGGTACGCTTTGCCACTTCAGACAGCCAGTTCGAATCGCTGCTGCAATCGCCACTCTTCCAGTCCGTAGTCCATTAGGGCGTAGAAAAACACAGGCCGGGGCAGTTTAAGGCATGCCCCGGTCCCGCTCTTTCTGATTGCTTTCCCTCGAAGGAAAAATCCCAAGATCGTAAAAAAAATCGTCAAAATCTTGATATCGGTGCCGGGAATTTCACCCTTTTTTGAAAGAATAGAAAGTGGGGTTTAGAAAAGTTTCCCTGGTGGGTCCCCTGCCCTCATTTTCCCATAAGTGGCTTTAGTTTCAAGAATTTACCAAGGTCTACTCTTTCAAATCACCGATTTTCAAGAATTTGCGTTACCGCACAAGACGGAACTATGTTTCTTTTCAAGAATTTACGATTTTTTACTGTCTCGTCCTGACTTCCACTTCCAAGCAACAAAGGCCAAATAGCCAAGCTGGATGAGCCAGGTGAATGCGTAAGCCAGGACCAGATGGCGATGAAACATAGGATTCACGAAACCACCTCCAGGGCGTGCAGTGCTTCTTGTTCTTCCTTGAGTTGGTCTCGATAAGCCACCGCATAACGAAAAGCAACCAGCAGCATTCCCCAGGCAAGCCATGCAGCCAGGTTCCACCAAACAGCAGGCATCATACTGGGGTCAATGCCCGAGTTGGGACCTCCGCCAAAAACCGGGGCCGGGTGCTGGGTCCTCCACCACCGTGTGGACATATAGACGATAGGAACGTCCACATATCCGAAGATGGCCATGATGGCTGCCAGCGTGCGCATCTGCGGGCCAGCAGCGAACCGACGCAACAGAAGGTAGGAAACGTAGATGAGATAAAGCACGAGGGTAGAGGTCAGGCGCTCGTCCCATGTCCACCAGATGCCCCAGACAGGACGTGCCCACAGAGGACCGGTAATCAGCACGACAGAGCAAAAGACCACGCCCACTTCAGCATTGGCGAGCGCAAAAGCATCGGCCTTGAGAGCGCGAGCAGGATGGTTGTTGCGCGAAGCCAAATAGACAATCGATGCGATGAAGCTCATGAAGAAAAACAAAAACGTCATCATCGCAGAGGGAAAGTGATAAAAGAAAATGCGAAAGATGTCGCCCTGGTCCTTGTCAGCAGGAACGACAAACATGGCAACGCGAAAGGCCTGAGCAAGCATGCCCAGCGTGACCACTGCCCAAAGCCATCGAAGCAGCTTCATTTCGGATCCTTGGTTTCAGTCTACCGCCATCAAGGCGCCCTGCGCGCTTCGGCTTCAGCCAGCCATCCGCGGCGCAGTTTTTCTGCTGGAATACTGGACATATACGGCTTGATATCCAGAATCGGTGTACCATCCAGCATATCGATGCCGCGCACGATCAGGTCTGCATTCTCCCGGCGCAGCAGCTCCACGACAGTAAGGCCAATCGGATTCGGACGGCGCGGCGAGCGCGTAGCGAAAACGCCATGCGGGCGCTCCTCAAAGGGCGAGGAGCCCAACAGGTCATAATCGTGGGAACGATCGAACTCCCAAATAACAAACAAGTGAGAGAAGCCCTCGATGTCAGTCAAGCCCAGCTCAAAATCGCGGAGGATCCTGAGCACCCCTTCGGCATCGTGCCGAGTGTTGAGTCCTTTGGGAATCTCTGAGGTATTTTTATAGGGACTGCTCACATACCCTATGGGTCTGGGAGTAAACATCGCGTCAAGACTCCTTACTCGGCCCCTTCCCCAGGTCTTGTGGGTTCAATCTGCAGTGCGTTATTGAACCGATTGAAATAATTGAAAAGGCCGATTGCACACATGAGCTCAACGATTTCGCCTTCGTCAAAGTGTGAGCGCAGATCATCGAAAAGCTCGTCGGAGAGATGATTGGAATCCAGTGTCATCTGCTCGGCCAGGCGTAAGGCTGCCTTTTCTGCCGAGGTAAAATCGCTGCGGTCTTCAAATTCTGCAAGGTGGTCTAACTGCTCTCGGGACCATCCCAGTTTTTGCGCAATCTGTGTATGTGAGCCGAGACAATATTCGCATTCGTTCAACTGCGATGTCCGTACGATGACCAGTTCCTTAAGTTTGAGCGGTACAGTCCCCGTTTGCAGAACGGCCTCAAAGTGGGCAATCATCGTCTCAAAAATTTGCGGACGGTGCGCCATGGTTCGGAACATATTCGGTACATTGCCGCGGGTGCGCATGTAGCGGTCATAGATGACGGCAACAGAATCCGGGACCTCTTTGCGGCTTTTGCGTGAGATACGTGGCGCGGTCTTCAACATGGATAGGAGTTCTCCTGAACAGATAAGACTAACGAATTGTAGTGAGACATGTCATATGCCGAACCAGAACGTCGACTTCGGTGACGCGGAAAGAATTTTGACGCGCACGGATTGATTTGATATAAAAACTTCAGGCAGGAACACCTGCCTCTCCGCAGACACTCCTCAGTAGCTCAATGGCAGAGCATTCGGCTGTTAACCGAAGGGTTGTAGGTTCGAGTCCTACCTGAGGAGCCAATTAAATCAAGCACTTACAAGCACCCTTCCTTCAGAGCTTGGTCCAAGTTGGGACAGTTGCTCAGCACCCCTTGAACTGCCGTCCCTCCGCGAAGATCCTTCTGTCCCTTCTTTCATTTCATTACCATTCGGCAAAAGCGCCGGTTTCCACGCCGACAGGATCTCCTTGGTCCGCGCGTTCATCGCGTCCAAAACGCTGGCCTCGATGGACTGCATGTACACATCGCCGGTCGTTTTGATGCTCGCGTGGCGTAAGGCCCCTTGAGCGTCTTTGAGCGTGCCGTAGTGCTGCAGATCCGTTCCCATCGTCCGCCGCATCACCTGGAAGGTGACGAGGTGATCCGGGATGCCCAGCCTGCGTGCGATCGGGCGAATCCGGCAGCGCAGGAAGTTCTTGCCCAGGTGCGGCACCGTCTGGCCCTTCCGTCTTCCGCGCCCGAAGGTCGAAAACATCAACGCCTCCGGCGAGGGATCAGGACATGCCCGCCGCCACGCCTCGATGACCGGACGCACCGCCTCCGGCACGCCGATGGGAGCCTGGCTGGCGCGCGTCTTGAAGCGGCCAGGATAAAACTCCCCCTCGAAGACGGTTCCGTACGGAACCAGCGTCGTTCCCGTCCAGGACTTCCACTGCAAGCCCAGCACCTCGCTCGAACGAGGACCGCAGAAGATGCCGATGCACATCAGACACAGATCGTGCAGGTCTTGAATGCTGGCGACGAGCGCGAGAATCTGCTCCTGCGTCATCAGCGGCTTTTCGACCGGCTTGGTCTGCGGCATCGTCACGTCTTCTCCA
The DNA here is from genome assembly GCF_000688455.1 of Pseudacidobacterium ailaaui. NCBI lineage: Bacteria > Pseudomonadati > Acidobacteriota > Terriglobia > Terriglobales > Acidobacteriaceae > Pseudacidobacterium > Pseudacidobacterium ailaaui. The sequence continues at coordinate 33,002 of NZ_JIAL01000001.1, forward strand.
ATATCCTCGGCCAGGAACTTCTGCTTCTTGGCCATATGCAAAATCGAGCGCATGTTGGTGTAGCAGTGGTGAACGACCGAATGCGAGAACTTCGCAGCCAGGTTGTTCAGCCAGACCTGAATCTCGAAGGTCCCCATCTTTTCCAGCGGTACCCGGCCAAATTGCCCGATGAGATAATGATGAATCTCATAGGTATTGATCTTCCGGTACGCAGGACTCCATGAGCCTTGCCGCATCGGAAGATACCGTTCCTCGACAAACCAGCGGAAGGTAACGGACTCGGTTGCGACGGCGCTGGAGTCTTTTGCTGGAACTCCGGTCTCCTTGAGAATGAGCGCGTGCAACATCTGCTCGGCTTTCCACTTCGGCGTGTTGGCCTTCGGGCAGAGCGGAACGTTGCGCCGCTTGCCGACCTCCTTTCCCTCTTCATTGCGCAGATACGTGGTGTACCTGCCGTACCACATCTTCACCTTCCGCCCTCGCAGGTAGACGGTGCCTTTCTGATACTTCATTGCCATGGCTGTTCTCCTTGTAGCCTGGCGTCGAACCCTGATCGTGGAGAACAATTCCTTCATACACCATGCGGGTTCCCGCGGGAAGCGGCTATGTGCCAAGTTCCTGCATGAAGAGATCGACATCGGCGCGGCGGTAGCGCATCATCATGCCGAGTTTCACACCACGGATCTTTGGCGAGCGGCGCGTGGTATGGTCCCGCACCCAGCGCTCAGAGACGCCGAGCCTTTCAGCGACCTGCCGCGCATTCAGTAGCCGATCTTCGTCACGCTCGGAAAGGTCGCGCGCTGGAATCGCCTCATCCTTGAGCGTCGTTTGCTGAACGGAAGAAACGTCCCCAGTGGAGAACTCCATCAGATTGGGCGGCAGGGGAAATCTGCAAGGTGGGAGTTTTTCCTGCTGCTCGCAGTGCGAACGGTTGCCGGTAGTGGCTATGGTCATGGCGCACCTCAGGGGGAATTGTGTGCATCTTGCTCATGCAGGACACCGGCAGCGGGGGCTGACCTTTGCCGCCGACGGCCAGCGTTTTCCCCAGCCTGCGGCGAAGACGCCATTCTGTCCAATACGTTTTATTGATCGGGTGATCGCTGGCAGTTATCACCTCAGTTGGAGTCAACCGCTAAATCCGATACGAACATTACGCAAGTAACCCACAAAACGTACACCTGTGGAAAAACAGTGTTTTAATAAGTAACCAAGGAATTTTGCCGTACCTCAAGAATTCGAAAGCCCCAGAGTAGTTCATGCGTTTTTTGTTTCTGGCTCTCTCACTCTAATCCCCGGGAGTGGGCACAATGAACGACTGGGTTGAATTCAGACATTTCAAGTATCTGCTGGCGATTGTGGAGCACAAGGGCTTTCGCGCAGCCGCTGAATCCCTGCACACAGCTCAGCCAAACCTCAGCGCTCAGGCCAGGCACTTTCAGGAAATCGCTGGCGTGCATCTGTTTCGGCGATCCAGTGACGGCCGCATTCAGATCACAGATACAGGCGTCGCTTTTGAAGCAATCGCGCGCAATGTGCTGCAAGCGCGCGATGAAGCTCTTGCCGCGCTTGTCGCCATCGAGAGAGGTGAGATTCACTCACTTCGCCTCGGCTGTGGTCTTTGCGTAAGCCCGGAGCTATTTCATCTGGCCTGCGAGGCACACAAGAAACTGATTCCTGGTTGCCAAATTTGGCCGGTACACAACGATTCCGTGCGCCTTGTGCAGGAAGTCATTTCCGGCGACATCGATGCCGCGCTTGTCACCTTGCCCGTGAGCGATGACCGTCTTCAGATCGAGGAGATCTGGCGCAACCGGTTAATGGTCTGCCTCCGCGCCAACCACCCGCTCGCTGCGCTTCCGGCATTGCAGCCGGAGCATTTGCAGGAGAATCTTTCTGTGCTGATCGATCCGCAACGGCATCCTGACGCCCATGCGGTGCTGCTGAAATTCCTGGAAGCGGCCGGTGTACACTTGCGCGAATATTCGCGAGTCTCCCACCCGCATGAACTGCAAGAACTGGTCAAAGAGGGGTATGGCTTCGCCCTTGTCTGCGAAGGCACTGTGCACGATGCGGAACTGACGACACGGCCGGTCGCCGGAATGGACTGGGCACTGCGAACCGCATTCGCCTACAACAAGCAGAGCCATCCCAAGACGATTCCCGTGCTCCTGCGGTGCCTGAAGAAGCAACTAGGAGTCTTTCGAGCATAGATTATGACGGAGCCTATCGCGTGGGCGACGGATGAGCAGCAGCTTCGGTCATTGTGCACCGGTCGATTGCTCAAAACCGTATCCGCGCGGCGATCTGCATCAGCCGCGGCGGCATGGCGCTGACTGCCTGCCCAAAGGTTCCGCTCGAGATGTTACCCTCAACCGAAGCCGGCCCGAAAAACTGCGCGTGGTTGAGGACGTTAAACGCCTCGGCGCGCAACTCAAGGCTGCGATCATCGCCCAGAAAAAACCTGCGCGCCAGCGTCGCGTCGAGATCTTCCATGCCTGGACCGGAGAAAAAACGCCGCCGCGCATTGCCCATCGTGCCCAGCGCGGGCAGGCCGAACTGACTGGCGTCGAAGACGGGAACTCCGCCACGAGGATTGGTGTGGATGTGAAGGGATTGGCCGCTCCAGTTCGGCGTATCGACGCCGTTGTCGTTGATGCCGTTGGGAATCGTGCCCAGCAGAGAGGTGTCGTTGTTGTTGAGCAGCGTAATCGGCAGGCCGGTGGTCAAGCGTGCGATGCCGGCAAACTCCACTCCATGCAGCGGATTCTTCGCCGAGCGCACGGGAAAAAGGTAGTCAAACGAGGCCACGAAGTTATGCCGCATGTCAAAGGCAGAGAGTCCGCGGCTCAGCGAGGGATTGACCGGGTTGACCGGTTCAGGCAACCCCGCCGATTGATCGATCGACTTTGCGTAGGTGTAGCTGGCCAGCAGATCGAAGCCATGCGTGCGATGGTTGAGCGTGGCGTCGAGGGCGTTATAACTGGAGTTGGCGATGGTCCGCTGCAACTCGACGCTGCCAAAGCTGGGACCGAAGACGGTGCGGGCCAACTGCTCATTGAACGGCCCGCAGGCGGAACCGAGGCTGAGGCAGAGGGCTGGATTGGCGGGATTGGCCTCCTCAAGCACGAGCAGATGATGCGCCGATGCGCCGGTGTAGCTAAGGGTGACAAGCGTAGCCGCACCCAGTTGCCGCTCGAAGCTGGTCATCCAGTGCTGCGCGTAAGGCGTCACGTCGTTCGGCGCAACGGCAGGAATGCCGACCAGCGGTTCGAACTGGCTCCAATCGACGCTCGCATTCGGATGAGCGCGGCTGGCTCCGAAGGGCACGCGCTGCAAAGGGAAGGGCTGGACAACGCTTGCGTTCGTCGCCGCCACGGTGAAAGGCTCGGCAAACAGCGGCGGTGCGGCTGAGGTATACGTGTAGCCATACGGCGGATTGGCGCTCATGATGCCCGCCGAGAGCCCTTCGTAAGCGGTGTAATAAAGTCCGTAGCCAAGGCGAAGGCTGGTGCTGCCTGCGTTGCCAAGAAGTTTGTCCAGAAGGTTGCTGCCCGCAGCGCCGGCGGGAGAATACGCAATGCCGATGCGCGGCGAGAAGTTGTCGCGTGGCGGCGCCAGCGAGCGGGGAATGCCCGGATCGCCCGGAAAGACCAGACCCCGTGGCGCTCCGGGAAAGACCTGCGACTGCTCACCAGCCACCAGCGTTTGCAGTTGGTTGTACTTCTCAAGCCAGGGCCGGATGCGATCCCAGCGCACTCCGTAGTTAACGATCAGATGGTCGGTTGCTCGCCAGCTATCCTGCGCGAAGGCCGCCATGTACAGATTGCGGTTATAGAAGCTGCCGGCCTGGCCCTGCGTATAGCTCGAAGCTACGCCCAGCAGGAAATCGGCGAAATCCACACCCGTCTCCGTTCCGTTGAAGGCGAAGCTGCCGTTGAAGATGACGTCGGGATGAGTGTTGATCTGATCGATCTGCATCTCGCCGCCAAACTTCAGTCCGTGACGACCGACGATGCGCGAGAATTTGTCCATCGCTTCGTAGATGTTTTCAACCTGCACGAGAGCCGTGGTGTCCACACCGAGGGTGTAGTCATTGAAGGCGATATTTTCCACGCCTTCTGTCGAAGGCTGGAGCGGAACGATGCCGCTGAAGCCCTGTGCGGCAAGCGACGGGCCGACGCCGCCGCGCGGCTGGCCCACGGAGTTCGCATTACGCATGAAGCTCAGTTGCGCCTCGTTGAGCATTGAGGCGCCGAAGGTCGCCGTGTGCTGAACGGTAAAAAGCTGCGCCAGCCCATTCGAGGTCGCGTCGAAGCCCGGCACGCTGGCTCCGCCCGTTCCCGTGGGATACGGATTGTCGAGCGAGTAACTGTCGAGAAAATAGTAGCCCGTCAGCGTTCCGTGGCCGTGGCTCCAGTCGGCGCGCAAGCTGCCCTTGTTGTCCTCAAGTGTCTCGGCAGCGCTCGCCGTCTCAAAGACCGCCGAGCCCGCATTCGGCGGCGGAATCGCGGCCAGCAAGGCTTTTGCCGGAGTCGACCAGATGGATTGCGGAATCCGACCGGTGGGAAAGACCTGCGCATACGGCTCGCCGGGCGTGACCGTCTCGCCCAGCAAGGACGAAAGATGCGCCGCCCAGGCGCTGCCGTTCACGCTGCCGGTGAGCGGCGCCTGGCTGAAGTCGCCGCGCCGTTCGGCTGCCGATGGCACGGAGATATCCCCCGTGTCGATCCCCTCGGTCAGCCGCGTGCCCTGGTAGTCGCCAAAGAGGGCCAGGTTTTTGTGAAACGGCGTGCCGCCCAGCGTCGCGCCAAACTGATTCTGCCGGTAGGCCGCGCGGAGCGAGGAAAAATAATTGCGCGCATCCAGATCCGTATTGCGCAGGAAATCAAAGGCGTCGCCATGCCACTGCGGGGTTCCGGATTTGGTGGTCACCATCACCTCGCCGCCGCTGGAGTTGCCGTACTCGGCGTCAAAGTTCGAGGTCAGCACGCGAAAACTTGCGATCGAATCGAGGTCGGGCATGATCGACGTCCCCATGTTCACGTCCTCTTCGGCATCGGCCCCGTTGACGCGAAAACCATTCGAGTCTTCCCGCTGGCCACTGATGGAGAGCGTGCCCGGATTGGCGTTGCCGGAGGGCGGCGTCGACGCCACGCCGGTCATAATCACCGCGCCCGGTTGCGCGGTGTTCACCGGCACAATTCCCGGCTCGACGGCCATCAAATCGGTAAAGTTGCGTCCGTTCAGCGGAACGGCCTCCATCTTCTTCGATTCGAGCGTCTCGCCGAGTTGTGTGCTGGTGGTCTCCGCCGTCAGAGCATCGGCCGTCACCTCAACCGTCTCCGCGCCGCCGCCAGCCACCAGCGTCACATCCAGATGGGCTTGGGGGGCGGCATCGCTGACGGCCGTCTCACCGCGATACGCCGCAAATCGGGCGGCCTTCACCGCGACATGGTAGACGCCGGCCAAAGGAACCGCGAGCTGGAAGCTGCCCTGCGCGTCGGTTGTCCCGATCAACGGAGCTGCGGTGCTGTCCGGTTGCAGCGTAACCTCCGCGCCGGGAATCCGGCCGCCGGTTGTGTCATGAACGACGCCGGCAACGGTATATCGGGGCCTCTGTGCCTGCATTTTTGTCATGCCAAGGAAGAAGAAAAGAAAAAGTACAAGGAAAATATGGCCTTTCAAATGAACAACCTCCAAGAACACAATTTGCTTCGATTGCTGACGAGGAATGTCAAAGCCAGCGTCAATATACGACTCAATTAGTCCTATATTGGTGCGCAGAATCCCCTTCCTCCGCTGTCCAACACTTCTTCTCGCGTTGCTTCCTGAAATTAGGACTAATTAAGTCGGATATAGATTACGACAAATTCAGTCCTATTTTCAAGCCTCGGCTCTGCTGGGTTTCTGAGGAAATCTGACTGTGTCATTACGCGAGGCCAAATCTGACCAACGATATTCTCAATGTCTTCAAACCAACGTCTTCGAATGGGGTTCCTTCCAATTTTGCGGCGCAACCTATTTTGGTGCTTGAGTGACCAGGCATATTGCTCATACAGAAATAAATAGGGCGGAGTGATAGCTGGCAGCTATCGCCCGATCAATAAAACGTATTAGACAGCGCAGCGGGATCGTCCTACGGTTCGGCATATCGCGGCCCATCGGGCCGCTGGAGGTGCCGATGAACGTGCTGCCCAATCCCAATGCCCGGCGCCAGTCGTTGCGCCGGCTGCTCACCCGCCTCAGCCTCACCACTGTGCTGATTGTCTTTCCCGCTCTGGCCGTCGCGCAGAGCGGCTCACCCTTTGATAGCGGCCTCACCTCGCTGCAAAACCTCTTCACCGGAACCATCGCCAGGGTTGCCAGCCTGATCGCCATCGTGATCGGCGGCTACCAGTTTGCACACGGAGAGCCGGGCGCGAAGAAGACGCTGGCCGGCGTGGCGGCCGGAACGGGTATCGCCGTGATGGCCGTCAATGTCCTCAACTGGCTGTGGGGCATCTGACCGCCGCGCCCGAAGCCGCAACCGCAAACACACAACCGTTCGAGTGTGAGGGGCAACGATGCAGACACACACCTATAGCCGGCCAACCATCGGCGCAGCGAGCGACGGGTCATCGCCGCCGAGGCGCAGAAACCGGGTCTACAAGAGCCTGCACAAGCCCCTCACTTACCTTGGTGTCGAGCGAACGCTGTTTTACTTCGTCTGCGTCGGCGCGGTGGGCGCGTTCAACCTCTTCAACAGCCTGCTTGCCGGAGCAGCGGTCTTCGTCGGGGGCTTTGCCTTCGGCCATTGGGTGACGGGGAGCGATCCGGCGTTTCTGCAGATTCTCGCGAAGTCCGAACGCTACAAGAGCCGCTACGACGCGGCGAAACAAGGCACGTCCCGCGTGGAGGTCATCTGATGCTGCGTCTCGATAAGGTCATCAAGCCGTGGAAGGAGGCCGCCGCGCTTTCGGACCACATCAACCTGTACGGCTTCTGGAACGAGACGGCGTTTCTGACCAAGAGCGGCGACCTGGGGATGGTCCTGAGCGTGACCGGCGTCGATTATGAGAGTCTCGACTACGCCGGACAGGAATATGCCGTGAAGCGCCTCGAAGCCGCCCTCAAAGCATTCGGGCCGGGCTTCCACGTCTATCAATATCTCTTCAAATCGAACCGGCCGGAGATTCCCTTTGCCGACTACGACAGCCCTGTTGTCGAGGAAGCCGTGGACTACCGGCGACGGTTTTTCGCGGCCAAGGCCGACAGCCTCTACCAGATTGAAATCTTCTACTGCGTCGTGCTTGAAGGAGCGCGATCGAAGACCGGCATCCGTGCCGCGCTAGCGCAGATGTTCCGTGATCCCGGCGGAGCCGTGAATGAGCTGAAGGCCCAGTTCACAAGCAATCACATGAAGACGCTGCTGCGCGCGCAGATCAAGCGCGATCTTGCGCGGCTCGAAAGCCATGTGCAGGGATTCATCCGGCAGCTTGGCGACTTCGTGCATATCGATGTGCTCGACCAGCAAGGCCAGTTCCGGTTCTTCCGGCGTCTCGTCAACTACGACGACTGGCGGATTGCGGGCGCGCCGAAGCATACGCAGTTTCTCGATTACCAGGTGGTCAACTCCGACATCGAGGCCGAGCGGGACCATCTGCGCGTGGGCGACCACTTCGTGCGGATTCTGACGATGAAGGAAGCTATCGGCGAGACACGGCCGCTTGTGCTCGATGCGCTGCTCAAGATTCCAGCCAACTTTTACGCGGTCACAGAGTGGACGCCGTTGAGCATTGAGAAGGCGCGCAAGGAAGTCAACAAGCGCCGCCGACACTTCAACATCTCGAAGACAGGCTTTGTCTCGCAACTCGGCAACGATGCGGCGCAGACCAATCCGCGCGATGTGTTGGTGGACGAATCGAAGCAGGCCGACATCGAGAATCTGGGTAATTGCTTGCGTGAGCTGGGCGAGGGCCAGTCGCTCGGCGAGTTTTCGCTGACCATCGTACTCTATGGCCGCGACCGGCAGGCGCTCGATGAGCGCGTCGGCGCGTTCGCCGGCGTCTTTACCAACGCCGACGGCAGCCTGTTCGTTGAAACCTACAACCAGCTCAACGCCTACTTCGCTACCGTGCCCGGCGGCTACGCATTCAACCTGCGGCGAATGCTTCTCTTAAATACAAACTACGCAGACCTGTCGTTCCTGTTCACGATCCTGCCCGGCGAGAAGGTCAACAGCTATCTCAACGCCGAGTACCTCGCCGTGCTGGAGACGGACAACGCCACACCCTACTATCTGAATCTCCATTGCGGCGAGGTGGCGCACACGCTGATTCTTGGCATGACCGGTTCGGGCAAATCGTACTTCTGCAACTTCCTTTTGCAGAATGCGCAGAAGTATAAGCCATTAACTTTCATCTTCGACATCGGCGGCAGCTTCGAGTCGCTGACGACGATCTTCGGCGGTTCGTATCTCAATGTCGGCCAGGAGACGCGCGACTTCACTATCAATCCCTTCTCACTGGCGCAGACCAAGGAGAACATGCAGTTCCTCTTCAGCTTCTTCCGCGTACTGATCGAAGGCAATAATCAGCGGTACCGGCTCGACTTCAAGGAAGAGATCAAGCTGTGGGATGCGATCGAGCGCATCTACATGCTCGAAGCCGGGCAGCGGACGGTCTCGAACTTCTCGAATATCATTGGCGAACTGAAAGACCGGCTACATCGCTGGACCCGCGCCGGGCAGTACGGGTTTCTCTTCGACAACGCCGAGGACACACTCTCGTTCAGCGAGTTCCAGACCTTCAACTTCGCCGGCTGGGGCGATGCGCCGGAGGTGCTGGAGCCGCTGCTCTTTTATGTCCTCCATCGGGCATCGAACGAGATCTGCGATCCGGCGCGGCTGGCCACCTTCAAGATCTTCCTGCTCGACGAGGCGTGGCTGTTCATCAAGAACGAGACCATCCGCAACTACGTGGTGCAGGCGCAGAAGACATGGCGCAAGCACCGCGCCGCAATGATCCTGGCCACGCAGTCGATCAAGGAGTTACAGGAATCGGGAATGCTGCATATCGTCTCCGAGAGCTGCCCAACCAAGATCCTTCTCGCCAACCCGGAGATGGACCGCTCGGTCTACGCCGAGGCGTTCCACTTGAACAACACGGAACTTGACCTGATTGCCGGTCTCGTTCCACCGGGGCAGATGCTCATCCGCAAGGCGCAATCGTCGAAGAAGGTCCATCTGAACGTCGATTCTGTCACGCACTGGATGGCGACCAACAACGCCAAGGACAATCTGCGCAAGCGCGAATACTTCGCGCGCTACGGCATCGCCGAGGGCCTGCGCCGGCTCGCCGAAGAGTTTCCGTTTCAGCCACGCACCATCACCACCACCACCTCTACCGCTATGAAAGGAGCCGCAGCATGAATGGCAAGCTGATCTTCATCGCCGGGCTGGCCCTGGCGCTCATCCCCCTTGGCGCGTCCGCGCAGGATGCGTCGGCGCGCACCGTCGAGTACCACTCGCAGGACATCGTTCCCATCCACGCCAAGTTGAAGTACACGACGCTGATCGAGCTGCCGGCAACCGAGAAGATCATGGAGGCCGCCACCGGCGACAAGGACTTCTGGGTCGTCGATGTCGTCGGCAACTTCTGCTTCGTGCATCCGGCCAAGGCTGGCATCAGCTCGAACCTGAACTTGATCACCGACAAGGGCAACATCTATTCGTTCACCCTGCAGGACGTTTCCGGCTCGACGGAGACGCCGGACCTGAAGGTGATCGTTGTGCCCGCAGACCGTTCCTCCATCGTCGCGTCCGCCGGCCCGCCGCAGTTCGTCCCGGCTGCGCAGCTTGAGCAGTCGCAACAGGCACTTGCCGCCGTGCAGTCGCACATTACTGAACTCAACGACGAGTTCAAGAGCGCCTATCCGCTTTCGCTCAAGTTCGATTACTCGTTCCACGCGAACGAAGCGCCCTTCGACATCCAGGCCATCTACCACGACGACAAGTTCACCTACATCAAGACCGACGCGCAGGAAAAGTTCTCGGTCTACGAGATGAAGGACGGCAAGCCAAACCTGATCACCTATCAGCTCAACAATGGCACCTACATCATCCCCAAGGTGATGGACTCAGGCTACGTCGAGCTGGGCAAGAAGAAGATGGAGTTTTTGCGCAAGGGGTAGTGGAGGTGAGAGATGCCGGAACCGATTGTGAATGCATCGAGTGCTTTGCCGGTTGAGCCTGGGTTGCACCGTTCCGCTCAGGAGCCCAATGGAGTGCTCCAGAAGAACCTGAAGCCGCTGCTCTACCTGGGCGCGGCATTGCTGGTCATCGTGGCGGCTGTCTTCAGCAGCACGGGCACGAAGACGACCGCGAAGAAGAGCGCGACGCCGAGTCAACCGCCGCAGCCGGTGCTTCAGGACGCCACCGACAACAACGTGCAGGACCTGAAGAACCAGGTTGCCGCCGCGCAGCAGCAGGCGGCGCAACAGAAGGCGGCAGCCGATCCGGCGCTGGCCAACGCGACGCTGGCGCAGCAGGCCGCCGCGGCCAATTACGGCCCGAACGGGCAACCGCTCCCTTGCTCGCCGGGTCAGCCGTGCGCGCAGCAGACAGGTTCTATGCCGCCGCAGTTAACTCCGTCGCAACAGGAGGAACAGCAGCTCGCGGCAAAGGACAAAGAACTTGCCTACGCTTCTCGGTTTGCGTCTAACATTGTTTACAGAAACGCGCAGGATGAAACGCCTCGCCAACCTAACTCTGCTGCCTTGGCGGAGAGCGAGAGCGCACCTGGCGCGCAGGGGAACGCTGGTTTCTCTTCTTCGGCGCAGAATCGCGCTGCGAGTAGTCTGGTAGCCGCTCGACCGGCAGGCGATCCGCCGAGTTCTTCTTCTACACAATCGACCGCCCAGCATAGGGCGGAAGTCAACATCGACGCGGCCACGGGACAGCCTTACGTGATCTACGAGGGGACGACCTTGGATACCGTTCTGATGAATCGGCTGGATGGAGACGCCGCAGGGCCGGTGAAGGTGCTCGTGTCGAATCCTCTCTACTCGCATGACCGGCAGCACGTACTCATCCCGGACGGCACGATTGTCTTGGGCGAGGCGCGCAAGATCGGCGCGTCCGGCATCGGCCAGCAGCGCCGTTTGGCTGTCGTCTTCCACCGCATGATCATGCCCGACGGCTACAGCGTGGACCTCGATCAGTTCCACGGCCTCAACCAGATTGGCGAAGAGGGATTGAAGGACAAGGTCAACAATCACTATTTCCAGATCTTCGGCACCTCGATTGCGTTGGGCGTCATTGCCGGGGCGGGCGAGGTTGAGCAGGGCGGCGGAATGATCACGACCAGTGGTTCCCAGGCCTTCACGACCGGCGCGGCGTCGAGCATCTCGCAGTCGGCGACAACGGTGCTGGACCAGTTTCTGCAGATTCCGCCGACGATCACCATCCGCGAAGGCCACCGCGTCAAGGTCTATTTCACGCAGGACATGCTCCTGCCCGCTTACGACAACCACAGCATCCCACAGACCTTTTGAAGGAGAGTTGCATGTATTGCACGATTCGATTCACTGCTCTTTCGGCCGTTCTGATTCTGGCTCTTGCCGGGTGCAAGAGCCACCAGGCAAAGGTCGATGCGCTCCAGAAACAATACGACCAAGCAGAGGCTCAATTCAGAAAAGACTGCAACGCGGAATATCTCCAGGTTCCACCAACACTGAGCCCCAAGTGTGCTGACGAGGATAAGCAGGCCAAGGAAGCGTGGAACCGTCTTCAGGCGGAACGCGCCAAAGACTAAACACGGAGGAACAACATGAAGTTATCACTCACGCTCGCACTCGTTGCGGCGGCAGGATTCGTGTCGCCCGCACACGCACAATTCGGCTCCGGGATCGTCTTCGATCCCACGCAATCCGCGCACGCGATTCAGCAGATTGCGCAGGCGAGCCAGCTCTACACAACTACGGTGCAGACTACGCAGAACGTTATCGCGGCCTACAACCTTGCGCGGCAGATGGCAAGTCTGCCCGAGACGCTCTACACAGGGTACAGCACACTCGGGCAGCAACAGTGGTCCGCAATCATTCAACCGGCCAACACCTACGGCAACTCGTCCGAGTGGATGAATGCGGTCGCCACGGGCTATGGAGCCGCAGCGGCAACACAATCGGCCAGCATCAGCACAGCGGACCGTATCGCTGGGTACAGCGCGCTCAGCCCACAAGGCCAGCAGGCGATTGCGGCACAGGGCGCAACAGTCGATCTGGCCAATGCAGTCAACGCAACAAGCCTGGAGACCATCGGAGCCATTCGTTCCGCCTCCGCGCAACGGGAGGCGGACATCGCCCGGCTGGAAGCGGACAGCCACTCGACGGACCCATCGCAGCAGACCGAAATGGCAACCTTGCAGCGGATCAATCAGGCTCTTCTCATCGAGTTGCGTTCACAGCAGGAAACCAACCAGCTCTTGCAGGCCCAGGCGCTCCAGCAGCTCATCGCTCAGAAGACGCAACAGGACAACCTGAAGGCGCTCTTCGTGGCCGGCAACAACTACCAACAGAGCTTCAACGCAGTCACCCCACAGCAGACCAGTTCCGGTACACAGTGGGCCTTCCACTACTGACGGGAAGGAGCGGCGGCAATGGACTTTCTCATCCTCATCAAGAACGGCTGTGACAACCTGACGGCGACCGCCGCTCCATCCGTCGATGCGCTCGGGCTTCGCATGGTCATTGCGCTCGCCACGATCATGCTGGTCTGGTTTGGCGTACAGGAGTCGCTCGCTTCGGCGCAGGGCGGCCCAGGCTTCAACGTCGGCAAGTTCCTGAGCTTCTTCCTGCTCATCACCTTTGCGTACAGCTTCGTGAAATTCTACGACGGCTCGATTCCCGGTATCGGCTACTCGTTGAAAGGATTCGTCAGCGGGGGAACAAGCAGTTTGGTTGACTACATCGGCAGCGACTCGACGCAGGAGGTGCAGAATACAATCCGCACGGCCCTGAGTCAGGTCGGGGGTCTGTCTCCATCCTTCACCGAACCGTACACGCTGCTCTGCACCTACACCGTGCAGATTGTACTCAGTATTCTGACGGCATTGATCGGCGTCATCATTGCCTACGGAGCGATCGGAGCGACGGTCATCGGCCTACTCGGCCCGGTGTTCATCCCCTGGATGGTCTTCGACAAGACGGACTTCCTTTTCTGGGGTTGGCTCCGGGCCTTCATCGCTTTCGAGTTCTACAAGGTCGTGGCCGCGGCGACCATGAGTGTGATGAGCCACTTGCTGATCACCTATCTGACCAGTGGCGCAATGACTATCGATGCACCACAACGTCTTATTACGCTCATGCCCGGTCTGCTCATTCTCTGTATCGTTGCCGGCTTCGTTCTGCTCAAGATCCCCACCATGACGGCAACGCTCTTCTCCGGCCACACGGGCGGCCACGGCATCGGCATGGGTGGATTGATTACCGCGGCAATCATCCGGGCCATTTAGGCCCAGTGGAGGAAATTCCATGACAACTCAAACATCAACCCCTCCCGACATCACCCGCGCCGCCGAGCGGTACCTCGAACAGTACGGCGATCCGCTCGTGATGAACACCTACCTCAAGGTCACGATCCTGGTCCTTGCAGGCATCGTGGTCCTGCTCGGCGCGATCGTCTATCGCGGCCAGATGGCGCTGGCGAGTGTTCATCCGTTGATCGTGCGCATCAACGACGTGGGCCGCGCCGAAGCCATCGATTATCGCAACTTCCAGTACCGTCCCCAGGAGGCCGAGAACAAATACTATCTGACCCGCTGGGCGGAGCTTTACTTCAGCCGCAACCGCTTCACCATCGAGCGCGACCAGACCGACGCTCTTTACTTCCTCAACGGCGACGTGCAGCGGGCGGTCATCGATCAGGAACGCAAGGACGGCATCATCGCCAAATATCAGGGCGATAGCTCGCTCCCATTTGTCGATGTCGAGGTGAAGAATGTCATTCTCGACGACCTCCGCCAGTCACCCTATTCGGCGCGCATCGAGTTCGAGAAGATTTACTCGAATCCCACGGATCACAGCGAACTCAAGCGGGAGCAATGGACCGCCAGCGTCACCTACGTCTTCCGCGAGCAGGTGAAGAACAAGGAACTGGCCGTCAATCCTCTGGGATTGACCATCGTCCGCTTCCGAGCCGACCAGGCGTTCGAGTAGATCGAGCCACAGCCCAAACACTAGGCTTCCCATGTCCACACGCGGCCACAAATCGCGGCAGATACGCCCTTCGTTTCTTCGCAGACGGCACAACGCCTCATCGTGCGCGATGAAGCGGTATCGCCCATCGCCCAACCGAGTCCTTGTCCGGGTGGCATCGAGGAAATTTCGTCGGCTGCGGCGGGCCGCTGGCCTGCCGGGAAACCGCGGGTCAATGCTGCCCATGAAGCGTTCGCTCCATCGTTTCTCCCCTTGCTTGTCCGGTCACACGCTTCCGTGCATTTTCGGCGCCCGGCGGCACTGCGCCGCTCTGCTTTCCGGACTCCTCTCCCAGAACGAGTCTGGGCCCCTGCTCCAGAATGCGCGGCTTGGCTCCGGCGATTTGCACGCGATCTTCGATCGGAACCGTTCATGCGCGCAAAACGCCTCTTGGGAGCCGAGCACGTTGCTTGGGTTTCGCCAGAGAGTGACCCGGCCAAGCCGGGAATTCAACTCAAGGAGACTCACCATGTATCAGAATCGCATCTCGCTCATCGGATTCCTCGGCCAGGACGCCAGCACCTACACCGCCAACAATGCCAGCTTCACCGTTCTCTCGCTTGCCACCAAAAGCTCGTACAAGGACAAGAAGTCGGGCGAGTACAAGGGCCATACCGAGTGGCATCGCTGCATCGTCTGGGGCAAGTTGGCCGAGTACGCGAAGACGCTCACAAAGGGCGCGCATCTGGCCATCGACGGCGAACTGCGCAGCCGCGAGCGCGTGGACAAGAAGACCGGCGTCAAGAGCCGGGTTTGGGAGGTGCGCGTGGCTTCGATCCTGAAGCTCGACCGCGCCGAAAAGGCCGCCCCGGAAGAGACCGCGGACGATGAGATCAACCCCGAGGAAGAGGCTGCGTAAGCCTCTTCCTCACTCCCACACGGAAGCCCGGCGACACCGGGCTTCCATTGGCGCGAGGCCCCGCGATGAGTTTCGATCTGATCCTTCCGTTTATGCGCCCCATCGAACCGCTGCTGCTCGACGACGGCATCAGCGAAATCATGGGTAATCCCGACGGCTCATGGTGGTACGAGCGCGACGGGATCATCCACCGGGAAACGACGGTGTCCTTCGACGCCGGCAAGCTGCGCACCGGCCTCGAAGTGATCGCCAACAACATCGGCAAAAAGCTCGACGATGACAACCCGCTGCTCCATGCGCAGCTTCCCGATGGCAGCCGCCTGGCCGCAGTCATTCCGCCCGTTGTGCGGCCTGCTCCGGCGCTCGTAGTCCGCAAGTTCACCAGCCGACAGTTTACGGTCGATGACCTCATCGCTCGCGGTTCGCTGACGCGGCAGCTTGCAGAGTTCCTTGAAGAACAGATTCGGACCGGGAAGACGCTGTTGATCAGCGGCGGAACAGGTTCGGGAAAGACGACTCTGCTGCGCATTCTGGCCAACGCCATCCCGGATACGGAGCGCATCGTCGTCATCGAAGATACTTCCGAGCTTGGCATTCAGAAGCCGAACATTCTGGCGACTGAATGCCAGACCGATACCTTCAAGAGCAGCGTCACCTTCGACGACCTCTTGAAGTCCGCTCTCCGCTGGCGGCCCGACCGGATCATTCTGGGCGAAGTCCGCGGAGTCGAGGCGCGCACACTGCTCGACTCCCTCAATACGGGCCACTCCGGCTCGCTCGCTACGATCCACGCTAACTCGGCCACAAAGGCGCTTCGCCGCTTTGCGAATCTCGTCCTTCGTTCCCATGCGCAAGCCGCTTTCTCCGACATCGAAGCCGAGATTGGCGAGTCTGTCGATTTCGTTGTCCATGTGGATCGCGAGCCAGGGCGTCGCGTGATCCGTGAAGTACTCGCATTGACCGGCTATGACCGGCCTTCTCAACGCTTCCAGATGGAGTACGTCTACCGGGCCGGCGAGGGGCCCGCAACGGAGACAATCCCATGCTGAAGACCATGCGCCCATTCACCTGTTCCGGCGAAGAATTCAGCCGGGTTCTCGCCGCCCTTCGGGCCGGCATTGACCCGGCTAAATTGACCCGCGAACTCGCGGCTCAATACCCCAGCGGCGCCGGCTTCGCGGGCCGCCTTGTGTACATCGCATCGGCTCGCCTCTGGCTCGACGATGGTGTCCCGCTTGCGGACGTTCTCACCATGCTCGAACTCCGCCATCGCTTCGAGCTTTCGCCTGCCGATGCCCGTGCCTATGCCGTCGAGATTCTCTGGGCGGCACAGCACCCGGTTGATGCCGTCCACGCTCAACCAATTCCAACCGAGAAGGAGACCCGCTATGCCGTTGCTTGAGATCGTTCAGACCCACCATGTAACCGCCATGATTCGCCTTGACGAGACCACCGCCGGGCAGATCGACCAGTACGCCGCCTTTCTCCCCGCTCCCGCCGACGATGTGGTGGACAAGGCGCTCGCCTACGTCTTCTCGAAGGACCGCGACTTTCAGGATTACTTGCGAACCCCTGAAGCCGCCCGCGCTCCGCGCAGCCTTCGCATTCGCCGCTACGGCCGAGACAGCGATGCCGCCGAACCTGCCAATGGCGCTGTGAAGCTCGCTAAAGCTGCGGAGACCGGCCATGATTCGCGCCCATGCAGCAGGGATGGAGCGGCCTGATGCCCGTTCGGTGCTCCGCACCGGGTTGATTTCGACACTCCACCCCTGAAAGGGAACTGCCTAGATACTTTGGTATCTCGACAGATACCACTGAAAATTCAAGGCGATTGCGAAACACGGTATCTGCCAAGATACCGGCGAACAAGCGAAATGGAGGCGCAAATGGCCACCCTTCAAAGCATCGATCAGGTTCCAATCGAAAAGCTGCATGGGCGCAGCCGACGTTCCTTGAATCTGAGCACAAAGCTCACACCAATGGAGGCAAAGGCCGTGGAAGATGCTGCTTCTGCCGCTGGCAAGACACCGAGCGAATGGGCACGTGAGCAACTGCTTCGACGCGCGGACGCCGAGATTTCGGGCCAGATGGAGATGCACATCTTCACCGAATTGGTCGGCATTCAGATGCTCCTGATGGGCACGCTCGAACCGCTGCTGCGCGGCTCGAACCTGTCCGCCGAGCAGGTCGATCAACTCTTCCGCCAGGTGCAGACCACCAAGGCGGCCAAGGCACAGGAACTCTTGGCCCGGCGCAGCCAGAAAACAGGAGAGATAGCCATGCCAGCCGTTCAACAATGGGGTCGAAAGGAATCTCTGATCTGGCCGCCGCGCGGTCATATCTATACGCTCGGCGCATTCTTTCTATCGCTGGTTGCGGCGGGCTTTTTCATCTGGCTGCGCTTTCAGTTTGGCCTCACGCTTCTCCAACGCTACTACCTGCCGTACTACCTGCGCAGCGAAACGGCCGGCCTCACGCGCCAAGCCAGCCAGTACCAGATGCTCGTTGTAACCGATGGCGAATCACGGAGCCGGGCTGCGCTCGACGCGGACGTGCAGCCAGGGTCCACGCCCCAGTTTGGCGGGAAACCATTGCCGATGATGCTGACGCAAGAAGCCGCACGGCAGGGCGCCTACTACCTTGCCCGCGAGCCGATGCGCAGCTATCAGAACAAGGCGCTTCATGCCTGGCTCGCGCACTGGATCTATGGCGACGCTTCCTTGCTCGATCTCTTCAAAGTGCAGCTTCTCTTTGGGCTCATGGCGTTCCTGCTGCAGCTTCCGTTTTCGATCCGCAAAGACATTGCGCGAACCCGGATGCTGCGCTACGGACGGTGGCTCAAGGGACCGATCCTCGTCAGCGCCAAGGAGTTTACGAGGGCCATCGCCGGCGATGGAATCGGCATCACGACCAACGATTCCAAGGAGCCGCTGCGCATTCCGCGCAATGCCGAGAACAAGCACTTCCTGATCGTCGGAGACACCGGCACCGGCAAGTCGAGCATCATCCGTCAACTGCTCTATCAGGTCGATGCGCGCGGTGATGCGGCCATCGTCTACGACCCGGCCTGCGAGTTCGTGAAGCAGTTCTACAACCAGCGCCGCGGTGACATCGTGCTCAACCCGCTCGACGCCCGGATGCCGTACTGGAATCCCTCGAAGGAATTACGCCGCAAAGCCGAAGCCAAGGCTCTGGCCGTCTCCATGTACCAGCCGGAAGGCGTCACCAACCGATTCTTCGTCGAAGCGCCGCAGAAGATTTTCGCGCACTTGCTGAGTTACCTGCCGACGCCGGAAGACCTCGTCCAATGGATGTCCGATCCCGATGAGATCGACCGCCGCGTCAAGGGAACCGAGTATTGGGCGCTGATCGATCCCAAGGCTCCGCAGCAGCGCACCGGCGTCCTTGGCTCTCTCAATATGAGCGCCGACAGCTTCCGGCTTCTGCCCAAGGAGGACGAGACAACTTCCATGTGGACAGCGACGAAATGGGCCGAGACACGGCGCGGATGGATCTTCATCACCTCGCGCCCGACGATGCGCGAGGCGCTGCGCCCGCTCATCAGTCTGTGGATCGACACGCTTGTGCTGCGCCTGCTCAACGAGCCGACGCCCGACCACAAGCCGGTCTGGTTTGTGATCGACGAGCTGGCCAGCCTGCAGCGGCTGCCGCAACTCCACACCGCGATCACCGAGAACCGGAAATCGCAGAATCCGGTTATTCTTGGATTCCAGGGCCGCAGCCAGATGGAGGCACGCTACGGCGACGACGCCGAGGCCATGCTCTCGCAGCCGGCCACGAAAATCTTCCTGCGCACCACCGAGCCGCGCGCGGCCAAATGGGTCAGCGAGGCCATTGGCGAGGTCGAGATTGAGCGGCTGCGCGAGACGCATTACGACGGCACGCGCCAGGGGCACAACTTCATGCTCGACCGGCAGACGGAGCCGCTCGTTCTGCCGTCTGAAATCTCCGGCCTCGACGACCTGCGGGGCTTTCTGAAATACGGCAATCACGTTGCGCGATTCACCTTCCCCTTCATCGAACTTGAGGAAAAGAACCCCGGCTATGACGAGCGCAAGATGGACGACCTGATCGTTCCCAAGATGCCTCCGCCAATCGCCCCGGAGTCCGTTCAAGGCCATCTTCTCTTTCCTGAGCTCACGCACCAGCCAGTCGGAAACCAGATGGAGTAACCGTCCATGCTTACCATCTCCAAACCGCTCTCGTCCGGTCAGGCGCAGAACTACCACTCCAAAGAGTTCACGTCAAAAGAGCAGAACTACTGGTCCCAGCGAGGCGTGATCCAAGGCGAATGGCAGGGTCAGCTCGCTTCGCGCTTCGGACTATCTGGAGCGGTCTCCGCTGAGGACTTCGCACGGCTAAGCCAGGGCCAGCATCCGCAGACCGGCGAGCAGATCGTGCGTCAGCGCGCCTCCTATGAGTATGTCGATGAGAACGGCAAGACCGTCAAAACCATGGAGCACCGCGCCGGTTGGGATGCGACCTTTTCCGCGCCGAAGTCTGTCTCGCTGACTGCGCTTGTCGGCGGCGACGAGAACGTGCGCATCGCCCATCGCGTCGCCGTCAAAGTCGCCCTCGAACAGCTTGAGATGTACACGCAGGCGCGCATCGGCGGGAACCAACCTGCCGAGAGCACGGCCAAGTTGATCGCTGCCAAATTTGAGCACGATACGGCCCGGCCTGTCGATGGCTACGTGGCTCCGCAACTTCATACGCACGCCGTCTTCTTTAACGTCACCGAGCGCGAGAACGGTCAGTTCCGTGCCGTTCAGCCGCAGAGTTTGTTCGCGTCGCAACAGTTCGCCACAGCCGTTTACCAGTCAGAGTTGACCTACCACCTGCGCCAACTCGGCTACGAGATCACGACGGGCCGGAGCGGCGCGCCGGAGATCAAGGGATACACGCAGGAGTACCTTGACGCATCGAGTCCACGCAGCCAGCAGATTCGTGAGTATCTGGAACGAACCGGGCGCACCGGCTCAGAGGCCGCGGAGATTGCCGCGCACTCGACCCGCGACAAGAAAGCGATTCACTCGCCGCGTGAAGTCATGGCGGCGCACCGCAAACTTGCCGCTGACTTCGGCCATCAGGCCGAAGCCGTCGTCCGCGAGGCGCGCGAGCGGCTCCAGCGCCAGCAGCAGCCAGCGCAATCCATCGACCGCGTGCGCGAGTCACTCACTTTCGCTCGCGACAAGAACTTCGAGCGCGAGGCCGTCGTGGACGAGCGCGCCCTGATCCGCGACAGCCTCCGCCGCGGCATGGGGGAAGTCAGGTATTCCGAAGTGCGCAACAATCTCAACGCTCGTCTTGCCTCAGGCGAATTCCAGATCGTTGATCGCCAACAACACTCTCCCGCGCGGCAGTTCACAACCGCCAGGACCATCGCTGCCGAGCAAGAAATCGTTCATCGCGTTAGCGAGGGGCGAAACCAGATCGATCCGGTTCTCTCTCGTCAGCAGGCGATTGCCGTGGCCGATCAATATGGACATCTGAACCGCGCGCAGAAAAGCGTCGTCGAGGATGTTTTGAGTTCCCCGGACCGCATCCAGGGCATTCAAGGATACGCCGGCGCAGGCAAGACGACGGCGCTTTCCGTGATCCGCAGCGCGGCGGAATC
This sequence comes from Pseudacidobacterium ailaaui, assembly GCF_000688455.1. NCBI lineage: Bacteria > Pseudomonadati > Acidobacteriota > Terriglobia > Terriglobales > Acidobacteriaceae > Pseudacidobacterium > Pseudacidobacterium ailaaui. Next base: position 53,731 of record NZ_JIAL01000001.1, read on the forward strand.
GGAGGGCTATGCCGTGCGCGGTTTCGCCCCAACCTCGCGCGCAGCGCGGCAACTCAACGAAGCTGGCGTTACTTCCGAAACCTTGCAGAAATTCCTTGTGCGGCCCATTGAGCGCCCAGCGCCGGCACAGCGGAACTTCTACTTCGTCGATGAATCGAGCCTGGCGAGCACCAATCAGATGCGCGAGTTTCTTGCGCGCCTTGGGCCGCAGGACCGCGTGCTCTTGATCGGCGACACGCGCCAGCACCAGGGCGTTGAAGCCGGCCGCCCATTCGAACAGTTACAAGAGGCTGGAATGCGCACGGCGCGGCTCGACGAGATCGTCCGCCAGCGAGACCCAGAACTGAAATCGGCCGTCGAGATGCTCGCCAAAGGGCAGGCCTCCGCCGCGCTCGAATCGCTTCAACAGCAGGGGCGCGTCCGGGAGATTCCGAATGCCGAAGAGCGCATTCGCACCATCGCCAAAGCCTATGCCGAAGTCCCGGCAAAGACGCTAATCGTCTCGCCGGACAACGCCTCACGCCGTGAGTTGAACGTTGCCGTCCGCGAGGAACTGAAGGCCCATGGGATCGTTGCGGCTGATGACCGCAACTTCCGGGTTCTGGTTCAGCGCCGGGACATGACCGGAGCCGAGCGGACCTGGGCAAGCCACTACGAGACGGGCGACATCGTCCGCTTTTCGCGCGGTAGCAAAGCTCTCGGCATCGAGGCCGGAAGCTACGGTTCGGTTGTCGGCGTGAACTCCGCCGCCAACCTGCTTTCCGTCGAGAAAGTCACCGGCGAGATCGCCACTTACGACCCGCGCCGCCTCACCGGCGTCAGTGTCTACCGCGAGATCGACCGTGAATTTTCCGCTGGCGACCGCATCCAGTTCACCGCGCCCGACAAGGCGCTTGGCGTCGCCAACCGCGACCTTGCCGTGATCGATTCGATTGCGCCCGATGGCCGCATTTCGGTCCGCCTCGAATCCGGCCGTGAGATCAACTTTGACCCCGCCGAGCACCGGCACTTCGACCACGGCTACGCCGTTACCAGTCACAGCGCCCAGGGCCTCACCGCCGAGCGCGTCCTCGTCAACGTCGACACATCCGTCCACCCGGACCTGCTCAACTCTCGCTTCGGATATGTTTCCATCTCCCGCGCCAGCCACGAGGCAACGCTCTTCACCGACAACCTCGCCAAACTCAACCCGCAGCTCAGCGCCGACATCTCCAAATCCTCCGCCTTGGAAATGAATCAAGGTTCATCCATCGCACCGGAAATCAATGTCGGCATGAATATGTGAGGGGCATAACTGATACTATCGTCCACGTTTTTTATCCATCATTCGCGCTCATCATGCAGCAACGAAACGGCAAGTTCCGCGCTTGATTCCTTGCCCAAGGATCGTGAAATGCCCCGATTGACATCCGCCTCAAACAATGTAAGCTGACAGTGACGGACAGATGAAAACATTCGGTGAACAAATTAGGGATCTTCGGGAAGCAAAGGACATTTCTGTCCGTGAACTAGCTAGGCAACTGAATGTCTCTGCTGCATTTTTATCGGATGTGGAACTAGGGCGCCGCCATCCGTCGGATGAGATCATGCGAAAAATGGCAGAGTGCCTTGGTACAACACCGGAAGAACTCCAGAAATACGACGCGCGTCCCCCTGTACAGGAACTGAAACGGATTGCCGCAAATGATCCTGCGATGGGATTTGCGCTGCGTCGTGTGGTGGACGAAGGCATAACCGCGAAAGATCTCCTTGAGTTTCTCAACCAACACGGGAAGAAGAAGAAATGAGAACGTACCGCTCGAAATCCGGGCCGTTTCTCGAACAGCCCTTTTACCGCCCGGCCGATTTCGAATCGATTTGCGTCGAAGCGCTTAGGAGCGTGGAGCTTTTCCCCACATCCCCATCGCCCGTAAGAATCGACCGCTTTATAGAAAAGCGCTTCAAGGTGCAACCGACCTACGCATCCCTCCCACCAGGTGTCCTCGGATTCACCCGTTTCGGCGCGAATGGGGTCGAGGAGATTGTAATTTCCCAGGCGCTCGACGAAGAAGGCACGGCGACTGCCGAGAGGCGATTGCGCACTACGCTCGCCCACGAAGGGGGCCACGGGCTCCTTCACGCGCATCTCTTTGCCTTGGGCGACCGCCCCGATTCCTTGTTTTCTGGAGAACTCGCTCCCGATGCCCCGAAAATCATGTGCCGGGACGACGTGCAAACCGGCGTAAGCACTGGCAAGAAACCGCCGTACCGATGGTGGGAGTTCCAGGCGAACCAAGCGATGGGAACCCTCCTACTCCCACAGTCCCTTGTGGAAAAAGCGCTCGAAACAATAATTGAAAAGCGCGGCCTCCTTGGTGTACCTGTTCTTTCTACAGGCCGCCGGAAGGACGCTATCCGGCTCATTGCAGAGACGTTCAACGTAAATCCCATCGTTGCGCACTACCGGTTGGACGCCCTCTATCCCACGTCGGCCGAGCAGCAGTTGACACTCTAAATTTTTTGCCTAAAATGTAAGCTATAGTAGCTTACGTAAGCTATCTATCGGCGGAGCAATGGCAGCCACACACAAGCACATCGTGAACCCACATTGGCCACGCTCGGTAACTCAAGCCTCGCGGGCGATGACCTCGCCGGTCCGCAAAGCTCGAAGCGTACCAGCCCTCGTCCGCCTTTTTCTCTTTGTCGAGGCCGGTGGACGCTGCGAGTTCGATGGCTGCAACAAGTACCTCCTCGAACATCACGTCACGCTCACCGCAGGCAACTTCGCGGAGGTGGCGCACATCGTCGCGTTCCAGGAGGACGGTCCGCGCGGACGAAGCAAAGTGCGCCCCGTAGACATTCATGAGGCCCAGAACCTCATGCTTCTCTGTCCCGAATGCCACAAGCATATCGACGACCATCCAGAGCGGTTTCCCATAGCGACGCTTCGCAAATTCAAGGAGCGCCACGAGCGGCATATCCACCACATGACTGCGCTCAGGCCCGAATACCGAACCTCAGTCCTCATGGTCACCGCCAACATTTGCGACCAGGGCGTCTTCATTCCGTTCGATCAGGTCATCGAAGCGCTTGCGCCGCGGTATCCAGTCTCGAAACCTGGCAAACTCATCGATCTTACGTCAATTCCGATCAACGACACGGCATCGCTTGAAACCGCGCGAGAGGCGGTCCGGCGCGGGCTCGCCGCGCTCTACGACGCTGGCGGCGAGGTCCAGACGGTAAAGCACATGTCGATCTTTGCGCTTGCTCCCATGCCGCTCCTCGTGGACCTAGGCGCGCGTCTCAGCAACAAGATTCCTACCGACCTCTACCAGCGGCATCGCGACACTGAAGATTGGACGTGGAAGCAGGGAGACACTTCGGTTTCGTATACATTCGGTATCGTGCAGCAGGGCACCGATCCAACGAAGGCGGCGCTCATAATGTCGCTGAGCGGCACCATCCGGCTGGAAGATTTGCCACCGAGCATCGACCAGACATTCACGGTATACGAGTTCACCTTGAAAGGCGCGATTCCCCATCCCGCGTTCCTGAAGACCCGGTCGGACCTCGAAGTGTTCCGCGCGAGTTATCAAGCACTCCTTGGGTCGATCCTTGACAACCAAGGCATCGTGAAGGAACTCCACTTGTTTCCTGCAGTACCCGCGCCTGTGGCGATCCTCTGCGGGCGCGAACTCCTGCCGAAGGTTCATCCGGGCCTCCTCGTGTACGACTTCGACAAGCAAAAGGACGGTTTCACATTTCAACTCAAGGTGAATGCATATGGACACGAATGAATACCTGCAATCGGTGCTCTCCGGTCAGTCTCTTGGGGAGGACAGCGCGGAATTGAAAGAACTACAGGCGGAGCGAGCAAAAGTGGAAAAACTCATCCGCGAGAGCTTCGGCTCCGTGCCAATCATCCGCTATGGCGGGTCGAAGGCAAAGGGGAGCCTTATCAAGGAATCGTATGATCTCGATATTGTCTGCTACCTTCCATCGGAGAGCGATGCCGCTGGAAAAACGCTCCAGGAAATTTACGAGAACATCCGAAACTGCCTCAACAAGAGCTATTACGTCGAGGAAAAGACCTCGGCGCTGCGGCTTAAAGGCAATGCGGCAGACAACTACATGCGCGACTTTCATATCGATGTCGTGCCTGGGCGATTCACTGACGAAAGTAAGTCGGATTGCTTCATCTACCAGAAGTCTGCGGAGAAATGCCGTCTAAAAACCAATCTCGACACCCACATTGCGCACGTGAAAGGAAGCGGTGTTGTCGATGCGATCAGGCTACTCAAACTTTGGAAAACGCGGAAGGGGCTACGCGTCAAGCAATTTGTGTTCGAGCTCCTGATCATCGACCTACTCAGCGGAATGAAATCGAAGCCACTCGCGGATCAACTCCTCCATGTGTGGAACGAGATCGCTGACCACGAAGAACCAATTCACGTCGAAGATCCCGCGAACCCGAACGGCAACGATCTCACCGACGTGATGACTACCGTATGGGCAACGCTCCGTGTAGCTGCGACCGACACACTCAATACGATCAAATGGTCGGGTTGGGAAGCGGTATTCGGTTCGGTGGCGGCAGCGAAGTCTTTCACTGTTGCGGAACGGGCACAACGCGCCACGGCGTCCGTGAGCACACCGAACAGGCCGTGGTGCCCACGCGGATGAAGAGGTCTTGGTACGAGAAGAACCCTGGTGTGCTGCGCGATATGGAGGCGGAGATTGCGGCGAGGTATCCGGACCTACGGGTGGTGATGGAGCAGGGCACTGTTTATATCCGTGGCAGCTTTCCCATCATGGACGCAACGGATGTGCTCGATCGCTTTCAGATCGAGATCGAACTGCCAGCAGATTTTCCAGAATCCATTCCGGTTCTTCGGGAGGTTGGCGGCAGGATTCCGTGGCACGAGAACCGACACGTGAATAATGGCACCGGAGAAGCGTGCCCGATTGTTCCCGAAGAATGGCTGGTGCGAACGGAGCGCGACTCGATACTCGCATTCTTGGACGGTCCTGTGAGGAACTTCTTTCTCGGGCAGATTCTTATCGAAGCTGGGCAACCGTGGCCCTTCGGAGAGCGATCGCATGGCATTGATGGACTCTTTGAAGCATACGAAGACATAACTGGGATTTCTGACCGGAATACCATTGTCCGTTATCTCGAATGCCTAAGTCGAGACGTCTTTAAGGGACATTGGGCATGCCCGTGTGGGAGCGGCAAGCATCTGCGCAATTGCCATTTGGAACAGCTCAAAGCCCTACAAGCGAAAGTTCCTGCATTCGTTGCGCGAAGCGCACTTGCAAGAATTGACGAGCAGCTTCAATTGCGGCGAGGAATCCGAAAACACAAACGCTGATCTTCTTGGAGTTTATCCAGTCAATGCTGCGAAAAAGCAAGAGAGCCGCTCAGTCAATATCACCGGATCAATCTCCCTTTTCCGTTATTGTGCAGTAGAACATACATTACCTTTTGGCCACATACATCCGACAACCTATCATCTCCGTCCCCGGCGGGGCTGCTGAATTTGTAGCAGGCTGCTGGCGCCCTTCCCCCACTGCGACCGCCGGTGAGACTGGCGTTCTACGCTTCCCATCCATGCGGGCCTGTGTCCTGCCCGCAACGCCGACCCTGAAAAACAATGCGGTGCAGCCTTCGGCTGGACCTCCGGTTCGACATTCGTTTCCCTGCGAACTCTAGGCTTCGTTCGGCTCCTTCTGTCAACCCCGCTTGTGCAGCTCCGCGCGGCATACAGCGCCGTGCTCGCTTCCGCGCCCCTTCGGGCTTCGGGGGTTGACAGCGCCTCTCTGCGCCCTTTTCGCAGCTATGAAACGAATGTCTTTTTTTAGCCCTCCCAGGGCTGAAAAACGGCAAATCCCACTCCGAAGGAGCCGAAGATCATGACCTACGCCAGCAACAGCACCGCCAACACCGCGCCGCACAGCAACAATGCGGCGCTACGCGGCGAATCCCCCTACCAGCAGCGCACTACCGAGCGCGAAAACCCCGCGCAGCAACTCATCAAGCAGGCCGTCGAGTTCCTGCTCCAGCAGCTTGAAGCAGGCAAGAGCGAGACCTTGACCGCGTATCTGGCGGCGATGGCCCGCTTCCACAATTACTCGTTCGGCAACATTCTCGCCATTGCGCGGCAGCGCCCGACCGCAACCCGCGTTGCGGGCATCCGTACGTGGAACGAGTTGGGCCGGTTTGTGAAGCGCGGCGAGAAGGGCATCCAGATTCTCGCCCCAATCATCGGCCACCGGCGCAGGAAGAATGCAGCCAACGAGGAGCAGGATGCAGACAGCCAGGCGAAGCCCGCGCCCGTGCTGATTGGCTTCCGCGCGGTTTACGTCTTCGATGTCTCACAGACCGAAGGCATGGACCTGCCGGAGTTCGAGCACAACATCGGCGGCGAAGTCGGCGCACACCGCGACCGGCTGATTGCTTTCCTCAACGCGCAGGGCATCAAGCTGGAGTTCAACGAGAAGATCGCCCCGGCGCTTGGCGTCAGCTACGGCGGACGTATCGCGTTACTGCCCGGCCAGTCGAAGGCCGAGGAGTTCACCACGCTGGTACACGAAACGGCGCACGAGCTTTTGCACAAGACCGAGCGGCGCACCATGACGACCGCGACCGTGCGCGAGACCGAAGCCGAGGCCGTGGCCTTCATCGTCGGCCAGGCCGTCGGCCTTGAGATGGGCACCGCCAGCAGCGACTACATCCAGATGTACGCGGGCAACGCGGCGCTACTGACCGAGAGCCTCGAAGTCATCCAGCGCACCTCTGCCGTGATCCTCGGAGCCATTCTCTCCGAGGACGCGGCCAGCGAGAGGAACTCACTCGCGGAGGTGGCGTAATGAAAACCATCCTCCAGATTCTCGCGGCGGCGGGCGGGTTCCGCCGCAACCTCTATCTGCGCATCGAGAACCCGCCTTATATGGCGCTTGTCATCGAGGCCACGCCGGAGCCGGGTCCGCTCGGCGCTCCGGCCATCTCCATCGCGCACTACGGCGAACTGAACGGTGACCTGATGCGCGACCCGGAGATGTGTTTCGAGTTGACCAACCCGGCGCGTTTGGGCTGGATGATGACGCCGTATTACTTTCGCAACGATTACCTCGGCATCGAGCAGTTTTCGCGCATGCGCGACGCACAGAACTACATCTTCTATCCAGACCTGTTTCACCAGCACGAAAGCTTTGCCCGCACGTGGGACCGCAACTTGCGCGCGCAGAGGTTCCTTGAGGCATTCCAGCGCAGCCGCTAACCCGCCAATCACCGGGCGGGTTCACGTGGCCCGCCCACGCCTTCACGCAAGACAACCTGAAAAGGAGAATCGATCATGACGAACACCATGCAGTCTGAATATCGCAACCTGCCGCTTGACGCGCTCACCGAGTCGCCAAACAATCCCCGCAGGAGCTTTGACGAGGCCAGCCTGAACGAGTTGGCCGAGTCGATCAAAGCGCAGGGCATTCTTGCGCCGCTTGTGGTCCGGCCCGTCGATCATCACTTCGAGATCGTGGCCGGTGCCCGCCGCTATCGCGCCGCGCAGCGGGCTGGACTCGAAACCGCGCCGGTGCGCATCGTCGAGTTGACTGACGCCCAGGCGCTCGAAACCAGCATCGTCGAGAACCTCCAGCGCCGCGACGTTCACCCGCTCGACGAGGCGCAGGGCTTCGCAGCCCTGATGCGCCTGGAAGAGCCGAAGTACACCATCGAAATGATCGGCGCAAAATGCGGCAAGAGTCCGGCATACGTCGCCGCTCGCCTTCGCTTGACGGAACTTGCCGCGCCTGTCGCCGAAGCCTTCGCCAAGGACGAGATCGGCGTCGGCCATGCGCTCTTGCTGGCCAAGCTGCAACCGGCGCAGCAGGAGGAAGCCCTCGCCGCTTGCTATCAGGAGCAGTACAGCAACGGCACCGGCAAGCCGAAGCGCATCCTGCTCCCGGTCCGCCACCTGCAACAGTGGATCGAGCACAACATCTTGTTGAAGCTTGCCGCCGCGCCTTTCTCGAAAGAGGACGCCGCGCTTGTGCCCGAGGCCGGCTCGTGCGTCGATTGTCCCAAGCGCACCGGGCACAATGTTCTGCTCTTCCAGGGGATCGCGTCGCAGCATGATTCCTGCTCCGATCCAAAGTGCTACGCGGCAAAGGTAGACGCGCACGTCCGCCAGACCATCGCCGCCAAACCTAAACTTATTCAGATCAGCACAGCCTACGGCCCGGCGAAGGCCGACAGCCCGGTTGTGCCGCGCAACAAATACGTAGAGGTTCGCACCGACAAGCCCACTAACCAGAAGCAGCGCGACTGGCCGGAGTACAAGACCTGCAAATTCACTACCGAAGCCATCGTCACCGAGGGCAGCGAGAAGGGGGAACTGCGGCGCATCTGCGCGAATCCCGATTGCCCGATTCACCACGCCCGCAAGCAGCGGCCCGCGAACGATGCGGCATTCAAGGCCGAGCAGGAGAAGCGCCGCCACGAAGAAGCCATCGCACAGACAACCGGCCTCCGCGTCCTCAAAGCCATCGGCGATGCGGTTCCGATTCGCCTGATGAAGCGCGACCTGCTCTTTACCGCCGAACGTCTCACCGCCGCGCTGGACGAGCGCCGCATTGCAATCCTGCTACGGCTTCACAGCGTCGGCAAGGCCAACGGCACCACCGACGCCCCGGCCAAACTGTTTGCGTCCTTTCTCCGCAAGGCCGACGAGGGCACGCTCGGCCGAGTTTTGGTCGAGGTTGCCGTTCTCCAGTCGGCCCACTCGCCGACCGACGCCCCCAAAGCCCTCCACGAAGCTGCCGAGTTCTACAAGGTGGACGTGGCCGCAATTACGGCCAAGGTCAAGCAAGAGTTCGCGGCGAAAGAGAAGGACAAAGAGACGAAGAAGGCCGCGCCCAAACCAGCACCCAAAGCCGCCAAGAAGGCCGCAGCAGCGTAACCGTCAACCCCGCAAAACCTCATCGCGGAGCCGGCAAACGGCTCCGCATTTTTATGCTCAGCGCCCGTCTGCCCGCCCTCATTCGCGCTCCCGCCACGGCAGGAGGCCATTTTCCCCCGCCCGACGGTCACGCCCGCGCTGCGGAGCAGCGCACTCTTCCAGAAACAGAATCAGCACCGGCACCAGACTTCCTTGATGCGTGGAATATCATTGGGACACGCCATTATGGACCGCGAAAAAATCACTCTATCCAAACTCGAATCGTTCCTCATGGGAGCCGCCGACATCCTGCGCGGCAAGATGGATGCCTCTGAATTCAAAGAGTTTATCTTTGGGATGCTCTTTATCAAGCGTCTGTCCGACGAGTTCGACCTCAAGCGTGAACACCTCCGCAAAAAAGTATTCGCCCACATTACCGATCCCGCGCTCCTGGCGGAGCTACTCGAAGACAAATTGTCCTACGGCGAGACGTTTTTCGTTCCCGTCAGAGCCCGCTGGAATGAGCCGTGGGCAGATGAGAGCGGCGACCTGGTGCCCGCCCTCAAAGATCTCAAAACTGACATCGGCAATATGCTCAACAAGGCGCTCGCCGCCATCGAGGACACCAACGACGATCTCAATGGCGTCCTCAAGAACAACATCAATTTCAACGCAGTAAAGGGGCAAACGAAAATCCCCGACCAGAAGTGGAAGGACCTCCTTGACCACTTCAACCAACCCGATTTTGTGCTGGTCAACGACAACTTCGAGTTCCCCGATCTGCTTGGAGCGGCCTACGAATACCTCATCAAGTATTTCGCAGACAGCGCTGGCAAAAAGGGTGGAGAGTTCTACACTCCCGCCGAAGTGGTCCGGCTCCTGGTTCAACTCGTCAAGCCGCAGGCCGGCAACACCATCTACGATCCGACCGTCGGCTCCGGCGGCTTCCTCATCCAGAGCCATCAATATGTGGAGGAGCAAGGCGAAGACGCCAACAATCTCGCCCTCTACGGGCAGGAGTCCGCCGGAACCGTCTGGGCCATCTGCCGGATGAACATGATCCTGCACAACATCACGCGGGCCACCATCGAGAACGGCGACACGCTGGAGGACCCCAAAATCCTCGACCACGGCCAGATTCGCCGTTTCGACCGTGTCCTTGCCAATCCGCCCTTCTCGCAGAACTACAGCCGCGCCGCCATGAAATTCCGCGACCGCTTCCGCGAGTGGTGCCCGGAGACCGGCAAGAAGGCCGACCTGATGTTCGTCCAGCACATGCTGGCCAGCCTCAAGTCCGATGGCCACATGGCCACCATCATGCCCCACGGCGTGCTCTTCCGCGGCGGCAAAGAGAAGCTCATCCGCGAAATCTTCATCAACGACGATGTGATCGAGGCCATCATCAGCCTGCCGCCCGGACTCTTCTACGGCACCGGCATCCCGGCTTGCGTTCTCGTCATGAACAAGAGCAAGCCCGACGAGCTACGCGACAAAATCCTCTTCATCAACGCCGACCGCGAGTACGCCGAGGGCAAGAATCAGAACAAGCTCCGCCCCGAGGACATCGAGAAGATCACCTATGTCTTCACGCACAAGCGCGAGATCCCCAAATACAGCCGCCTCGTCCCCAAAGCCGAAATCGTGGACAAGCACGACTACAACCTCAATATCCGGCGCTACGTGGACAACACGCCCGACCCGGAGCCGGAGGATGTGCAGGCGCATCTCATCGGTGGCGTGCCTCAGGCTGAGGTTGCGGCCCGTCAGCCGGACTTCGCTAAGTTCGGCGTGCAGACCGATTCGCTCTTCCAGCCGGAACGCCCCGGCTATCTCGCCTTTGTTCCGGCCATCGCAGCCAAGTCGGCTATCAAGGCCACGCTGGAGGCCGATCCCGCGCTGCTCGCCACCATTCAGGCCCACGGCCAGGTGCTCGCCAACTGGTGGAGCATGGCCCAGAACGACTTTGCCGAGCTGCGCAACGGCAAGAAGATGCCCGAGGTTCGCCACGAACTGCTGACGACACTCAAGGAGAAGCTGATTCCCCTAGGCGTGCTCGACGAGTTCCAGAGCGCCGGAGTCTTCGTCAACTGGTGGCAACAGATTCGCTACGACCTCAAGACCATCATCTCCTCCGGCTGGCACCACTCCCTCATTCCTGACTCTTACCTCATCGCTGCTTTCTTTCAGGCTGAAGCCGATGCCATCGAAAATCTGGAGGCCGCCATCGCCGAGGCGCAGAGCGAACTGGCCGAGGCCGTAGAAACCGCGCAGGAAGTCGCAGCCTACGAGCCTGAGGAGGATGAGACCGTCACCGCCGCCGTCATCAAGAAGGCGCTCAAAGAGCTGATCGACGATCTCGCGAGCAGCACCGGCGCCTCGGCCGGCAAGGAGCGCGAAGGGCTGCAAGCCCAGCTCAAGACGATTACAGAGATCGAGAAACGCATCAAGGACGCAAAGGCCACGCAGCGCACCCTTGCCAGCGAGCTGGAACTGAAGATGCAGCTCAAGCGGCTGGGCGGCGAGGAGTTCAAGGCAGACAACCAAAAACTGCTTGCTCAGGTGGATGCAGAGCTGGCCGGCCTTGACCCCGGCAAGAAGGACGAGAAAAAGAAGATCAAGGCGCTTGAAAAGGACAAGGCCACGCTCCAGGCGAAGATTGCCGCCACGGATGCGCTGCTGGCTTCGATCGGCGGCCAGCTCACGGACGACGAAGCCAGGACTCTCATCCTCAAAAAGCTCCATGACCTCGTCAGCACGGAACTCCATCGCTATCTGAATGCCGAAAAGCGGCGTCTCGTTCAGGCGGTCGAGAATCTTTGGGACAAGTACGCCGTCTCCGCGCGTACGCTGGAAGCGAGTCGCGCCGAGACACTCAACACGCTGAATGATTTTCTGGCTGGATTGGGGTATTTAAGGAGGGTTGGACAATGACCCTTCCAGACACTTGGCAAACGAAGACATTAAAACAATTGGCTTCAATTAACTACGGTAAGTCTCCTGCGCAAATCTTGGATGATTACGGACAGTATCCTGTCCTTGGTACAGGGGGAGAAGGGCGCCAAGGAAACAACTTCTTGTATGAAGGCGACTCCATCATCCTTGGGAGAAAAGGAACGATTGACCGCGTCTTCTTCGCCTCAGGAAAATTCTGGACAATTGACACTGCGTACTACCTCAGCAATTTCGTTGAGGCACTTCCTCGTTGGTTGTTCTACTTCTTACAAACGCAAGTTTTGCGGCAACTGAACGAGGCAACAGGCGTTCCGAGCCTAGCCCGCGAGACACTTTACAAAATTCAGATTCCGACGCCACCTGCTATTGAACAAGCCAAGATTGCTGAGATACTTTCGACGGTGGACCGGGCGATTGAGCAGACGGAGGCGTTGATTGCCAAGCAGGAGCGCATCAAGACCGGCCTGATGCAAGACCTGCTCACACGCGGCATCGACGAACACGGCGACCTCCGCTCCGAATCCACCCACCCGTTCAAAGACTCCCCCCTCGGCCGCATCCCAGTCGAATGGGATGTCTGGAGGATTAATGAAATCGCTAAGGTTTCCTATGGTATTTCGGATGCCATCGATACAGACAACAAAACCGGAATCGCGACGGTCATGCTGACTTGTATTTCAGCTTCAGGCGAACTTAACCTAAACCCCAGCCTTCTAGCCTATACCTCCTCAAAGATCATAAGTGGGAGGGATATTCTCGAACCCGGAGATTTACTTTTTAACTGGAGAAACGGCAGCCAGAGTCACCTCTGATTTTGGCATTCTGGTCTGGCCCAGCCGCGGCAGTTAACTTTGGCCCACCTGAGAGGGTGTTGGCTACGCTTCGAGGATGGGGCGATGGAAGCGTAGCTGGCTGACCAGGAGGGAGAAGGTGGAGCTTTTCGAACAGATACGCCGGGAGTATGAGTTCGGCGTTGGAACGATCGCGGGTGTGGCGCGGAAGCTTGGCGTACACCGGCGCATGGTGCGGGAAGCGCTCGGCAGCGCAGAACCCGCAGCCCCTAAGCCCCAGCAGCGGCGGCTTCGCAAGCTGGACGGAGTCACCGATTTCATCGATCAGATACTTCGAACGGATATGGCGGCACCGCCCAAGCAGCGGCACACAGCGCGTCGCATCTTTGACCGGCTGCGAAGCGAGCTGCCGGATTTCAGCGGCAGCGAGCGGACCATACGCGGCTATGTGCAGCGCCGGCGCCAGCAACTGGGCCTTGAGTACCGCGAAGTGTTCATCGCCCAGACCTACGACTGGGGATCTGAAGCGCAGGTCGATTGGTACGAGGCCTGGGCGGTTCTGAGTGGCGAGCGGGTTAAGCTGCAGGTCTTCGAGATGCGCTCGATGGCCGGCGGGGCGAGTTATCACCGGGCCTACACCAACGCCACACAGCAGGCTTTTCTTGAAGCTCATCAGCTGGCGTTCGCCTACTTCGATGGCGTTTTCCGGACGCTGCGCTATGACAACCTGAAGAGTGCCGTGAAGCGGATCCTGCGCGGTCATCGCCGCGAAGAGACCACCCGGTTCATCGCCTTCCGCTCGCACTGGCGGTTTCAGAGCGAGTTCTGCAACCCGGCCCGCGGCAACGAGAAGGGTGGCGTGGAAGGCGAAGGCGGCTACTTCCGGCGCAACCACTGGGTGCCACTGCCGGAAGCTGGCAGCCTGGATGAGCTGAACGCATATCTGGAACAGTGCTGCCGCGATGACCAGAACCGCATCTTGGCCGGACGTTCGGAGACGGTTGGGGCGGCGATGCTCACCGAGCAGGCGTACCTGCTGCCGCTCGCGACCGAGCCGTTCGACCTGGCCGAGATCAGCTTCCCGACCGTGGACGGACTGCGCTCGGTGCGTGTGCGGACCAACCGCTATTCGGTGCCGTTGCGGCCAGGAACGATCGTCGAGGCTCGCGTGAACGCCGACTCGGTCGAGCTATGGCATGAAGGCAAGCGCGTCGCCCGCCATGAACGCTGCTACAGTCGCCAGCAGCAGATCCTGGATCTGGAGCACTATCTCGATGTGCTCGAACGCAAGCCCGGCGCCTTGGCCGGTTCGACGGCTCTGGCCCAGTGGCGCCAGGCCGGGCGCTGGCCAGAGTCCTTCGACCGGCTGTGGCAGGCGCTGAACGTTCGGCATGGCCGCCAGCATGGCGCACGGCAGATGATCGAGTTGCTTCAGCTGGGCACTGGCCACGGCTGGGAGCCGTTGCGCTCCGCCGTGGAACAGGCGCTCACGCTTGGCTGCCATGATGTAGCCGCCATCCGCCACTTGATGCTGGCGGGACATCTTGATCGTCCCACAGTGATGTCCGTCGATATCGGCCCGCTTGCCCGTTACGAACGGCCGATGCCGGTGATGACCAGCTATGACCAGTTGCTGAGCCACTCGGCGGAGGTGACGGCATGAAGGCATCGACCGAGAACCTGGAACAAGCCGCGGTCCAGCAGCAGTGCCGGTCCCTGCGCCTGCCCGCGGTTGCCGAACAGTGCGCACCGCTGGCCGACGTTGCCACCAAACAACGGCAGACTTATCTCCGCTACCTTGAAGCTCTGCTCACCGCCGAGTTGGAAGAGCGCGAACGCAACACCATCGCCCGGCGTATCAAGGATGCTCGCCTGCCGCGCATGAAGACGCTCGATGAGTTCGACTTCAGCAAAGCACCGCAAGTACCCGCAACCAAGATCCACGAGTTGGCCAACGGCGGCTATATCGAACGCGCCGAGCCGGTGATCCTAATCGGCGACTGCGGGACCGGGAAAACGCATCTGTTAACTGGCCTGTGCGTGGCTGCCTGCAGGCAGAAGCGCCGCGTACGGTTCGCCACCGCGGCGGCTCTGGTGAACGAACTGGTCGAGGCCAAGCAGCAACTGCAACTTCGCCGCGTGCTGGCACGCTGGGAACGCTATGATCTGATCGCTATCGACGAGGTTGGCTATGTGCCGATGGCTGAACTAGGCGCCGAGTTCCTGTTCCAGGTCATCGCCGAGCGGGCTGAAAAGGCGGCGGTCATCCTCACAACCAACCTGCCCTTCTCCGAGTGGACCCAGGTGATCCCCAACGCCCGCCTCTGCAAGGCGCTGCTGGACCGGATCACGGATCGCGCCCACATCATCGAAACCGGCGCCGACAGCTACCGCTTCCGGCGAACGGTCGAGAAAGGACGGGTCAAACCTGCGGGCTAATCGCCGCCCCCGCTGGGCTTCGGGCTTCCGCTACGCTCCAGCCCGAAGCCCAGCGCATCTCCATCCCTCTACGCTGTCCAGCAACTTGCCCCAAGTGGGCCAAAGTTAACTGCCACAGCTGGGCCAAGAAAACTTGCCAAACGCAACCTCGGGAAAACCGCATATTTCGACAGCACTGAAGTATTTACTCATGTTGGTTTTTTACTCAAGATCAGAACGCTTAGAAGTAAATGCGATCCAAGGTACCTATGGTTTTTGATGAACTCAATGAAATCCAACGGCTATTTTCTAACCGCGAAGATTCAAGTAAACAACACCTTCAATAGCGGTGAACTCAACGCGGTTTTTGTTGCCTTGCCACCACTGGCCGAACAACAGGTAATCAAGAACCATCTGGATTCAGCCGAGGCGGCAATCAGGCAGTCACGTTTGGAACTCCATAAACTTGGCGACATTAAGACCGCACTCATGCAAGACCTGCTCACCGGCAGGAAGCGCGTTACTCCCCTACTGGAATTGGAACTTGCCCAATAAGAGAGGAAGAGAATGCCGAACAAGAACGAGATCAAGAGCGAAAAGATTCTGGTCAAGGATGTCTTCTCGACCATGTGGTTCCGTATCCCGGAGTATCAGCGCCCCTACATCTGGGGAAAGGACGAGGTTAACGAACTGCTCGATGACCTGACCTTCGCCAGCAAGGACAAGCCCGACAGCGAATACTTCCTCGGCTCGTTCGTCTTCCAGTTCAAACAGGCACATTCCGAGCAGGAGTTCAATGAGAATGACCTGCTCGACGGCCAACAACGCATGACGACTCTATTGATGCTGCTGGCCTGCATCCGTGACGCAGCTACGAATCAGCTCGCCAAAAACAGTTGCCAGAGTCGAATCTACCAACAAGGCGACCCTTTCTCAAGGATTCCTGAGCGAAACCGTCTTATCTTCGCTATTCGCGAAGACGTGCAGGAATTCGTAGAAATCTACGTGAAAACACCGGGAGGGACCAACAAGACTGAGGAACTCGAAAAACTCACCAAATCGCAAGCGGACACTTCAATACAAAACATGGCGCGGGCCATTCTGGAAATTCGGCAATTTCTTGGGAATCCTGAAAATGGCATCACGCCAGAAGAGCTTTTGACCTTCCTACTCAATAATGTCCTGTTCATCTACGTCGCTACGCAGGATCTGGAAGACGCCTTTCGTCTGTTCACGATTCTGAATGATCGCGGCGTTCCATTGCGCAATAGCGATATCCTGAAATCGCTCAACCTCGGAGAACTGGACAAGGATAGCGACAAGATTAAATATGCAAAGCTGTGGGAGGAGGCCGAGAGTTCGCTGGGCGACGACTTTGACCGATTCCTGAACCACTTGCGCACGATTTTGGTTAAAGACAAAGCTCGCCTGAGCTTGCTGCAGGAATTCGAAGATAAGATTTACTACCCCAAGGAGAGGGAAAAGGCAACTGGACAGAAGAAGCCTGCTCTGCTGAAGAAGGGCAAAGAGACCTTTCAGCTTGTTGAGCGATATCTGAAGCATTACAACGATCTTCTCGGCGGCGGAAACTACGAAGAGACCGGGAACTCCTTCAAGTTCGACAACCTGGTCAAAGTAATGCTGACTGGTTTGCCTTCAAGTGATTGGGTGCCTCCACTGCTCCTTTACTACGACAGATTTGGATACCTCGGACTGCTGGACTTCCTTATTGAGCTGGATAGGAAATTCTCTGCTGATTGGATGACTCAACTAACTCCAACCGAGCGCATCGAGAACATGAATCAGGTGATTCGGGTTGTCGAAGGTGCTGAATCAGCAAAGGCTGTGCTCGCGAATGCCTGTTTCCAATTCGATGCGGCCGGCCTGATGCGCACTGTGAGCGGTACGGTATACGGCAGAAAGTATACGCGCTACCTATTACTGAAGTTGGACTTCATTTATAGCGACCCAGGCCAGTTGATGTCGATTCAAACGCCCTCTGTCGAACACATTCTGCCTCAAACACCCAAAGAAGATAGCCAGTGGGTCATTGACTTCACAGAGCAGCAGCGTGACGAGTGGACAGACAAGCTGGGCAATCTTGTTCTGATCACGCGGGCAAAGAACTCATCCCAAGGACGCCTGAATTACAAGCACAAGAAAGCAAAGTATTTCAATGGCTCCATCACAACTTGCCCAAATTCCCTGCGGGTGTTGCAGAACAGTCAGTGGACGATGGCAGAGTTGGTGGATAACCACAAGAAAGTGTTGGGCGCTCTAGCGACGAATTACGGGATTCAGATTACGCAGGTTGAAAGCGCGCAATGATCAACGAACGGTTAGCAAAAGAACTGAAGCTCGACGAGCGGAACCACGTCGAGAAGCCTCTGCTGGACCAGTTGCATGGGCTGGGCTGGACGATCAAGGATCTCGACAGCAAGCAGCATCCTGAAGACACCGGCCGGGAGAGCTTTACCGATGTTGTTCTGCTTCCCATTCTGCGCCGGCAGTTAAAGGCGATCAACGACTGGCTGGAAGACGACCAGATGGACGAGGTGGTGAAGCAGCTCACGGCCAGCTTTCCATCGACGAGCCTGATCCAGAACAACCGTCATGTCTTCAACCTGCTCCAGGAGGGCACCAGCGTCAGCGAAAACCGCAAGACGGGCGAAAAAAGCCCAACGGTGCGCTTCATCGACTTTGCGCATGGGGAAAACAACGACTTTCTTGCCGTTTGCCAGTTCAAGGTGTGCATCCTCGGCACGGAGCACCACATCATCCCGGACATTGTTCTGTTTCTAAACGGGCTGCCGGTGGTGGTGATCGAGTGCAAGTCGCCGAAGGTGAAGGAGCCGATTCCGGAGGCTATTGAGCAACTGCTCCGCTACAGCGAGCAGCGCGGCAGCAAGGGCGAAGGCAGCGCCCCGCTCTTTTACTACAACCAGTTCGTCGTTGCCACCTGTCGCCAGGAGGCCAAGTTCGGCACCATCACCACGCACAGCGAAAAGCACTTCTATCGCTGGTCCGATCCCTTTCCCCGAACCGTTGACGAACTGGAGCACGGCGGCACGAGCCCCAACGACCAGCAGCGGCTGGTGGCCGGGATGCTTGCGCCGGACAACTTGCTGGACATCATCCGCACCTTCACGCTCTTCTCAACCAACGACAAAGGCGAGACGATCAAGATCGTCGGGCGCTATCAGCAGTTCCGCGCAGTAAAGCTGGCCGTGAAGCGCCTGAAGGAAGGCAAGACGCCACGCGAGCGCAGCGGCATTATCTGGCATACGCAAGGCTCCGGCAAATCGCTGACCATGATGTTCATGGTGCGCGAGATGTACCGGCATCCTGAGCTGTCGCAATGGAAGGTTGTCTTTATAACCGATCGGACCCAGTTGGAGGAGCAGCTTTCCGATACCAGCCAGAGCATCGGCTACACGGTGAAGGTGGCCGACAGCATTAAGAAGCTCAAGGAGCTGCTTGCCACCAACTCGTCCGATCTGGTGATGGCCATGATCCACAAGTTCCGTGAAGCAGATTTGACAGAGACCTTCCCGGAGTTGAACACCAGCCCGCATATTCTGGTGATGACCGACGAGGCGCACCGCTCGCAATACAACATGCTGGGAGCGAATCTCGACAAGGCGATCCCGAACGCGACGCGCATTGGCTACACCGGAACGCCGATTGAGAAGACGGAGCGCGTTTTTGGCGATTACATCGACAAGTACACAATGCGCCAGTCGATTGAGGACGGCGTAACGCTGCAAATCGTCTATGAAGGCCGCACCCATAAAGCGGGAGTGACCGATGCCCTGGGCATGGACATTGCCTTTCACGATGTATTCAGGGATTACACGCCGCAGGAGTGCGTCCAGATTCTCGGCTACGGTTCGCGCGATGCGTACCTTGAGGCCAAGGAGACAATCAAGGCAAAGGCAAGAGACATGATCGCCCATTACGTCGAGCACGTCTTTCCGAATGGCTATAAAGCACAGATTGTGGCCACTTCACGGGAGGCAGCCGCGCGCTACAAGGAACACGTGGATGCGGCGCTCGCCGAAACGATCGCAGAATTGAAGAAGGCGAATCCAAGGGAAATTGACATTGCTTTGCTGGAGCGGATGAAGACCGATGTGGTCATTTCCGGCAGGCAAAACGATACCCAGGACCTTGCTCCGTACACCGACGCATCCAGGCACAAGACAACCATCAAAAGCTTCAAGCTGCCCTTCGGCGCGGAAGATGAGGGCGTGAATGGCGATGTCGGTATCGTGATCGTCACCAATATGCTGCTCACGGGCTTCGATGCGCCCATCGAGCAGGTGATGTATCTGGACAAGGTCATCGTTGCTCACAGCTTGCTCCAGGCGATTGCCCGGGTGAATCGCGTTGCCGGCGCGGCTAAAGAGAAGGGCTTTGTCGTCGATTACGTGGGTGTTGGACACCACTTGAAAAAGGCCCTCGACACCTATGACGAGCGTGAACAGAAAGAAATGCTGAACACGCTGAGCTTTCCGGAAGAAGAACTTAGGGCGCTGAGGGCAAGCAGAGACGCAGTCATGGAATTTCTCAACAAGAACGGCCTGACTGATCTGACGGACCACGACGCATTCTTCGATCTCTTCTATGACGAAGACCTGCGGTTTGAATTCATGACGCTCTTCCAAACATATACGCGATGCCTGAACGTAGTCTTTCCCGCCAAGGAAGCGTTGGGCTTCATGCCAGAATATGAAGCGCTTGCGGAGGTCAATGTCCTTGCGGGAAAACATTGCAGGGATGCGCGGCTGAGCATGAGGGGCATCCCTCCGAAACTTCGGAAAATTACTGATGCCTTTCTTGAGTCGCAGGGAATCCAAGTAAAAGTTGAGCCTATCTCAATCCTGGATGAAGATTTCCAAAAAGACGTTAGCAGCCGGACCCGGACGAAGACAAAAGCAGCAGAGATAGAGCACGCCATTCGTCACCATCTTGATGTTGAATTGAATGACGACCCAGACCTGCGGGCTTCGTTTGCAGAGGCGCTCCGCTTGATTCTTGCGGAGTTCCAGGACAACTGGAATAAGGTTTATGAGGAGTTAGAAAAACTTCGACTGCGGATTATCAATGCCGCAAAAGAGCCGACATATGGCTTGCACCGCAAGAAGCAAATGCCATTCTTCCGAGTACTCAAAAAGGAGATTTATGGTGAAGCCGAGCTGGACGACGATTCAATCTCTGCACTCGTTTCGCTTACACAGCAAGTCTTCGGAGAAGTCGAGCGCGAGTTGAAGCTGACGGGGTTCTGGGAGAGCATACCTGCGCGAAACAAACTGAGGGCAGACATTCAGAGAACGCTTCTACAAACAGAGTTTTCCAGGCTGCCAGGGATCGTGCAAAACCGGACCCACATCGTTAGCCGAATTATGGAAATCGCCGAGAAGAACAGCGACGCGATTCTATACGCCGCATGAACGATCTGGAATACAAAATCGTGCGATCGCCGAAACGAAGGACGCTGACTATCACAGTCGAGCGAGACCGGACGATCATCGTCCATGCGCCAGAGAACGCTTCAGACAAAGCGATAGCTCACGTGATGAATAGCAAGCGCCAGTGGATTTATGGGAAGCTCCATCACGAGCAGAAGTATCAGGACCGAATTCATCCTCCCGGCAAGGAGGTAGTGAATGGAGAGTCAGCACCGTATCTTGGCAGGGATTATCGAATTGAGATTGCCGAGACCGAGAGCGGTGAGGTGGAATTTTCCGATGGTTTCAAGGTTCCCGTTTCACACCAGAACAAAAAGCGTGCAGCTTTGAAGTCGTGGTATATCGATCGGGCAAAAGAGACAATCCTGCTTCGTGTTAACGCAGCTGCCAAAGAACTGGGCGTCAAGTTCAAAGCCGCAAAGATCGTTGATAATCGATATCGCTGGGGATCTTGTACGGTAAATGGCGCTGTGAACTTCAATTGGCGACTCATCAAGGCACCGATCTTCGTAATCGACTACGTGGTTGTCCACGAACTAGCGCATCTGTTGGAAAACAATCATACGGCTCGGTTTTGGAACATTGTTCGCGCGGCCTCTCCCACGATGGCAAAGGCGAAGGCTTGGCTAAAAGAGCACGGACAATGTCTTGAGGAAGAGGTATAGCCGCTGAACTTCCGAGATGGATTTTATACTTTACCGCAAGCCGCTTTTACAGGCGGCGCTTCACGAACCGCAGCGATGACGTTTGATGGAGAACGAAAATGGAGGTCGGACGCTTTCAGGCCGCGCATTGCTCAGCGTAATGAAAGCGCCAATCCTGCAGTGATGCATTCCGTTCTGGTGTGTCTGTCTTCTGGTATATTCAAACAATCTGTTAGGAGTGATTTCCTGATTATATGCAAAATAATGCTTTTTTAGATTATTTTTGTGTATGATTGGGGAGATGGCATCGCTTGAGTCCTACCTAGATCAGCAGCTCGCTCAAGGGCGCGCTTACTTCACCAAAGAAGAGGCCAGGAGAAGACTCGGCTTATCGCCGTCTGCGTTTGCCGCAGCCGCTCTTCGGCTAGCGAAGAAGCGCAAGCTCATCAACGCTCGCCACGAGTTCTACCTGATTCTACGCCCCGAAGACTGGAGCCTCGGTGCGCCAGACCCCGTCCGCTGGATCGACCCTCTGATGCAGCACCAACGCACCGACTATCGCGTTTCACTCCTGCGCGCGGCGGCGTTTCACGGCGCATCCCATCAGGCCGCAATGGTATTCCAGATTGTTGTTCCAAAGCAGCTTCGCTTGCTTGAGATCGGCCGCCACCGGCTGCAATTCCTCTACCAGGCGCCGGGAATCTTCGAACAGGTGAATCGGCCGGAATGGCTGGACAAGATCAAGACCGCTGAGGGCTTCACTAAAGTCGCTGGGGTCGAGCTGACTCTGCTGGATTGCGTGCGCTACTTCCATCAGGCATCCGGGATTGCCGGAGTCGCACAGATCGTGAAAGACATCGGGGGCAAAGCGGCTCCGCGCAAGCTGGCGAAGATCGCTGGGTTCTATGAGAACTCTGCGGTTCGCCGGCTGGGGTATCTGCTCGATCTGGCAGGCCACTCCCGGCAGTCGGCGGCGCTGGAGCCGTTCGCGGCCCAGGCGAAATCGTTCAAGCCGCTTGACCCAGCCATCCGGCCGATTCAGGAAACCGCTGCGAATTCCGCCGAGAGAAACACCAAGTGGCGTCTCACGATTCATGAGCCGGTGGAGGTGGACTTTTGATTCCCGACGCATACCTCATCGAGTGGACGGCAAAGGCTCCGTGGCCCGACATGCGGCAAGTGGAACAGGACCTCATCATCAGCCGTGCCCTCTGTGACCTGTTCAACGCCGCCGAACTGCAAGGCAAGATTGCCTTCCGCGGCGGCACTGCGCTCCACAAGCTGCTCTTCGCGCAACCGCTGCGGTATTCCGAAGACATTGATCTCGTCCAGACAGAAGCGGAGTCGATTGGCTCTACGGTCAATGCCGTGCGCAAGGCCCTATCGTGGCTCGGCGACTGCAAGAGGGAACAGGCCGGCCATTCCATTCATCTCATCTTTCGCTATACTCCCGAAGCGGACGCGAGCACGAAGCTCAAGCTCAAGGTTGAGATCAACACTCGTGAGCATGTCTGCCTGCTCGGACTGAAGCGCTACCCATTTTCTGTAAATAGCCGTTGGCATAAGGCGGAGGCAGAGGTCGTCTCGTTCGAGCCGGAAGAACTTTTCGGGACGAAGCTGCGGGCACTTCTGCAGCGGCGCAAGACCCGTGACCTGTTCGATTTGTATGAAGGACTGAAGCAACTGAATCTGGACTGCGGCAAGCTTCTTGCCTGCTTCGACCACTACCTTGCGCTGGAGGGCACGCCCATACATCGTGCCGCTGCGGAGGAGCGCATGCTGCAAAAGTTGGAGCGCAGCTTGACCGAGGACATTGAGCCGCTGCTTCCGGCCGGAGTCCGTTTTGATGAGCAAGAAGCGCTGCGAGCCTTTGCCATGGTGTGGGCGGAACTGATTGTCCATATCCAGGGCGAGGCGTGGAAGCTTTCGGCGAAGATCATCGATGATCTTCGAAAGAAACACTTCCCCAGTCTGCTGCGGTGACAGCTCGCACAGATGGGGAATGGAACAAGAACCCGAACCGATACATATGAAAGATCCGAAACCACTGTCCCGCAGTTTGTCCCAAGCGTCAGTATGGCGATCATCCTTCGGTTCCTCCACGATCAGGCTTCGAGAACCGGGCTGATTTTGAGGATTCTGACCCAACTTCTGACCCAGAATCGTTGTGGGATTCGGCTAGGCCGGAGTGCTATTTCCGGGGTCAAACCGAGGTTCAATTGCGCGCCGAAAGGGCTCCAAAAACGACTTCCGGCGTCACGCTACTCCGCAGAAAGCATTGATACTCCAAGGGTTACAAGCCGACTGTTAACCGAAGGGTTGTAGGTTCGAGTCCTACCTGAGGAGCCAATAAATCAACAATTTACGACTTCCCCACCATTCGGCTTCGCCAAACTTCGCCAAATTGCATCAGGACCTTTAAGGGTTCTCCCCTTCAGACCCAACTCTGCATTTGGCATCTCCCAGTCGCCGAGCACCGCTGAGGTGCGCGAGTTCACGGCAGCGAGAACGCTTCGTTCGATGGTCTGAACGTATACGTCGCCCGTCGTCTTGATGCTCGCGTGCCGCAATATCCCCTGAGTGTCCTTCAGTGTTCCGTGCTGCTGCATGTCGGTCCCCAGCGTCCGCCGCATCACTTGAAACGTGACCAGGCGATCAGGAATTCCGAGCTTTCGAGAGACCGGGCGAATGCGCCACCGGAGGAAGTTCTTCCCCCACCTCGGCACCGCCTGGCCCTTCCGCTCCCCTCGCCCAAATGTCGGAAACATTAGAGCCTCTGGTGAGGAATCCTTGGAGAGCTTTCGCCAAGACTCGATTACGGGTCGAATCCGCTCCGGAACAGGGATAGGAGTCTTGCTCTGTTTGGTTTTCAGACGGCCGTTGTAAAACTGCCCCTCGTAGGCGGTTCCGTGGGGCAGAAGAGCGTCGCCGGTCCAGGACTTCCATTGCAGCCCCATGACCTCGCTGGCTCTCGGTCCGCAGAAGATTCCGATGCACAGCAGGCAAAGATCGTGCACGTCCTCGATAGCTCCAATGAGGGCAAGGATCTGTTCCCTTGTCATCACGGGCTTTTCTGCCATTTTTGCCTGAGGCATGGTCACGTCTTCTCCTGGGTTTTCGGCGATGTACTTGTGCTTCTTTGCCATCCGGGTGATCGCCCGAATGTTGGAGAAGCAGGAGCGAACTACAGAATCCGAATAGCCCTTTGCAGCCATTTCGTTGAGAAAAATCTGAATCTGAAACGAATTCAGCTTCTTCAGCGGCAGGTCTCCAAATTTTGATACCAGATAATGCTCAAGCTGGTAGCTATTCGTCTTGCGATATGCAGGGCTCCATTTGCCCTGTCGCATTGGAATGTAGCGTTCCTTCACAAACCAGCGAAACGTTACTGAGTCATCGGAAGGAATTGCGGGCATTTCGGCGAGCATGCCGCATTCCTTCAGAATCTTCTCACGCAACAATTGCTCCGCCTTCCACTTCGGATTTCCCGCCTTGGGGCAGATCGCGACGTTGCGATACTTTCGGACCTCCTTCCCGTCGGCGTCCCGACCGTAAATCACATATTTCCCATACCACTTTTTCACCTTCTTCCCGCAAAGGTAGACGGTGCCTTGCTGATATTTCATTGCCATTGCGCTCTCCGTATTCTGCTTCCGGTCCTGGTCGTGGAGAACAATTCCTTCATACACCACTACGGCGCAGAGGGAAAGAGCTTGTGGTATTCAACTCTTGCATAAAGGCTTCGACATCCTGTTTCCGATATCGCATCAACGGACCGAGCTTAACGCCGCGGATTCGCGGCGAGCGCCTCGTAGTGTGGTCCCGGACCCAACGTTCGGAGACGCCAAGCCTTACGGCAACTTGTCGGGCGTTCAATAGCGGCTCATCGTCGGTGTCCGACGACGTGGACGGCGATTCTTCTAAGGGATAGCGATTCTGCAGGATTGATGCGGCCATGAGTGACCTCGATTAGGGGAGTTTGAAGGAGGCGCGCTCCGCCGGAGTCGAGATGTCCGATCGGTTTTGCCCCGCCTTTTCATCAGCGTCCGCCGAAGCTGCTCCACTGTCCAAGACTTCTCACCGATGACGCCATAGGCCGGACCGATTGCAGATTTGCGCGCAGTCTGCTCAGGTCACCAAAAAGTGACCTATTGACGCCGATGATTCGTCACCGCAACCTGAGATCGATACGTAATCACGAAAGAAGCACGGTAAGGTCCCTTTGACGTTTCTGCCCTGGTTCCCCATGGAGGTCGTGGGCATATCTGACTTGCTGGAGTTCCGTTTGCTGAAGTACATCGCGATGATCGCCGAAACCGGCAACTTTACACGCGCCGCAGAGAAGCTGTACCTGGCTCAACCTTCGCTGAGCGAGCAGATCAAAAATCTCGAAGAGGGACTCGGGATTGAGCTCTTCGACCGCAGCGGGAAAAGAGTGGAACCAACCCCCGCCGGCCTCGTCCTCATCAGCTATGCCAAAGGAGCCGTTCGCGAGCGCAACGAGATCGTGAAAGCCGCACGAGCGATTCATCAAGGGGAAGTGCCGCCGTTGCGTCTCGGCTTTTCCAGCTTTGCGCCCACCGTCGTTCTTGAAGGATTGCAGCGGCTCTACGAAAGCGTCTTTCCGGCGTGTCCTGTGCATTTGGCTGGAGGCAATGCAGCGCAAATTGTGGAACGCCTGAGAAATAAGACACTCGACTGTGCACTGCTTCCCATGCCGGTAGAAGGAGACGATCTTGCTGTGTTGCAGATTGGCAGCACGCCGTTGGTCGTTTGCATGAGGACTGACGATCCGCTCGCGCAGCTCACCGAGATTCGGCCATCAGAAATGGCCGACCGGCTCACGGTATTCCGTGACCCGGAGAGTCACCCTTCAGCGCACAAGCGGCTGCTTGAAATGCTTGCTGAGTACGGTGTTCGACCCCAGGCTGCCTGTGCTGCAGCGACACCCGCCGAGGTGCAATGGATGGTACAGAAGGGCTTTGGCCTTGCGCTCATCAGCGGACAATTGAAATTGGAACCGTCGCTGACCACCCGTGCAATTGCTGGCGTCACGTG
This sequence comes from Pseudacidobacterium ailaaui, assembly GCF_000688455.1. NCBI lineage: Bacteria > Pseudomonadati > Acidobacteriota > Terriglobia > Terriglobales > Acidobacteriaceae > Pseudacidobacterium > Pseudacidobacterium ailaaui. Next base: position 79,980 of record NZ_JIAL01000001.1, read on the forward strand.
GACCGCTGACACAGCGTTCGTCCATCACGCGGCGGCGTATCACCTCGCACTGCCATTACTCGTTCGACATCTACGGAAAGGTGGCAATCCCAAACCTCGCAGATCGGAGCAGCGCAAGAAGAACCAGAGTGCGGTTCAATTGGAACTGCTGACATAAGGCCCTGCCTCTACATCAACACAGGGCCTACAACTTACAGTCAATGAACTCGTTGGTCTGTACGCGGCAGGCAACAACCAGTTTCGGATTTGCTCATCATGCGGATATGGTCGCGCTTGTCGGCCAGGTTCTTTTCCGGCAGTTAACGGTGATGGTCACGTCTCCATCGACACCACCAACATCTATGCCGAAGTCGATCTGGAACGCAAGGCACAGATGCTGGCGCATAGCAATGCACTCTCCACCCCTGCCGTCTCCAAACGGCCCTGGAAAGACAACCCATCTCTGATGGCCTTCCTCCGCTCTCTCTGATTACTTATGTTGCGCAAGCAGCGCTGCACAGCCGCATGATTACTGGGCCTCAACGCTGCTACGCAAGATAACTTCCTGCGCAACATAAGTGCGCTTATGTAGCGCACAACATAAGCACACGAGCTTCTGCACAAAAGCGAACGCCGCACGATGACCACCGCCACGGTGCGGGAGACAGAGGCCGAGGCCGTGGCCTTCATCGTTGGACAGGCCATCGGCCTTGAGATGGGCCGTGCATCGTCTGACTACATCCAGATGTACGCGGGAAAGCAATTCTTGCGTTTCAATCGGCAGACACCATCGATCGCATGCTGGAAGCTTATGGACTTATCAAACGTATCGAGCACAATATTATTGACCGTCAGGCCCTGTGGCCCGAGCTGGAGCGAGTCCGGAAAGAAGGCGTGGCTTTTGACCGTGAAGACTCCATGCTAGGAGGCCTCTGCATTGGAGCACCCATCCGGGATGCCGATGGGCGTGTGATTGTGGCCCTGAGTGTCTCCACTCCGATCCAGCGGATCCCGCCCGACCGGGAAAAGCAGGTTCAGGAAGGTGTGCTCAGGGTTGCCCAGGCTGTATCTGTTGCTCTGCTTGCCGCGAATGGTTGAGTCGGCAGACAGAGCAGCAGCTTTTAGTAGACGAGCCTTGACCACCTTATTCTGGCTGAATACCTGATTCGTTGATGACTTTCTGCGCTTCTGCAGGCCACTCTTTGTTCGCAACCAAATGGTCCTGGAGGATGAGACAGTCGCTTTCAGGAATCCAGCGTTCTCCGGTTTTGTCCGAATTGTGCCAGTTGCCGATGGCGCGATTGTCAGAGGTAATTTTCAAGGCGTAGAGCTTGCCCACTGTATTGGCAAATAACCAGAAGCCCTGCGTCTCTACGACATTGTTCAGCAGGCGGATGTGCTTGCTGCCTTCATCCGTGTAGAGGCCGATTCTGTCTCCGAGATCGAAAAGGTAGTTATTCCGGATAACGGTGCCTGGAGAAGAAGACAGATTGTAGATGGCCCCGCCATCGACGAAGTATTTCTTCACGCCATGTATGCGGTTATAGGCGACAAGATTGTTTCGCAGGATGGTCGGAGTCTGGAATACAGGATTGACTGTATAGCCATGCTGGTTGTCCCGGTAGTTCGGGTTACCGCCTTGATCGTTATAGCCCCATCCCCATCCAATATCGATGCCGTCATACATCAGGTCTGAGACATCGTTGTGAACAATCTCAGCCCCATCAAAATATGTGCTGAGGATGCCGGCGTTGTCTTTGTAATCCAGGCTGACAGTGCTGACATAGTTGTTGTCAATCATCAGATGACGGTTAGTCATGCGCGGATCAGACGGGTGATGAGCGTCCTTTTGAACTCCACCTGCCAGGACCGCCGCGGCAGACAGAACTGCGAAGTGGCAGTGCGTAACGCGCACGCCATCAGTTCCCAAGCCAATTCCGCTTGCATTGGACCCGGCATCGTTACCGATCCCAAGCCCGACCATGCCGAGTTGGCTAAAGCTGTCGTGGTCGAATGTAACGTTATGCGCTGCGGCTACCTGGATGGCTGCGGGAATCTGCGACCAGTGCTGGCGCATGGATTCAAATTCCACGCAGCCGCGATTGCAAGTCTGGAATGCGTTGCTGGGGTGTGTTGGAGCTAGGTCCTTAAGGTAGGCTCCGCTTTGCTGGCTTGCAAAGCCGGTATTTTCAGAAGGCCCAAGCCAGGTGGTGTAACGAAAGCTCAGCCCTTTGAATGTTAAATTCTGTATCGGCTGCTTGTACGTGCCGGCAATGCTCAGCAATAATTGAAGGCGGGGCAGCATCACCGTAATATTATTGATGTCTCGATCTTCATCGAGCTTTACATAAAGCTTGCCCGCGTATGGATCGAGATACCAAAGATTGCGGTGAGGTTGTAGAACGTTCGGCTCCGACATGAGCTCCAGCGCATTGAGGAGATAGAAATGCTTGCCGTTATTTCGCTTTGCCTCGCTGGGCACATCGTAGCCCCAGGTGTTATTCGCCCACGAGGGCTGCGCCATTTTCAGAACTACTCCATCAGTAGTGGGCTGAACGCTCTCAACCGGCGCATAGCGATCGGTGAAGCTCCCAAGCACTTCCAATTCCATTTGAGACGGATTTTTGACTTTACTGAGCCAGGCGAGATTGCGGTTGTGAATGATGAGCTCGTCTGACGTTATTTCTATGTCCTCTGTCTTGATCTCCTTCGAGGTGCGGTCTCCGAGAACTCCGTCGAAGTACAACTGACGTGAATTAACGCCCGCAGGAACATCAGCTACATATATATGTTCCGCAGCCTTGTATACCTGCCAGCCGGTAACTCGAACTCCGCCGGAAAATATGGGGTGCGCTCCTGACGCAGCCTGCCATGTGACGTGATGGCTGCCCTGTCCTCCATCTTCGGAACGAAAATTCAGCGGGGCATCGAGAGAATATGTACCGTCTTCAATCAGCACGGTTACATCACTGGATGCATTCAAGGCGCGCACTGCGGTCTGAGCGCGTGCAACCGTCTGAAAAGGATGAGAACGGGTGCCGTCAGCGCCATCACTGCCATTGGTTGATACGTAAAGAGTCCTTGTTGTCTGCACATGACTGTAAACGGGCAGTACGGCAGTGTCACCCCCTAGGATGCAGAGGAGTGCCACGATTCGCTTTTGTCTCATCTTCATGACTTTATCTTTATTCTTCCTGTTGAAACTGGATTCCTTTCTCTGAGTTGCACAGCAAAAAGCGGTGCTGCTGGAGTTGGCTGCTTGCAGGTGGCTTCGGCATGCCGCTTAATGTATCGATGCGAAGAATGATTGCGCTTCTCATTTTGGGGCTAAATTCTTATCATTTTTTTGCCGCCCTAGCTTTTGACTCTTCAGCAGTCCATAGAGCACAAGCGGTTCCATAACTTCTGGATTTCAAGACGCAGTCTTTTGGCATCCTCCCAACTATCAGGGAAAGTCGAAAGCGCATAGCCGCCTTCTACCGGGCCTAGTTCAGGGCAAATAAAAATTTCCCGTTCATGGTTCCGATTGTCGGCGAGCCAGCACTCAAGCAGGGCAGAAGCAAAGGGAAGCCAGTCCAGAACCTCTTTTGTGAGCCCACCATCGCGGTTGGTGATGGGAATCTGAACATGATGGCCGTTGAAAGGACGGAAATGGAACTGTTGCGCGTTCTGGATCAGGTCAGGACGAACGAGGAGCCGCTTAACAAAGTTGTCCGGAACCAGATGCTTGACGACAGCGAAGTGGGAGAAGTCCCAGGAGATAGGCAGTAGCTGGCCGGTTGTCTGCTGGTACGCATTGGCCAGGGCATAGGTCTTTTCCGGTGTTTCTGTGCAGGTGCCGCGGTGCGATTCGATGGCAGGCAGCAAGCCCAGGCAATGACCCTCTTCCATGAGCGTGAGCGTTAACTGGAGAGCTTCAGCAGTGAGCACGTGGTCACCCGCGAGTTGAACATTCACATGGGTTGCGCCATACTGTTTGAGATCCTGTAGCAGACCGGGGAACGCAGAGGCCTGGTCTGAAGCCATGCCGCCAACAAAGATCAAACCCCTGCGCGTAGCAGCCTCATAGAGCTCAGGGCTTGGCGCCCAGCATACGCCATCAAAACCAGCTTCTTTGATTGCCTGTAGCTTTTCATCCAGGCTCCATTCGTTTTCCCGGGACGGATAGTGCATCAATGTCCACAGGTTTGCGATGTGACGCAGGATAGGCTTCATGACCAGAAAGACTCCTCATCGCCGCAAGGCGATTTCTGATAGTAGTTTGTTGTATAGATACAAGTTCTCAGAAATGTTCAGAGACATGAAGGCTAAATGGCTGGCAGCGGTGTTTTACGGATGAGCTTTTGTGCGAACTTCTGCCAAGGCTTGTCTCTGGTGGTCTTCCGCGATATATAAAGCTCGCTGTGCGGCGATATTTCCCGGGTCTTTTTGCAAAACTTCCTTAATCTCGGCGATTCCTTCACTCCAGCGATGGAGGCGGCAGAGCGCAAGGCCATAGTTCAGCCGAAAGCCTTCCTGTTCGGGGTTTAGTTCCAGGGCCGCGCGATATTTTTCTATGGCTTTGGCTAGCTCGTTCTGCCTCTCCATCTCTATACCCTCATCCTCAAGTCTTTGGGCTTCAAGAGAGTGTTTACCTGCCTCGTCTCCTTTTGCCGTCAGCGCCTTTACCTGGACCTGCAAATTCTTTGCTTCTTCTGTGAGGCCTTCTTTCCGGAGAGCTCGCTCCAGCTTGTAAAGTACTGCAACGGTTTCGGCGGGCATGTATTTGCGCGCCAGTTGCAGGTGGATAGCGGCATTATGTGCATCTCCCTGTGACAGATATTCAGAGCCTAATTCGTACTGCAATTCTGGATCGTGCGGAGCGTATGCGACCGCATGCTGAAAGGCTGCCAGGGCAGCGGCTTCATGATTTGCCGCTCGCTCAGTCCGCCCCAGAGCGAGCCAGGCTTCAGGATAGTCAGGCTTGAGTTTGGTAGCTGCGATGAGCTCTGGAATAGCTTTTTGCTCGTCGTCATGATCGGTGTAGATTTTTGCCAGCAAATAATGAGCAGTGGCAGCGGCAGGGCCGGAGGGATCGAGTGAAATGGCAGATTGCAGCTCTTTCATGGCGCTAGGCATATCGTTGGTTGCCGCCAGCGTCATGGCCAGATTGACATGCAGGCGCGCCTTTTGAGGATCGAGCACAATCGCCTGTTCGAATGCTTTGCGCGCTGCATCGAACTCCGCAAACCTGGTTAACGCTGTTCCCAGGGCAGCATAGGCCGAAGCTGAATCCGGGCGCAATTCGATCGCCCTGGTCAGATGTTGAATTGCTTCGGAACGCCTCCCCAGTAGCGCATTCAACTGCCCAAGAAGCACAAGGGCATCTGTATTGTCAGGGTCTGATTGAAGCAGATTCTCAAGAACGAGAGATGCTTTGTCATAAGACCCGATGGAAAAGAGATACTGTGCCTGACTTAACGGCGTATTTTGCGCATAGACCGGCGGGCAGAAACAAAGCACCGACAGCAGGAACAGAGACACACAAGGAAAAAGTGCGCTGCTTGAAAAGAGTTGAGATATTGCTTTGACCGGAAGGGATCGCCGCATCCCGATACTCCAGGTGAAAGCAGCAGGCACCGGTTAAAGTGCCTGCCGCAGTAATAGCGTTGAGAATCTGTTTCCATCCGGCAGCATACTCAGAAGGATAACCGGAGCGCAAATTGAAGCTGACGCGGCGGATTCTCTATCGAAGAGACCCTACCGAACCCACCGCCGTTGAGCGTAGTCCCTGGAGGCGCATAGTTAATGATGTTGAAGAGATTGAATGCTTCTGCCCGAAATTGCAGCGAAGCCTCGTCATGTACGGGGAAGCTGCGAAAGACCGAGAAATCGAAAGTTGTGGCATGGTCGCTGAACAGGAAGTTACGCGGCGCGTTGCCATATTGATGGTCAGGTATGCTGAATGCTGCCGTATTGAACCACTCGTTCAAAGTTGGGTGAGAAAGATGCGGATTTCCAACCAGGTTGGCGCGTGCATAAGAATAAGGCGTACCAATATTTGCCACATCACCATTGACCAGAACGGTGAATGGCTGACCTGACCGGATGCTGAAGATGGAATTCGTCTGCCATCCTCCGACAATCCACGCAAGCGGCCCCGAATTCAAATATGTTTTACCGGGACCAAGAGGAGGCTCCCACAGCATGCTTGCAGAGAAGAAATGCGGCACGTCGAAGCCCGAGAGCCCCCGGTTGGAGTCTGGGTCATAGTAATTCTGGATGCCGCCTCCGGGGCCATTCTCCGCGCCGAAAAAACCGCTCGATCCGTTATCGATGGATTTCGACCACGTGTAAGAGACCAGATATTGCAATCCATTTCTGAAGCGCTTATTCGCATTGAGCTGTAGTGACTGGTAATTGGCAGCACCGATGCTTCTCCCGAAATAGAGAGAATTTTCGTATGGATAGGGGCGTCTCGCGTTTACCTGGTCGGCATTGCCCGGACCAGGATAAAGCGCAGTGTTCGCTACACCTGTATAATCAAGATGATGTGTAGCGCTGCCTACATAGGCCATGGAAACTGCTAGGTCCTTGGTTACCTGGCGCTGAATTTCAAGATTCCACTGCTGCGAGAGCGGCACCTGCTTTTTGGGGTCTGCGTTCCAGTAATTGGTTCCCCATGGCGATGCTGCCGGGAGAGGCGCGGCGGAAAGCGTCTGCAAGTCCTGTAGATACGTGAGAGGCGCCCCAGTCGTCTGGTTGACTGCCAGGAAAGAGCTCTGCGCATCTGGCCAGTTGCCTACATGGTTGCCCATGTCCTGGATGAAGCCTGCATACTCGTCGTATACGATGCCGTAACCGCCGCGAATCACAGTTTCCGGATTGAGCGAGTAGGCAAAGCCGACATGGGGACCAATATTGGCATTCTGCGGGCAGCGAAATGATGCGCAGGAAGCAAGGGTAATGTGCTCTCCGTAAGGAATATTCGCCAGGTTCCCGTCACCTGGAATGCAGGGTGCTTTGCCGGTGGTGTTGCATGGTGGGGGCAGCTTGCTCCCACCGATTACATACTCGCCGGTATTTGCATCAAAGCCACTGTAGAGGGCTCCGGTCAGGTTGCCGATCGGCTGTCGCTTGTCATAACGGAGACCCAGATTCAGCGTAAGTTTTTTTGAAACAGTCCATTGGTCCTGCGCATAGATGGCCCATATCGGGAAAGACATGCTCCAGTTCTGATTGAGAAATGCCTGCTGCGTCGGCAGGCCCAAGAGCGCTGATGCCAAAGATGCGCCAGTCGAGCCTACGTTATTCGGGTCGGCGGTCGTATCGTTGATGAAAGAGTAAGTCTGGTCAGAATACGCGCGGGTCTCGTACTGCTGCAGAAGCCACTGGAAGCCGAAGCTGAAATGATGATTGCCTTTGAGCCATGAGACATTCGCTCCGGTTTGATACACATGATCCTGCTGGTTGACCAGATTTTCACCCGCGCTCGACCACGGCATCTGCAGAACCAACTGTGGTATGCCATAGGTTGAAAGGCCCGAAAATCCAACTTGCTTTGCTGCGCCTGGACCGTTTGAAAAGAGCTTGTTCTGGATGATCGGTGTAGCCGAATACCCAAACTTTACGTCGAGGACCAGCGATGGGCTGAATTGATGAATCCAGTCGCCACCTGTATTATTGCGCGGCCGGTCGGTGATAGTGTTCAGCAGGCGGGTTACCGGAGTTGTATCTGTATTATGAAAGCGCGTAAAGCGGCCATTGATCACATCTTTTGGTCCAAGCGTTTCGTCGATCCTGACCTGATAGGTGTCGCTGTCATCTACCTGGGGCTCATCTTCGATGGCGTTATATTGAGGGACAGCAGGATTGGAATAATTTGGCCGATCGACATATGCCTGAAAATACGCCTGGGCCATGATGGAGATTCTGTTCGGCGGGATAATGTTGTCGGAAAATTGCTGGCGAACGAATCCGCTTGGAGCGGATGAGCTGGCCGTCGTTGTTTTCGGATCGTAGATGTTATGACCGATTAGAGAATGAGAGAAGTCGCCGGACAACTCAGCATCGGTGGGCACATAGTACAATGCCTGCGTCGCTTTTTTATAACGCCATCCTTCATAAGCAAAATAGAAAAATGTCTTTCCTTTGCCTTCATATAGCCTAGGAATCCATACAGGTCCACCCAGCGTGGCTCCAAATTCATTCTGATGAAATGCTACAGGGCCGGAACGGTTAGCATCAGCAAACGGATCGCGGGCGTCGAAGAAGTTATTCCGCAGATACTCCCATGCTGAGCCGTGGAAGGCGCTGCTTCCTCCCTTGGACACGAGGTTGATAATGCCTCCAATCGCGCCTCCATATTGGGCGTCATCGTTGTGTGACTGGACTTTGAATTCCTGCACGGCATCGACGATGGGCAGCACAGCATATCCGCTATAAATATTGACAGTGTTGAAGATACCATCCAGATAGTAGAGGTTCGACCGGTTCCATTGCCCATTTACATTAGGGCGAAAAACGGGGCTGCCGGGAATCGTTACATCGGCAAGATAACTTGTTCCTCCACCTGCACCCTGCTGGTTCTGCACCGGTGTTACGCCTGGAGTGAGGATGAGAAGCTGGGTAAAGTTTCTTCCATTCAGCGGCAGATCGTTTACCACTTTGGTCTCGATCACGGTGCCAAGCTCGGAGGTGGCTGTCTGGAGCTGAGGCGCCGAGCCTGTAACTTCCACCTGCTCTTCCACATTGCCGAGACTGAGCGTGTAATTGAGAGAAACGGTCTGGTTGACCTGGATTGGAATTGCCTGTTGTTCAACTTTCTTGAAACCCGCCGCAGTAACTACAATGGAGTAAGTGCCGGGCAGAATATTCGTGAAGACAAAGTGTCCATCCTGGTTCGAGAAAGTTTTTCGCTCAACTTTCGTATCGTTGCTGGAAAGCGTGATGGATGCCTGAGGAATGGCTGCTCCTGAAGGATCAGTAATCGTTCCATTCATCTCCCCTGTCGAAGTCTGCGCCATGATAGCAACTGGGGATAAGAGCAACATACCTGCTGAGAGTAAGAGTCCATTACACAAAGTTATTTTTAAACGTTCTGCTTTATGCATTCGTTTTGCGTCCTCCTGAACACGGCCTGACATGCCTTAGTAAATTGCGAGCGATGACGATGCTGACAATCACCGCTACGGGAGCAGAACCAGGGTAGTGATGCAGCAGCACAAGGATTCTTCGGTGCGTTTGCGAGGCTCGTCCTGATTCAGTTGAGCAATATACAAACCGCATATAAAGGCAGGCTTCTCATTTTGTCTGTGAGTTGATATCACTTTTTGTCGTTCGCGGATGAGGCAAAACCGGAAAGTTGTACCGGATGGGACTAGAAATACATTGGCGGTTAAGGTTCTCCAGGGGAAAAGCCAGGAGGAGTCAACATGCCGAAGAAACAGCACACAGATGAACAGATCATCTTCGCGCTCAGGCAGCATGAGGGCGGCGAGAAGACGGCTGATATCTGCCGCAGGCTGGACGTCAGTCAGGCTACTTTCTACCTATGGAAGATCAAGCTCGGGAGAACCTTGACCACCAAAATCTCCAGTTACCGCTGATCCAGAAATTCGGGGCGTCTCTCAACCACGAGCACTCTCACTTACCCGGACTAAACCAAGGGGGCGGCTCAAAAAGATATTTCAAAAGTGATAAGAACCAGTGGTATTTGCCAGAAAGGGAGAAAGCCATGCCGGTAAAGAACCGGCATGGCATAGAGGGGGCAGGCACGTTAACGTCAGACCGAAGCACTGGCGAGTGCTGCCGGGGATGTATTACACTGCCTTCTTCTGCGCGTCCGGGAATGGCCCGTACTTTTCAGCCGTATCGTTTGCATGATCGTAGATATTTTTCCCGTTCTTCAGAAAAGGAGTTGCCAGTGCCCACAGCTTGCCATCAGGCCGATTGATAGGCGCGGCACTGTATTGCGGCAGATAGATGCGCCGCATGCGATTGGTCCGGTTTGCTCCGCTGCGGTGAAGGACAAAGCTATCGAAGGCGACAATACTTCCAGCCGGAACGATCACTGGATCGCCAGGATCGGTTCCACTATAGCCAATGAGGTCGTTTGTTCCTTCTTCCTTGATATGGTCGATAATCTGCCCGCGTGTTCCCGCGCGCGAATGGGGCAGCAGATACACGGTGCCGTTCTCCTCGTTGACATCGTCGAGAGTGCACCAGCAGGTGACGTAAGGATCATGCCTAGTTGATGGATCGTACCATTTCACGTAGCCACTATCCTGATGCCATGAGAATTTCATGCCCTGCTCGGCGCCCTTGACAACCCACTGTTCGTGAAAGAGATAGGCTTCTGGTCCCACTGTAGCTTTTGCCACTTCGGCCATCAGGTCACTGAAAATAAACTGCCAGATGCGACTGCTCAACCGGTATCGGTTGTTGATGAAGTACCGCTTGCCGCGATGGCTCAAGTTGTCGGTTTTTACTCCTTTGGCATCCATGATTGAGTCATAGTAGCCAAGGTAGTAAGAGCATTCCTCGCGCAACATGGAGAGCATGTCCTGAGGAATTACTCCAGGAAGCATCATAAAGCCTTCCTGGCGGTATTGTTCCCTTTGTTCTGCGGAAATCGTAATCATGACAATATGCAATGTATCGAAATTGATGGTTCTCGGGCTTCTCACTTTTCGACAAGTTGCTATCACTTTTTGTCGCGGAACGTTGCTTTTTCTGTCCTGCGGTGTGATTCCTTCGAACCTGGCGGGAGTCTGGTTTGATGTACTCTTGAGGTGGTCCAGATAACTTTCAACAGGAAGACGCATGAGCACAGTAGATACTTCTCGTACAGCATTGGTAACGGGCGCCTCTCGTGGGTTGGGCGCAGCCATTGCGATAGAACTGGGAGCCATCGGAGCGAAAGTCGCCGTCAATTATTTCCAGAGTAAGACTGGAGCAGAGCGGGTCTGTGAGCAGATCAAGGCAAAAGGCGGAACGGCCCAAGCCTTTCAGGCTGACGTGCGGTGCGAAGATGAAATTGCGCGGTTGACAGATCAGATCAGTAAAGCTTTTGGCAGCATCGATATTCTTGTGCTCAATGCGACTGGCCCGCAGCCGCTTCTTTCCATCGAAGAGCAGACTTGGGAGTCCTATCTCGATCAGCTGATTTTTTTTGTGAAGTCTCCATTGCTGCTGCTCAAGAGCGTGCTGCCGGCAATGAAGCGGAAAGGCTTTGGAAGAGTCATCAATATTGGCAGCGAAGTTGTAGAGCTTGGCAATCCGCGGTTTGCCAACTATGTTTCGGCCAAGGGTGCGCAACTGGGACTGACCCGCTCCTGGGCGCGCGAGCTTGCTCCTGCGGGCATTACCGTGAACCTGGTAGCGCCAGGCTGGATTCCCACGGAACGTCACACGGATGCAACGCAGGAAGAGATGGACAGCTACACGTCGAATGTGCCGATGCAGCACATGGGAAATCCAGAGGCTGTAGCGAAGATGGTGGCTTTCCTTGCTGGGGATGGCGCAGGCTTTATCACCGGCCAGAAGTTTGCCGTCAACGGAGGCAACACGCTGCTGTAAGTTCCCCGTTTACCGAGGAGGTCTGATCTGCCGGTATTGCATGGGAGAATACCCCATGACGTGCTTGAACACTCTGTGAAATTGCGGGTAACTGCCAAAGCCAGCTTCAAGCGCTGCTTCCAGCATGTTCTGACGCTGGCCTGTCCCATAGATCTGTAGAAATCGCTCGACGCGTTGCCGATTGCGGAAATCGACGATAGTGAAACCGGTTTGCTCCTTGAACAGCCGGCTGAGCCGAGTGGCACTGAGGCCGGCCTGATGAGCCAGATCATCAAGAGTAAGGTTGCCGAGAGTGTCACGAATAAGATGGGCGGCTCGTTCTACGGCAGGATGCACATCGCGCACTGGAACATCGCGGGCCCTTTCAAAGCTGAGCCATGAAGAAAGCAATCCATACGAGAGCCCGGCATTTAGAAAATTCGTCTGCTCCGATGCATTGCAGAGCTCCGTAAACAGATCTTCAAGCCGGTCCAGGTCATGCTCGGCGAGGCGGCGGCAGAATTCTCCGGCCGGCTCTTTTTGAAGAAGTATGCGGGTTTTTGCGTCGTTTGCGATTCGCCGCACCATGCGTCGCTTGAAGACGCCGATCCACATTTCGAAGTCCGGTGTCTGCTCAAAGAGCAGGTGCTCCTGAGCGGGGAACAGCCACAACAGGTCTCCGCGCCGTATGCTGTAGCGCCGGTTTCCGAGGAGGTACGTACCGCTTCCGCGGGTGACAAGGTTCAGCTCCAACTCGGCATGGTGATGCCGCTTATGGGCGAGCCCAAGGTTACGATAATGCCAGATGCTTCCGTCTACTTCTGGCGGGAGGTTAAGATGTGTACGCATAGCGACAAAAAATGATAACAATTTAATGGAGAAATGAGAAGCCTGTTGCAGGCAGTCGTCATTTAGAGTTTCCGGTAGGGGGGAAGCTCTGCGAATTGATGCCTGCCAGGCTCAATACCAGGAAGTGACTCAGGAAGTCTCCGGAGTTATGAAGAATTCCGTCCTCACGACACGCCTCAGCTACACTGCCAGCGAGGTCGCCGGGCAGCTTATCTTTTGTGTCGTCTCCTTTTATCTGCTCAAATTTTATACCGATGTCTACGGAATATCCGCGGCCGCGGCAGGCACAATTCTGTTGCTGGCGCGTTCTGTCGACGCCATTGATGCACCATTATGGGGGATTCTTTTTGATAAGACACATAGCCGCTGGGGAAAGAGCCGGCCATGGTTTCTCTGGCTTTGCGTGCCTTTTGCTTTCTTCGGCGTGCTCACTTTTGTAACACCGAGTTTTGGCGCAATGGCAAAAGTTATCTATGCGGCAGCTACCTACGTGGTCTGTAGCATTCTCTATACAGGAATCAATACTCCTGTTACTTCTATCCTCTCCGCCCTGACCGGGGATACCCACGAACGGATTACACTTACCAGTTTCCGTATGTTCGGGTCGAAGCTAGGGGTGCTGATTGTTAACCTGACCGTCCTGAAAATGGTTACATGGCTAGGGCGCGGGAATGACCGCCTCGGATTCATGCTTGTTATGCCCATGTATGCCTGTGGAACGGTTCTGCTATACCTGCTCGCCTTCCGTAATTTGAAGGAAGTCGTAACGAGCGAAAAACATCGCCTCTCGATCCGGCAGAGTTTTGCCGCGCTCCATGGAAATGGGCCCTGGTTCATCATTTTCTTCAGCAGCTTTTTCTTCTGGATTGCATTCGTCTCGCGCATCTCGGCGGCTCCCTACTTTTTTCAGTACGTGCTTCGCCGCAAAGATTTGATTTCTGTGGCGAACAGCCTGGATGTGATATCGCTAGCCACGATTGTTCTTCTACCGTGGTTCTGCCGGCGATTTACAAAGCGCACAGTGTGGGTGGCCAGCCTTGCGGGGGCGATTGTGAGCCAGGTCGTAATCCAGGCTGGGGTTGCAGAATCATCGTCCGCGATTGTCATGACCGGGTGGTCTCTCGGGTTCCTCACCAGCGGCGTAGCAATGGCGATACCGTTCTCGACCCTTTCTGACAGCGTGGATTACGGAGAGTGGAAACGGGGTGTTCGAGCCGTTGGTCTGCTCACCGCACTGGGTGCGGCATTTTGCCTGAAGGCAGGAAGCGGCCTGGGAGGAGCGTTGCCGGCATGGATTCTCAGCTGGTATTCGTATGTGCCGAATGTGGAGCAAACGCAGCGCTCGCTCCACGGCATTGAATTGAGCTTTATCTGGCTCCCGGCGCTTTGCTACGCACTGGCGGCGATTCCTGTGTTTTTTTACTACCGATATGAATGCCTTGAGCTAAGGATCCGCAAGGAGCTTGAGCAGCGCCGCTCCATGGCTACAGCGATCAGCAGCAGCGTATAAACCGGAGAGTGCATGTTTGCCATTGAAAGCAGCGATGAATTCGCCGTGCTCACATCAGAGACTGGACACCGCCTGCGTATTGGGTTTCCGGGCGAATCAATTGCCCGCATTACCTATGTGGAAAGTCAGGAGTTCAGCGATGCGACGAGCAGGATCGTTACAGCCGAAAAGAAGTACTTTGCGCCCGCAATCAGCGAGGATAGGGGCTGCTATTACCTAGCTGTACCAGCCTTGACGCTGGTTGTGGACAAGCAAACCGGGTCTATCCGCTACCAGGACGCAAGGGGCAGGCTGCTGTTCCGCGAGCCTGAGCGCGGCGGCAAGTGGCTTACGCGGAAGAAGATTTATCGCAATGTCTTTAAGCCAAACAAAGAAATTACCTATGGGCTTGGGATTGATGGCGCGCGGGCCATTGTTTCTCCGGATGAAACAGTGTTTGACCGGGAGGCTTTTGAAGCCAAGCTAGAATTTGTTTTCAGCAAGGGTGAAGCACTTTTCGGCCTTGGCTCTCATGAAGAAGGCTATGGCAACCTGCGCGGCAAATCACGCGAGCTGTATCAGCAGAACATGAAGGCAGTCGTACCGTACTTTGTGTCTTCGCGCGGATATGGAGTGCTCTTTGATTGCTGCTCGCTCATGACATTTCACGATGATGCGCTGGGCTCCTACCTGTGGGCGGATGTGGTGAATGAGCTTGATTTTTATGTTATTGAGGGGAAGACGTTCGACGAGATTACACGCCACTATTATGAGCTGACTGGCAAACCTCCTATGCTGCCCAAGTGGGCTCTGGGATACGTGCAATCGAAGGAGCGGTATGTGAATGCGCGCGAGCTTGTGGACGTGGTTAGCGAATACCGGCGCCGCCGCATTCCTCTTGATGTCATCGTGCTTGATTGGAAGTCGTGGCCGAACGGTGCGGGTTGGGGGCAGAAGTCGTTTGACACAATTCGCTTCCCCGATCCGGATGCCATGACGTCAGAGCTGCATGCCATGGGCGCTCGGCTGATGGTGTCGATATGGCCAATTATGACGGGCGGATGCTCCAATCAGATGGAATTGCTTGATCGCGGCCTTATGCTGGGCAATCAATCGACATACAATGCCTTTCTTGCAGAAGCACGCGAATGCTACTGGCAGCAGGCCAGGAACGGGCTCTTTGATCATGGCGTGGATGCGTGGTGGTGCGATTGCACGGAACCTTTTGAGGCGGACTGGGCTGGTGCAGTGAAACCGGAGCCGCACGCCCGGCTTGCGATCAATACGCAACAAGCGAAGCGATATCTCGATGAAGGTGAGATCAACGCATATTCTCTCATGCACTCACAATGCATCTATGAGGGGCAGCGCAGGGCAACAAGCGCGAAGCGCGTTGTCAATCTAACAAGGTCCTCATATGCGGGACAGCACCGCTACGGCACGATAACGTGGAGCGGCGATATTTGCGGTACATGGGAGACGCTGCGGCGCTCTATCTCCGAAGGCTTGAATTTCTGCGCGACCGGTGAACCGTACTGGACGCTCGATATCGGCGGCTTTTTTATCGATAACAAGCGGGAGCTATGGTTCTGGCGAGGAGACTATTCCGAGGGTTGCCGCGGTATTACCGGTATGGAAGCGATGGAGCCCGATCCTGCCGATACAGGCTGCCGTGATCGTGGCTATTGGGAGCTCTACACGCGATGGCTGCAATATGCAGTCTTTCTGCCGGTGTTCCGCTCTCATGGAACAGACGCAGCGCGTGAGATATGGCGTTTCGGTGAGGAGGGCACTCTTTTCTACGATGTCATTGCGGAGTTCATCCGGTTGCGCTACAGGATGATGCCTTATCTGTATTCGCTTATGGCCCAGGTCACCCTCTCGGGTTCGATGATGATGCGTCCTTTGGCGCTGGATTTTCCCGATGACCTGAAGACGCACGAAATTACCGATCAGTATCTTTTCGGGCTGTCGCTTCTGGTCTGCCCTGTCACGACGCCCATGTACTATGGCCGGAACTCGCAGCCGATTACAGACACTTCTAAAACGCGGCCTGTGTATCTTCCGGCAGGGCATCGCTGGTTCAACTTCTGGACGAATGCTGTGTATGACGGGGGGCAAACGATTTTGGCTGATGCTCCGATCGAGAAAATACCCCTCTATGTGCGCGCAGGCACGGTTTTTCCGATGACAGAAGTGATGCAGTATACCAGCGAGATTCCGGATGCAGCATATGAAATACGAATCTACTGTGGGGCCGATGCCAGCTTCACCATCTACGAAGACGATGGCGATGGGTATGACTACGAAAGAGGGGCATTTGCCCTGGTTCATCTCGTGTGGAATGAAACACCGGGAGACCTTCTCATTTCTGCGCGCGAAGGCCAGTTTCCTTCTCTCGTGAAAGAGCGCGATTACAGAATAGTCTTCATCTCAGCTTCAGACTCCTCCATAAAAACAGTGCGATATCGAGGAGAAGAGGTTTGCGTCAGCATTGCATAACGCTGTGCCGACGATACGAGGTGTAATGCAATGACAAGCTTTTCTGTTTCCTATCCTTGTTGAGAGTCGGGTGCGGGTGAAAGGCGATTCGAAGACTGGCGGACGATCAGTTATCTTGGATTTCAGATAGCCGCCGCCTTGGGGAGGGTTCCTTGAACTTAGAAGCAACTGCGTTACACTAACTATCTCTTCGGTCTAAATCATCGGGCATCCCAGCATATGGTTGCAGTTTCATCACTGCAAATGGGAAGGGAGATGTGAGAATGCATACTCTCATGCAATGGAGTATCTTGGCGCTAATCGTAGGTTTGCCGATGTGGCAGGCAACTCCTGTGAATCTTGCTCAAAAGAATCTCATAGTTAACCCTTCGCCGAGCAAGGGGACAGCTTTAGAACAGATAGTAGAGATTGCGAGACACAATCACATTCCGCTAGGTGTTGTAGTTGACGGCGGCGAGATTTGCCAAAGGGACCTGAAAGTAAAGATGCTCTCAAACATGACGCTAGACTCGCTAGTGCAACAAGTGAATGGGCAACTGAATGAATATCGGTTGACCATCGACGGCGGGACCCTGGCGCTACGTCCCATTGCGCTGCGGAGCAATATCAACAAATTGCTTAATCTGAAGATTACTGACTTTCGAACACATGAAGGAACGATGCAGGCGCTGGGTATCAATTTGTGGATATGGATTCGGGCGGTTTTTGAACCGAAGAGTGGGAGTGTAGTAAGCATCATCTCCAATCCAGACAGCCCGATCATATCGGGCTTTCACATCCCTGGTCCCGCAACCGTCGAATACCTCCTGAATCAGATCGTCAAGCAAGATCCCGGGGGAGTGTGGATCCTATCTGGTCTTACTGCTGACTGGGAAACATCACAAAGAGATCCAATCACTGTGACAGACTACTCCGAAGAAGAAGTACAGCGTGATGCGGTGGATGCGTGCCGTGCAGCCGCAAAACCATAGAGGCGGGCTCATAACAAAAATCGCGCTCAGAAGAATATCTGGTTCGATGGGACGCAAATGGGTAAGAGAACTCGGGCATTTTCTAATCAGCTTAGCTGCTAAACGCTGCCCGCATAGCGGAGTTGGTGCGATTGCCGCCCTTCTCAAGATGGAACTGAGATTTTGGATTGAGCTTTTCCGCCCTGCGTTTATTTGAATGGCTTCGTGCAGTGTCGAACATTGATACCAAGCTGAAGAAAATTGCAGAGAAAACTATGCATTTCAATAAATGCTTTTATCTTTGCAGCTTCTTCAATGTACACGGTTACCTTGTCACGTCGATTCCCGCGAATGTTCCTACCCTTCCTTGACAGTCGAGTTTTCAGATCGCTATATTTCGCAAGGCAGAGGCAATGTACCTCTGCAGAGAACAAAACCACGAACAGCATCAGTCCTGCTGTTACCTGATGTATTTGATGGAAACATCTTTCAACAGGTGAAAAAGAGACCGCGCTCTTGTCTACTGCCTTTCTGAAGTTTGGAAAGGGGCAAAGACGGTATGGCGGGAGCAGAAAAATAACTTTAAGCAAGTCTTTTTCGGGAGACCAGAAATGATCACTCGCACATGCAAGGCCCTGGCCTGCGGCCTGGGTATTGCTCTTCTTTCACTTCTTCCCTTCTCATCTCACGCACAGGCGATTTACGGTTCCATCTACGGAACGGTCACTGACAATACCGGGGCCGTCGTACCGAATGCTACCGTAACGATTACTGATGAGGCGAAAGGAACATCGACCACCGTACAAACGAATGGCTCTGGCGCCTATACCGTCGATCACCTGATTCCGGACAAGTATGACGTAAAGGTGGAGGCCTCGGGCTTTCAGACCTTTGAAGCCAAAGGTATTCAGGTGTTCGCAGACGCGGCGCCTAAAGTAGATGCTCAGCTCCAGATCGGTGGTGCATCGCAGACGGTGACCGTCAATGCCGATGCAATTCCGGTACTGAAGACCGACCGCGCTGATGTTTCTACAGAATTTACGACCAAGACCATCACGGACCTGCCCATACCTGACCGCAACTTCACCAACATCCAGTTGCTTCTGCCGGGCGCGCAGCCTCTGGGCTGGGGCCATGCTGCATCAGAAAATCCGCAGGCCAGCAAACAGATCCAGGTAGATGGACAGGCCTTTGGCGGCGTCGCCTTCCAGCTGGACGGAACAGACAACCAGGACCCTATTCTTGGAATCATCGTCATCAATCCTCCTCTTGACGCACTCTCTGAGACGAAGATCACGACGCAGAACTTTGACGCTGAGTTCGGCAAGGCTGTTTCGTCATTTGTAATGGCGCAGACCAAGTCCGGATCCAACAGCTTCCACGGTACGGCCTACGACTACCGCGAAAGCAACGCCAACCTTGCTCGCGACCCTTACACACAATTCCAGCCGGACCCGGTCACGGGCCACTTTCTCCCTCCAGGCTTGAAAAACCAGTTTGGCGGCACACTGGGCGGCCCCATCATCAAGGACAAGCTCTTTTTCTTCGGCGACTATGAAGGAATTCGCCAGAAGGTGGGCATCTCTTACACCGCAACGGTTCCCACCAAGTTGTTGACGGCCACCTGTCTCGGCCAGCAGACGGGGCCCAGCGGCATTCCTGGCTGCGACTTCAGCGAATATCCGAACACCATTTATCAGCAGACACCATCCGGCCCTCAACCCTACCCGGGAAATGTCATTCCGACGGCCCAGCTTTCTCCTCAGGCCCTGGCGCTGATGAAGCTCCTTCAGCCTTATGCTCCAAACACCAGCGGAGCGCTCAACGGCACCAAGAACAACTATGCTGCCAGCGGCACTGGAGGATTCAACTCTGACCAGTGGGGCCAGCGCATTGACTGGCAGGCGACGACCAGGACCCATGTCTTTGAACGCTTCAGCCGCTTTACAGACACCTTGACCGGCAAGACCATGTTCGGTGCCGCAGGCGGTCCTGGCTTCGGGCTGCAGGGATACGGCGGCACATCCAAGGGCGCCAATGACAGTCTGGCTGCAGGTTTTGACATGGCCCTGAGCCCGTCACTGCTGACTGACTTCCGCATCGGCTACTACCGCTATAACATTGTCACTGCCAAATATGATCAGGGAACAGATTTCGCCACCCAGTTGGGCATCCCTGGCCTGAATACGGGCAGCTCCTTTACCAGCGGCGCTCCCGCATTTAACATTGCGGACTCCGACCGGTCTGGAAACGAAACCGCAAACAACGCACAGTCGCAGGGACCCCAATACGGCAGCGGGTTGAACATCAACCGTTGCAACTGCCCTCTGACTGAGAAGGAAGACCAGTTCCAGATTGTAAACAACTGGACCAAGATCATCGGCAACCATTCCTTCAAGTTTGGGGCCGACCTGCGTTATGCCCGCAACCTGCGCGTTCCCAGTGACACCAACCGTGCTGGCGAGCTCCGGTTTGATCCCGGTCCAACTTCCAACGGCTCTACCGGAGGTCTGGGTTTTGCAACCTTCGTTCTGGGGGATGTCACTAACTTCGGCCGCTATGTCAGCGTCTCTACGAACGCCAAGGAGTTCCAGAAGCGTTTCTTCTTCTATGGGCAGGACACTTGGCGTGTGACCTCTAACCTCACACTCAATCTCGGTGTTCGCTATGAGCTCTACTTCCCTGAATCGGTAAATGCAAAGGGCAATGGCGCGCTCATGAACCTGAAGGACGGCTACCTGCGGGTCGCCGGCTATGGCAACATTCCGAGCAACATGGGATGGAGCCCGGCAACCAATGCCTGGAACCCTCGTATTGGCCTGGCCTATCAGCTCGATCCAAAGACCGTCATCCGCGCGGGTTATGGCCGCAGCTTTGACATTGGTGTCTTTGGTTCGATCTTCGGACACGTTGTCACCCAAAACCTCCCCGTCTTGGCAAACCAGGCAGTCTCTTCCCCGAACACTCTCAGTTATGCATTCAATCTCAGCTCCGGACCGCCAGCCAACGTCTTCCCGACGGTGCCTTCCAACGGACTGCTCCCTGCTCCGGGATACGCAGTCAGCCCCAAGGCCCGGCCAAACAGTCTGCGGCTGCCCACTCTGGATGCCTGGAACCTCAGCATTCAGCGTGCCCTTACACCCACGCTTTCTGTAACGATGGCGTATGTTGGCAACAAAGGCACCCATACTCTGAGTGCGGGTGACGGGAACAACACTAACCCGAACGAAGCAGGTATTTTCCTGCCTGCGTCCTATAGTGTCAATGGGCAGACCCTGCACTATGACCCCAGTGTCAACCCCAGCACGCTGTATCCCGGACAGACCATCCCTGGCATATCCACCAATAACGGCACAGCAATCTCCAATTTCCTCTCACGTTACTATGGTGGGACCTTGGCGGCCTGCCAGGATCCAAATTACGCAACGCCGTCGGGCCTCACGCCGGGTATGTGCGGCTGGACCAATGGCATCAGCTACTATGGCGATGATCAAGATACAGAGTTCAATGCTCTGCAACTGAGCATGGCCAAACAGTTGACTCATGGCCTGTCCTTTAATGTGAACTATGCATGGCAGCGTGGATACAACTTCAACAGCAGTTATGCCACTTGGGACAGGACTGCTGTGAAAGGACGCGATGACAGCATCCGCGAACAGCAGATCATTGGCTATGGCACCTGGAACCTTCCCTTCGGGAGAAACCAGTGGATTGGCAGCAATGTTCCTCGTTTCGTGGATGAGATTATTGGTGGCTGGCAGTTCAGCCCTGTCATTACCTGGTCCACAGGCCTACCCTTCACTGTTGGGTATACCAACTGCGGCCTGTCCGTTCCGGGAGACGCACCATGCTATCCCAACGGAAAGGCTGGGTATATAAAAACACATCTCACAGCCTTTGACCCAGTAAGCCATACCCGTACCTTCTTTAGTGGAGTTACCTGCTCGGATCCAAAGGCAGGACTCACCCCAACCTCACCCTGCGGTCAGTTCACCGCCCCAGGGTTGGACCAGATTGGCAACATGGGAAGAAACAGCGTCTTCGGACCGCATTTCTTTAACGGCGACTTGTCGCTGCAAAAGAACTTCCCCATCTATGAAAGCCTGCTGGCACAGTTCCGCGTAGATGCCTTTAATGGATTCAACCACATCAACGCTGGAAACCCCGGACAGACGAACATTGACGGCGGGCCGTTCACCATTACAGGCGAACCGGCACTCAACGTCTATACCAATCCGCGACAACTGCAATTTTCGCTGCGTCTCCAGTTCTAACGGGAACGCGGCCTTGCATGAGGGGAGCAAATGCTCCCCTCTTTTAATTTCGATAGACTTCCTTCAGCCATGTACAAGTTTTTCCTGTTTTGTCTGATGGGACTGCCTCTCTGCTACCTGATGGCGCAGCCAGCCGGGCCTTCGCTCAACCATGCCCGTCAGCTATGGGTCCAGGGCAGGCTTGACGAAGCGCTTGCTGAAACTGAGGCGCTCCGCAAAGTGAATCCTGAACCGGCGGAAGTGGAACGCCTGCGCGGCTTTATTTTTTATCAGCAGAACAAACTGAGTGAAGCGGACTCGTCTTTTGCTCTGGCCCTCCAGCAGGACCCCAAAGACAAAGATGCAATGGAAATGCGCGGCGTGACCCTGTTCCGCATGGGGCGTGCAGCCGATGCCATTCCATTCCTCGAAGCAGCTCGCGCCTCCATTCCCGGAGCAAATATCGATCCCAACTACGTGCTGGGGGCTTCTTATCTCCAGGTACAGCGCTATGATGATGCCCGCCACGCCTTTGCCGCCCAATATGGATTTGCCCCCGACTCCGCACCGGCTTTTCTTTTGACCGCACGCATGGCCCTGCATCAGGAACTGGTGGCAGCCGCCGAGCAATCTGCACAGAAGGCATCGCAACTGGACCCGAAACTGCCCGGTGCGCACTTGATTTTGGCCGAAATTGCTCTTGCCCGGGCCGACACGACCCGGGCCATTGACGAGCTCGAAAAGGAGCAGGCGCTCAATCCGCTAAACGGAGAAATCTATGATCGGCTCGGCGACGCCTATGTCCGGAATGGTCAATACGACAAGGCGCAACAGGCGTTAAACTGTGCTGTTCTGCTGGAACCAAATGCCACCGGGCCCTATATCCTTCTGGGAAAGGCCCTTCTGGGGCAACAGAATCCGCTCATGGCGGCCATGTATCTTGAACACGCGCTTAAGATGGACCCCGGCAATTACATTGCGCATTCCATTCTGGCGCAGGTCTATCGCGCCGAGGGCCGCAAGGACGACGCAGCCAGAGAATTTCAGATGGCCGAAAAGCTCCAGTCAGGAACACAGCACTAGTGATGCATCGTTGGAATACAAAAGGGAAAGTCCCACTCTCGATCTATGCGTTGCTGTGGCTAACGTCGGGTTTCGGCAGTTCTTTGTTTGCCCAGCAAACCACCCGGTTGCATGAAGCCGATGCTGCATTCCGGGCCGGATATGCCGCGGCTGCGAGCGGCGATCTTGCCACAGCGCGGCAGCAGTTTGAACGCGTGGTTCAGCTGGCGCCCCAGATCGAAGAGGGACACAGCGCCCTGGGCAGCGTCCTCTGCCAGACGGGGGACTACGCGGCGGCCGTGCGGGAACTCGAAAAGGCCCTGGCACTCAAACCCGCTGACAAAAGTGCGCAGGAAAACCTCGCGATCGCTTATACACAAACAGGAAATCCACAGAAGGCACTTTTGCTCTTTGAAAAAATTGACAGTGCTGACCCGCTCGTCCTGGCAGCCTATGCCCGCGCCCTCGCAGCCACGGGCCGGCTGCCCGAGGCCCTGGACAAAACACAGCGCGCCATCCGTGAGGCGCCACAGAATGCCGTGCTCTATGATCAGCTTGGCACTCTTGAAGCGCAGACGCAGAACTGGCCAGAGGCCAGAAATGCCTTTGAACACGCCCTTCAACTGGACCCTCATCTTGCGGCGGCACACATGCATCTGGGCGCGGCCTTCAACCATATGCAGCAGCCGCAAAGCGCCATTCCTGAGCTGACCGAGGCCCTCCATTTGGACCCGAAGAATGCAATCGCCCATCTGGAGCTAGGCAAGGCCCTGGCTGCAAGCGATCAGGATGATGCAGCCATTCCACACTTTCGGCAGGCCCTCTCTCTGGACCCGTCTCTCACTGAGGCGGCCAATCAGTTAGCAATGGCACTGCAACGCACTGGCCAGGAGAATGAGGCCATTCCTCTTTTTCAAAAGGTCATCGCTGCTGATCCTGCAAACACTTCGGCGCTTACCAATATCGGGCTTGCTCTTGTGCAGACCGGCCATGCCAAGGATGCCGTTTCTTATTATCGTCGTGCACTTGCACTGGCCCCCCAGGATGCGACCACGCATCAAGACCTGGGGGTCGCCTATCTGCAGCAAAGCGACATCGAGGATGCAATCCGCGAGTTCCAGGCAGCGCTGGCCATCGCACCGGACACTCCGCAGCTCCACTACAATCTGGGCCTGGCATACAAACTCAAGGACGACCTTGCTCGTGCCGTCCCAGAGCTTGAAACCGCAGCCAGACTCGACCCCTCCTCTCCGGACCCGCCTTACACACTCGGTGTGCTCTACATGCAGCAGGGACGCTTCGATGACGCGGCAGCAGAACTCAGGACCGCTCTGGATCGCCGGCCCGGCAATGGAGATGGCTGGGCCCTCCTGGGCAGTATTTACAAGCAGCAGGCAAAGTACGATGATGCGGCTAGGGCCCTGCGCATGGCCATCCAGCTGTTGCCCAATCAACCCGGCCCCCATATCACGCTGGCCAGCGTCCTGCAGGAACAAGGCAAGCGGGAAGAGGCCGCGGCGGAGCGGAAAATCGCCGCAGACCTCACTCGCGTGGCGGTGAACCGCCAGCGGGCCATTTTTGCCACCAATACCGGCAATGCGCTGTTACAAAAGGGAGAAGTCGCCGATGCCATCTCCCGCTATCAGGAAGCCATCAGCAGCGATCCGGCCTATGCCGAAGCACACCGCCAGCTGGCCCTCGCCTATGAAAGGCAGGGACGTTCCGCTGATGCCGATGCCGAACGAAAAAAAGCCGCAGCTTTAGAACCAGGCCATCCATAGACGGCTGTACATGCGTACCTTTGCTCCACTAGAGTGAAAGCGTGTACGAGCCGAAGCTCATCCTGATTACTCTGCTCATCAAGC
This sequence comes from Pseudacidobacterium ailaaui, assembly GCF_000688455.1. NCBI lineage: Bacteria > Pseudomonadati > Acidobacteriota > Terriglobia > Terriglobales > Acidobacteriaceae > Pseudacidobacterium > Pseudacidobacterium ailaaui. The sequence goes on from NZ_JIAL01000001.1 coordinate 104,467, forward strand.
TGGGTGTGGCTGCTGCTGTATCCAGCGCCCTGGCCCGCGCCCGCACCTTTCAACGGCTCCTCTTTACGGAAGACCGTAACGCCGGACAGACCCTGGGCCTGCTGGCTTTTATCTGTATTCCGCTCACACTGGGGGTATGGGTGCGTGTTATCGTGCCTAACTTTTATGCCGCCGATATCTCCTTTGAAACAACCGTCCTTCTTGGCATTCTTATGGGTCCCTGGTCAGCACTGGCTGGCGGGGCGATGCTGTCGCTGCCGGCCATGCTGCACCATGAATATCTCAGCCTGCCTTTTAATCTGGCCGTAGGTGCCATCGCCGGAATGTACGGCCGTTTTGTGGAAGAAGAAGAAGTCTGGTCTTTCTCTCCTTTTGTCGACCTCAGTATCTACCGGTGGATACGCAGAAACCTGCGCAAGCCGCGCTTCGACCGCCAGGTCCTGCTGCTTGCTTTGATTGTCGGCCTGGAGATCTGCCGCGGCTGGATTAGCAGCATGTATCCCCATCGCCTCTTCGCTCTAGTGGGGCCTTCCTGGCCCATACGAGTGGCCGTATGGGCCTGCTCTGCCATGGTAGTCGGCATCCCTCTCAAAATATGGAACGCCATCCGCATTGAACAAAAACTCGAAGAGCAGAAGCGATTGCTGCTGGAGGCGCGACTGGATGCTCTCCAGCGTCAGATTAATCCCCACTTTCTTTTCAATACGCTCAACTCGATTGCCTCCCTGGTGCGCTCACGTCCGGAACAGGCGCGGGAGCTGATCGTCAGGCTGGCCAACATCCTGCGCGCTTTGCTCAAGGAGCATGACTCCTACGTCCTTCTGCGTGACGAATTGAGCTTTACCGATGATTACCTGAGCATCGAAGTCGTCCGCTTTGGTCCGGACAAGCTCAAAGTTGTCAAGGAAATTGATCCCGCCACGCTGGACCTCCCGGTGCCCAGCATGATTCTGCAGCCGCTGATTGAGAACAGCATCAAGCATGGTCTGGAGCCGCGTATCAGTGGTGGCACCATTACTCTCCGGAGCCGGCTGATTCAGGGAAAGCTCCTCATTGAAGTGGAGGACGATGGAGTCGGTATTGCTCCCGGACGTTTTCACTCAAGTGGCGTCCTGCGCCAGGGCACGGGAATCGGCATGAACAATGTGCGGGAGCGGCTTGAAGTGCTCTTTGGCGATGCTGCCAAATTTGATGTCACCAGTCGTCCCGGACGGGGCACGCTGATTAGTATGGAGATGCCCACAGCAAATTATGATGACGGCGAGACAACCGGCGAGACAACCTCGCCCGTCATGTCCCCGGCCCGCTCCAGCACCCGCTCATAAAAATTCTCGTAGAGCGGAATAATTTTGCTGGAGCAGAAACGCTTTTGTGCTGTCTGGCGGGCGGCCTCTGCCATGGATTGCAGTTTCTGCGCATCGGTAAGCAGCTCCACGGCGCCTTGGGCCATCGCTTCCACGTCCCCCACGGCAAACAACCTGCCATTGACGCCATCCTCGATGAGTTCCGGCACTCCTCCTACCCTGGTCGCGATTGCCGGAACACGGCAGGCCATCGCTTCCAGGGCCGCCAACCCGAACGACTCCAGCTCGCTTGGCATGAGCATCAGGTCTGCCAGAGGCAACAGATCATTTACGCTGTCTTGCTTGCCCAGAAAATGCACGCGCTCCTGGATACCATGGCGTTTGGCCAGCCACTCAGCCGCCGAGCGGTCTGGACCGTCTCCCACAAGCAACAAATGCGCAGGCACAGATTGGTTGACACGAGCCATAATTTCCACTGCGTCCGTCACCCGCTTTACAGGGCGGAAATTTGAAAGGTGGACCAGAATCTTTTCATCGGAGGCAGCATAGCGCGCACGTTCCTGGCGTCGTATCTCCTCGGAAACTGGTGCATAGACATCACAGTTTACGAAGTTTGGAATGACCTCGATTGGACTCTTGGTTTTAAACTCCTGAATCGTACGTTCCTTCAGATATTGAGAAATTGAGGTGATCCCGTCGCTCTGCTCGATGGAAAACCGAGTAATCGGCAGATAGGAACGGTCGAGTCCGACAAGCGTAATGTCTGTGCCGTGAAGGGTCGTCACAAAGGGAAGATGGCGTCCACGTGCAGCCAGCATCTGCTGGGCCAGCAACGCGCTTACCGAATGGGGAATGGCATAGTGCACATGCAGCAGATCAAGCCCATAATACTCCGCCACCTCTGCCATCCGTGAGGCCAGCGCCAGATCATAGGGGGGATACTCAAACAAGGGATAATTTGAGACTGGGACCTCATGGTACCAGATTCCTTCTTCACGCCCAGTAAGCCGGAACGGCTGCGAATAGGTGATGAAGTGCACCTGATGGCCGGCGCGTGCCAGTTCAATACCAAGCTCCGTTGCTACAACGCCGCTGCCACCATATGTGGGATAACAGGTAATTCCGATTTTCATGGGCCGCCCGGTTACTGCATTTGACGATGACGCCAGTGTACCGGATTCAGAACAGCACATCTTTTCATTAGGTATGGAGAGCAACTCGGCCTTTTTATAGCTGCCCAAAATGGATGACCTTTATCTGCGCGCCGGGAACGGCTTTGAGCAGTGCCCTGCGCTCGATATCCCGCGACTCCCGAAGCCTGGTCCGCTGCCGCTGAAGGTCGGCATCGTTGTACCCGGGATGACAGACCAGCTCCCAGGTCCCCTCTGGCAGGGCAGAGAGAAGATGCTCTGCAGTTGGCTCATCCAGTGAGCCGGTGGCCAGCACTCCGATGGCGCCGTCCGTTGTCATCAATCCGGATTTCCTGATTTCCCGGGCAAAGGAGGCGCTCTGAGAGCGTAATAGCCGCACCTGCATCTTCCGGACCCGCCCCGCTCTGCTGGTGGCTTGTAATGCCCAATCCGGTTCAAAAGGGTTTCGGATGGCCTTCACCCCGCACGCCAGAGCAGCACGCACTAGCGGCCGGAGGACCCGCGGAAACATATGTGTATGTTTATGGGTATCGACGTGGGTCACAGAAATACCGGCCAGTTGCAATTTCCGGATCTGCGCAACTGCCTCTTTCTCAATGTCGGTTTCAGAGATCCGTCCGCAAAGCAGGTCGGCAACAAAGGCGCCCAGCTTGGGCCGGAATTCTGTGCCGCTCACCAGTGAAGGTATCTCCCTGACAGGAAGTGCGGGAATGCCATCCACCAGCACCACATGGCAACCCACGCCGAGCGAAGACATCTGTGCGGCCTGTGAAACCGCCTCTGCAAAAGGGCCATCTGGGGCTGTGGCCATTAAGGTCGCGGAGGAAAGCGCGTTTGCAGCATGTAGTTCTGCCACAGCACGATTGATACCTGGAGTTAAACCGTAATCATCTGCGTTCACAATCAGGCGGCGCACAAGGCACAGTCTACCAGTGATTCTCCAGCCTGAAGCAGGCGGCAGATCAGAATCCTGGTTGCGCAACCGCCATACTTTGCTTCTTTCCCTGCTAGAATAAAAAAGTCCTTTCCGGGGCGGTTAGCTCAGTTGGTTAGAGCGCCTGCCTTACAAGCAGGAGGTCGCAGGTTCGAGCCCTGCACTGCCCACCATCCCTACCCGGGTTACGCATGCGCGAAAGATTCCGCTGTACAGCTCCGTGACCGACATCCCACACTGCTCCTGAGAACATGGGTGTGGAAGCCGGGACCATGACCATGCAGCCCTGATCAGACTCCGGCCGTGAAATCAAAGAGATACTTTCTGTTTTCTCCGATAAGGGACCCTCTGCTTTTGGAAGACCCGTTTTATGGATTTCTTCCGTACTTTTGTTCCTTGTACACTGATATTGAGGAATTTATGCCAGTCATTCAGCGCAGAAAAACCGTCACCGTCCGGATAGGCAATGTCCGCGTCGGTTCCGAGGCGCCCGTGGCCGTCCAGTCCATGACCAACACTGATACCGCCGATGTTCCGGCGACCATTCAGCAAGTGGCCGCATTGGCTGCCGCTGGGTCAGAACTCGTCCGTGTAACAGTGAACAACGACGATGCTGCCCGGGCCGTACCCTACATTGTGGAAGGGCTGGCAAAGGCCGGGATTCACGTCCCCATCATCGGTGATTTCCACTACAACGGCCATATTTTGCTCAAGAAATATCCGGACTGCGCCAAAGCGCTGGCCAAATATCGCATCAATCCGGGAAATGTCTCCATTGGACGCAAGGACGACGACAATTTCCGTACCATGATTGAGTGCGCAATCGAAAACGACAAGCCGGTCCGCATTGGCGTCAACTGGGGTTCCCTGGACCAGGCGCTTCTGACGCGCCTGATGGATGAAAACTCCCGGCGCCCCGACCCTCTGGATGCGCGCGACGTCATGATGGAAGCCATGTGCCGCAGTGCACTGGATTCGGCCGCAGCCGCTGAGCACTACGGCCTTGCCCACGACAAAATCATCATTAGCGGAAAAGTCAGCGGCGTCCGTGACCTGATTGATGTCTATGAGATGCTGGCCAGCCGCTGCGATTATCCTTTGCACCTTGGCCTGACCGAGGCCGGTATGGGCATGAAAGGGATCGTCGCCTCCACGGCCGGACTGGCCCCGCTGCTGCTGAAAGGCATTGGCGATACCATCCGGGTCTCACTCACGCCCAAGCCGGGCGGAGACCGCACCGAAGAGGTGCTCACGGCGCAGCAGATTCTGCAATCCCTGGGAATCCGCAGCTTCACGCCCCAGGTCACCGCCTGCCCCGGATGTGGCCGTACCACCAGCACCTTCTTCCAGGAACTGGCCCAGCAAATACAAAACTATCTGCGCGATTCCATGCCCGTCTGGCGGCAGCGCTACCCAGGCGTTGAGGAGTTGAAGCTCGCCGTCATGGGCTGCGTGGTCAATGGACCCGGCGAATCCAAACACGCCAACATTGGCATCTCGCTGCCCGGCACTTTCGAGGAGCCGAAGGCCCCGGTCTATGTGGATGGCCGCCTGCTGACCACCCTGCGCGGCGACACAATTGTCGAGGACTTCAAAAGGATCCTCAATGAGTATGTGGAAACACGCTATGGTAGCCGCTCAGCCACAGAAGAACTTGTCTCTGCGCATTGATTTCTGCAAGAGAACTGCCGCTTAAAAAGAGTGGACCGCTGGATTGACTGCTGTCTGCCACCATTGTGCGAACGCCGCCAATGCGCGTTCGCACTGCACACGGTGGCGTTCCTTTTTGTTCCGTATCTCTTTCCGCAATTTCTCTTCAAGAGGCACCAGCAAGTCAAAGGTAATATTGGCCGGCTGAAAATTTTCAGGATCGGCGTGGGTGATGTAATGCACCAGCGCTCCGAGAGCCGTGGCCCTGGGAACAGGCACCGGTCTTGCGCCCAACGCCGCATGTGCTGCATAGAGTCCCGCCAGGAAACCACTGGCAATGGATTCTGTGTATCCCTCCACGCCGGAAATCTGCCCCGCAAAGTAAATGTTGGGATACTCGCGCAGATTCAGCGTCTCCATTAATACGCGCGGAGCATTGATGTATGTGTTGCGATGAATCTGCCCATAGCGCAGAAATCTCGCCCCTTCCAGGCCGGGGATCATGCGCAGCACCCGCGCCTGCTCGCCATACTTGAGATGGTTTTGAAAGCCGACCAGATTATACGAGTCAGCGCGGAGATTTTCGCAGCGCAGCTGCACGACCGCATATGGCGTCTTTCCCGTTCGCGGATCGCGCAGGCCAACGGGTTTCATCGGACCAAACCGTAACGTATCGCGACCGCGCCGTGCCAGCTCCTCAATCGGCAGGCAGCCTTCAAAATAGCAGAGCTTTTCCCATGCTTTTTCCTGCACCGTCTCCGCGGAAACCAAAGCATCATAGAAGGCGTCGTATTCTTCCTTCGTGAAGGGACAGTTGATGTAATCTGCCGTGCCTTTGTCCCAGCGTGCTGCAAAGTAGACGCGGTCCATATTGATGGAATCAGCTTCCACAATCGGACTGATGGAGTCATAGAACGCGAGGTGGCTGCTTCCCGTCAGGCGCGCAATCTCTTCCGATAGCGCAGAGGACGTCAATGGCCCAGAGGCCACAATTGTGATACCGTCCTCAGGACCAAGCCTGGTCACTTCCTCACGATGCACATGGATGCGCGGCTCCCGTTCCAGGGCTTCCGTTATCTGCCGCGAAAACTCTACGCGGTCCACTGCGAGAGCGTGCCCGGCAGGCACAGCACTGGCGTCAGCACATGCCAGCAGGGGCGACCCTGCCCTGCGCAACTCCTGCTTCAGTAGCCATGGGGCGCTGTTTTCGCTCTCAGACTTCAAAGAATTGGAACAGACGAGCTCTCCAAAGTCAGCCGTTTGGTGCGCCGGGGTTGAACGCACGGGGCGCATTTCATAAAGATCAACCTCCACGCCCATGCGCGCAGCAACCAGAGCTGCCTCCGGGCCCGCAAGCCCTCCGCCAATCACCCGAATCCGGCTCACGCCCGCACCTCATCGGCCGCAGCCAGTGCCTGCAATGCCTGGTCGGTCACGCGCATGCGCCGCCATTCCTGCAGCAGGGTGGCCCCAATCGAGTGATAAAACCGGATGGCAGGCCCATTCCATTCGAGCACGTCCCATTGCAGCCGTTTGCAGCCGCGCTTCACAGCAACCGCAGCCACCTCACGCAGCAGGGCCTTTCCGATGCCTCTGCCGCGGAACTCCGGACGCACGAACAAATCTTCCAGATGCAGACTGGGGCCCTGCCAGGTAGAGTAAATCGGGAAGTAAAGAGCAAACCCCGCAGCCTGCTGGTCTTCCTCCGCAATCAGACACTCGTAATAACGGTTTTCTCCAAAGCCGTCCCTCAGCAATTCCATTTCGGTGATTCTCACCGCGTGTGGCTCGCGTTCATACTCGGCAAGTTCTCTGATGAACGAGTAGATCAAAGGAACATCGGCTGGCGTAGCAGAGCGGATATGCGTCATAAGGTACTGTTTCTATTTTATGAGAACAAGGCCCTGCCGCCCTGCTCGAAGCAGGAGACAAACCGATCTGGATCAGAGCATTTCCCGACTGCGCGTCAGATAGTAATAGACCACAGGAGTCACCACCAGACTCAGCACCATGGAGATGCACAGTCCTCCGATGACCGCAATGGCAAGCGGTTGCAGCATCTGGGATCCGGACCCAATGGCAAAGGCCAGTGGCAACATCCCGCAGACGGCGGCAATTGCAGTCATCAGAATGGGTCGCAGCCGCCGCTGCGCTGCATGGACCATCGCGTCACGTGGCGAAACCCCTTCCGCACGGAACTTCTCGTCCGCATCCAGCAGCAGGATCCCATTTTTCGCCACAATTCCGATGACCATGATCAGGCCCATAAATGAGGCGACATTGAACGTGGTGCCAGTAAGAAGCAGTGCAAATACGACCCCAGCGATCGAAAGTACAGACGAGGCAAGAATCGCAGCCGGCGCTGCGAAATTTCGGAACTCCGTCAACAGGACCCCAAATACCAGCGCGAGCGCTAACAGCAGCACTCGCATCAGATCATGAAACGACTTCTGCTGTTCCTCGTAGGTCCCTCCATAGGTCACCCGCACATTCGGTGGCAAATGGAGACCCGCCACTGCCTGCTGCACCTGTGCCATCGCCGTACCCAGGTCTGATCCTTCCAGCCTGCCCGTGACGACAATCATCTGCTGCAGGTTTTCCCTGCGGATTTCATTCTGCGGCGGCAATTGTTGAATATTTGCCAAGGATCCAAGAGTGGCGGTATGCCCCGTGCTGCTGTTGAAGACCGTATTTTCAATTGCCTCAAGAGAACTGCGCGTTGCCTCGCCTAATCGCACACGAATCGTGTAAGGCCGGTTGTTTGCAATCAATGGGTCCGTTGTCGGGATGCCATCCAGAATACTGGTCGCATCCTGAGATACCTCCTGCGGCGTGAATCCAAGGCGGGCTGCAACCACTGGGTCCACCTGAAAATTCGTTGCAGGACCACTGATTGTGTTCTCTACCCCATTCTGCACGTCCACGACACCCGGAATTTTGCTGATCGTATCTGCGACCCGCTCGCCTAGCTGGTTCAACAGGTTCTGATCATTGGCAAAGATTTTGATCTGGATCGGTTCCGGGGAGTTCGACAAGTCGCCGATCATGTCCTGCAGGACCTGCGTAAATTCAATGTCCAACTCCGGTTCGGAGGCCCGGATCTTTTCGCGGACGTCCGCCATGATTTCGTCAATTCCCCGGTCGCGGTCTTTTTTCAGCTTTACGGAAATGTCCCCGGTATTTGCCTCTGTGACCGCAGCCAGCCCTAACTGCAGCCCGGTCCTCCGCGATGTACTCTCCACCTCCGGGGTCGACTGCAGAATACGCTCCACATGCTCCAGCACACGATTGGTCTCTGACAACGAGCTTCCGGCTGGCATGATGTAGTCCAGAATAAAGCCGCCCTCGTCCATCTCCGGAAGCATGTCAGAACCCAGCGACTGATAAGCAAACCATGTCCCAAGAATGAGGACGATGCACCCGGCAGCGAGCAGCAGCGGTCTTGAAAGCGCCAGATTAAGGGCCCGGCCATGCCATCCCATCACCCGACGCAGCAAACGGCCCGGACCGGCATGACGCTCTTGTCTCTGCTCGCGTAGCAGAACAAGACCAAGTCCCGGCGTCCAGGTCAGGGCCAGCAGCAGGGACGTCAACAACGCCGCCGTCATGGTTACTGCAAGCGCACGGAAGAAGCTTCCCGTCACTCCGGAAACAGAAATGAGCGGCAGAAAGACAACCACCGGTGTGATCGTGGAGCCAATCAGTGGCTTCGTGATTTCCGCCAGCGCCTTGCGCACTGCCTCCACCCGCGTTTCGCCGGAGTCGCGGTGCAGGACGATGTTCTCGACCACCACAATTGCGTCATCAATCACCAATCCGATGGCGGCCGCCAGACCACCGAGGGTCATCAGGTTAAAGCTCTCGCCAATCACCCAGAGAAAGACAATCGTAACCGCTACTGTTACAGGAATGACGAGCCCGGCAATGATGGATGAGGTCCAGTCGCGCAAAAAGAGAAACAGGATGACGCAGGCCAGCACAAGTCCAATCAGAATGGCGTCGCGCACACTCGAAATACTCTCGCGCACCAGCTCCGACTGGTCATAGAAGGGCGCGAGCTTCACTCCCGGCGGAAGCTTCTTTTGGAGCTGTTGCACCTCATCGGCGACTGCGTTCGCCACAGCCACGGTATTACTGGAAGGCTGCCTTGTAATGTTCAACAAAACTGCAGGCTTGCCGTTCGCCGTGACTACGGTGTAAACAGGCAGCGTGCCCGGCCTCACATCTGCTACATCGGCCACGCGGACCGGGGCCCCTCCCGGCGTGGTCTTGATGACCAGCTGGCCCAGTTCAGAAGCACTGTGTACCTGTGCTCCTACCAGGCCCAGAATGAGTTGATGGTTCTCCTCATACAGGCCGGGAGAATCAATGATATTGGATGCCTGGATTGCATTCACCAGGTCCGTAATGGTCACGGCGGAAGCCTGCATCCGCGCCATGTCCGGCACCACATGAAATTCAGGGACCTGTCCTCCCTGCACCGTGACCATGCTGACTCCGGCAACCCGGTTCAGTGGCGGCTTCAACTCATAGGTCGCTAGCTCCCACAGCTGGGTCTGCGAAAGGGTGTCCGAGGTGAGGCTGTAGCCAAGGATGGGAAATGTGGCAAAGGTCAAACGGTTGGTCGTAATGCGCGCCGTGGGCGGCAGTGTTTGCTCAACTTTTGCCAGCGCCGCATCTACCAGTTGCAGCGTGCGGAACATGTCCACATTCCAGTTGAAAAATAGGCTTACTTCCGCCGACCCGCGGCTGGTTGTGGACCGCACTGTCTCCAGACCGGGAACGCTGTTCACCGCATCTTCTATCGGTTTGGTGATGGTCACCTGCATCTGCTCAACCGGCATTACGCCGTTGTCCACGCCGATCACCACGCGCGGAAAATTCGTCTCAGGAAAAACAGAGATGGGCACCTGAAACGCCAGATACACTCCCACCACGGTAAGAACAACGGCAAAGAAAAAGACTGTCCGCACCGAGCGCGAAAGCCAGAAATTCTGTGTTTCCGGCACCACCAAAGGAGGGGTGCTAATCATCGTCTCCACCTCTCTGATGCGCCGCAGGCTTTTCTTGGCCAGAGGAAGCCAGCTTTACCCTGGTTCCATCATCCAGACTGTATGCGCCTTCAGTAATGACCATGTCCGCCGGCGTAACACCGCTCATGATCTGGACTTCTTTCTCGTCCCGGATTCCCGTCTGCACCCGCCTTTTGTGCGCCACCCCATCTGGACTCATCACCATTACGGAGGTGCTGCCGTCCTGTGCCGAAAGCAAGGCACTGATCGGGACCTTGACGGCATTGCTCACGGCCTTTGTCTGTATGGCAACATGGACCGGCGTGCCTACTTTCAAGGCACCATCTTTGTTTTCGGCCCTTACCCATATTTCGATGGTTGTGCTGCCAGGATCGAGCGCCGGGCTAACCAGTGAAACCTTGGCCGGCACGGTTTCTTCCATTCCTGGAACAGTCACGACTGCCGGGTCGCCCACTTTGAGCTGCTGGGCCAGCAATTGCGAAATGTGCAGCTTTGCCAGCAGCGCCGAAGTGTCCATCACTGTCAGCAGTGGCGCCCCTGCCGCCGCTGTTTCGCCTGCAAAGAGCGGTCGGTCCGTCACCACTCCATCAATCGGGCTACGGATTTCCGAGTAGCTCACCTGTGCTTCTGCGCCAAGATATCTGCCTTTGGCAGACTCCAGCTGGCCCTGCGCCGCCTTCAGTGCCGCCTCACGGCTGACTGTCTGCATGGAATCAAGGTGCTTCTTCGCCGAATCATATGCCGCCTGCGCCTGTACCAGCGCAGCCACTGCAGTGTCCAGATCGCGGCCCGGAATCGCCCCTTCCGCAAAAAGCTGTTTACGACTCTTCACAATGCTCTGGTTGAGTTCCAGATTGGCTTTTGCCTGTGCGAAATCCAACTCGGCCTTCTGATAGTCTTCCGGGACCTGTGCTTTCGTCGCTGTCGCGTACGCTGCCTCGGCCGCGGTATAGCTGCCCTGATTGTCCAGGGCTGCAGCTTCCAGATCGCGGTTTTCGAGCACCGCAAGCAACTGCCCGGCCTTCACGTGTGATCCGCGCTGCACATAAAACTTCTTCACCGGCGCGCTGATCTTCGGTGCAATTGCAGCCTGCGCCAACGGAGCCAGCACAGCATCGGCCGTAATGTGCGCCGCCATCGGTCCAACTTCCGGATGCTCAGCCTGCACTTCAACCTCTACCTGAAGTGCGGCCTCTTTTTTTGCACAGCCGGCAAACGCCAGCGCGGCAACCAGAGTGACTGAGCAATATGTTTTTCCTGAGATTCTCAGCATCGTTTTCTCTTACAAGGTCCCTGTTAATGTCTGCAAATTCGCCAACGCCATCTCGTAGCGGACGCGCCCATCCTCGCGCGCATTTTCTGCCAGAGTCAGCGCATTCTGTGCATCCACCACTTCCAGCACCGTGGCCTCACCGCCTGTGTAGCGCATTTTGGTCAGCCGCAGACTGTCCGCAGCTGTCTGCACACTCTGGTCCAGTGAAGCAAGCTGGTTGTGTGCAGCCACCGCTTCGGAATAATACTCATCAAGTTCCGCAATCAGCCTGCGCTGCGCGGCCGTCAAAGCCACACGCGCTGCATCGCGGCGTATCTCGCTCTGCCGGACTTTGTGCTGCGTCGAAAGCCAGTCCCATACCGGAATGTCCACCGTCACCATCGCGGAGTAGCCCAGGTTATGCAGCCCATCCGGCCCGCGGACCGCAAACTGCGGCGCATCGATTCCATACATCGCGCTCACTCCCAGGTCCGGCAGATACGCAGCGCGCGCAGCCAATACCTCCGCATCACTCTGCCGCAACGCCGCAAACGCGCTCTTGATGTCAGGATTGTTTGCCGACGCTGCAGCTTCCACCTCGGCGCGCGTCGGTAAACCATCGCGGATCGGGGCCTCCTGGAGCACATACTGCGTGCGCGGGTCGGGAAAAAGCAGTACCCCCAGCTCCAGACGCGCTCTTTCTGCTGCAACTTTGGCATCTTCCAGGTCACGACGACGCTGCTGCTGCTCTAGCTGGGCCTTGATGACATCGGCATGGGCCGCCTCGCGCGCCGCCTCGCGCTTCTGCGTCAGGTCCACAAAGGCATCGGCCTCGCCAGCCGCCCGGGTGGCAACCTGCAATTTCTGGTCGGCGGAAAGAAGCCCATAGTAAAGACCCACCACTGTCGCCACCAGTCCTCTTCTTGCCACTTCCAATTGCGCTTCTGCAAATGCGGCGGCAGCATCGGCCCGCTTGATCTCAGCCACTCCGGCAAGCCCGACTGTCTCATTCACCACGCCCTGGCTTGTATATTCGTGGACTGCATTATTGGCAATAAAACGCGGAGTCGTAGTCCCCGTGCCGCCTTGAGTGTAAAGATACTGGTTGTGATAGACCGCATTCGGCAAAAGTGCCGCACGCGCAATCGAGCGGTCCAGCGCTGCTACTTTGCTGTCTGCCACGCTTGCGGCAAACGCAGGCTCATTGGCCTCGGCCCTTCGGATGGCCTCATCCAGGGTGATGGTGACCGGAGCAGTCACGGCCGTTTGCTGGGCATACAGCCCACATACAGACAAAAGCCCCGCCATCACCGCCACAAATCCTGCTCTGTAATTCACGCCCATCACCTTTTACCTTAATGTTCATAACCTTAATGCTTCGTGAAGGATATAAGACGAAAACAGCCTGTCGAATACCACTCCTTTTGAGGACGGTCTTTCCTTGTCTACCATGCGATGAAGAGGGGGAAACCTTTCGCCCAGTCATTCCATTGCTTTATTCCCCATAAAGATTTTTCTAATCTCATCAACGAAAACCTTGCCAAACGATAAATAAATTGAATACCTTGGCTGCCCAAGGAGAATTTTGGATTGCCTGGGACCCTTGGGATTCTGCTGGAGACCTTCCCTCAGGAACGCCGGGTAGCGCTCGTACCCCGCCAGTGCGAAGCGCTCAAAAAAGCCGGACTTGAGGTCATCATGGAACAGTCTGCTGGCGCTTCAGCAGGCTTTCCCGACGAACTATACGTAGCACGTGGTGCGCGCATCGCCAGCCGCGAAGATGTCTTTGAGCAGGCCGACATCATCGCCCAGGTGCGCTGTCTTGGCGCCAATCCTGAAGCAGGCCGTGCCGATCTCAGGAATTTCCGCCCCGGTCAGGTGCTCATTGGTTTCGCTGAACCACTCACGGCGATTCAGGAATGCTCCAGCCTGGCCAGTGCCGGAGTTTCCCTGCTTGCACTCGAGTTGATTCCGCGCATCACGCGCGCCCAGAGTATGGACGCTCTTTCCTCGATGGCCACCATCGCCGGTTACCGTGCCGTTCTTCTCGCAGCAATGCATCTGCCCAAAATCTTTCCATTGCTCATGACGGCCGCCGGAACCATCACTCCGGCCAAGGTCTTTGTTCTTGGAGCAGGCGTCGCCGGACTCCAGGCCATCGCCACCGCCCGCCGTCTGGGGGCCGTCGTCAGCGCATATGACGTGCGCTCTGCCGTCAAGGAACAAGTGGAAAGCGTCGGGGCAAAATTCGTCGTGCTGGCCGTGGAAGCGGAAGCTGCGGAAGACAAGGGCGGATACGCCAAAGCCCTCGGGGAAGACTTTTACCGCAAACAGCGCGAGCAACTCACTGAGGTGCTTCGCGAACAGGACGTTGTCATCACTACGGCGGCCGTGCCCGGGCGCAAAGCCCCCGTGCTGATTACCGCCGAGATGGTTTCTGCCATGCAGCCCGGCTCCGTAATCGTGGACATCGCCGCCGAACGCGGCGGTAACTGTGAACTCACCAGGGCAGGCGAAACCATCGTCCACCATGATGTGACGATCCTCGGCCCGGTCAACCTGCCATCAAGCGTCCCCAACCATGCCAGCCAGATGTTTTCGGCCAATATTGCCGCAGTAACCAAATTGCTGATACAGAACGGCAGTATCTCGCTCAATCTTGAGGACGAGATCATCCGCGAGGCCCTGGTCACACACCAGGGCCGCATCGTGCATCCGCGCGTCGCAGAGCTTGCAGCTTCAGGTGCTCCTGCTTAGCACGGACTTGAGGAGAAAGAAATGCCAGCAGATTTTATCTCAAATCTTTATGTCTTCATCCTTGCTGGATTTGTCGGCTTTGAGCTGATCAAGCGGGTATCACCGCTTTTGCATACGCCGCTGATGTCACTGACCAATGCCCTGGACGCCATCGTCGTCGTCGCGGCCATCATCATCACCGGGAGACACGGAACGCCTTTGACCACCACACTTGGGGCCATTGCGATCGCTGCCTCGTTCAGCAATATGGTCGGCGGCTTCTTCATCACAGACCGAATGGTGCGCATGTTCAAGTCCGGCGGAGCAAAAAGACCATGAACGCAGTGGCTATCGAGCAATATCTTCACTTCGCATACATCACCGCAATTGTTCTCTTCATCCTCGCGCTGAAATGGCTGAGCTCGCCTGTCAGCGCCCGCCGGGGCGTGCTCGCCGGCGAAATCGCAGCCGCTTTGGCCGTCCTTGCCACGCTGAACAACCCGGAAGTCGTGGCCTACAAGTGGATCCTCATCGCGCTGATGATCGGCGCCGGAATCGGCATTCCCCTCGGCATGGTGAAAATCACGGCGGTCCCGCAGCGGACGGCCTTGAGCCACGCTTTCGGCGCATTGTCGGCAGCCATGATCGGCATCGCTGAGTACTACGAGGGGCTTGACCATCTGACCCGCTTTGGTATGGGCGAGATTGCACTGGAAGTCATCATCGGCTCGCTCACCTTCACCGGAAGCCTCATCGCCGCAGGAAAGCTACAGGAAATCCTGCCCCAGCGTCCGATTGTCTATAAGGGACAAAACATTGTCAGCCTCTCTGTGCTCGCCGCGGCCCTGGTCCTTGCCATTGCGCTGGTCATCCATCCGCAGCATACCGCCCTGTTCGTCGCCATGGTCATCGTGGCACTGGTCTTCGGCGTCCTTCTGGTCACCCCCATCGGTGGCGCAGACATGCCAACTGTCATCTCTCTGTTGAACTCTTATGCGGGCTTCTCCGCTGCACTCCTGGGCTTTGTGCTGAACAGCAAGATGCTCATCGTTGCCGGGGCCCTTGACGGTTCCTCAGGATTCATCCTTTCGGTCATTATGTGCCGCGCTATGAACCGGTCATTCACCAACGTCCTCTTCGGAGCGTTCGGAACTGTCCAGACGACCGCAGTGAAAACCGAAGCGCGCCCCATCCGCTCCGCCAGTGCGGAGGAAGCAGCGCAAATCCTCGATGCTGCCCGCAAGGTCGTCATCATCCCCGGTTACGGGATGGCCGTGGCCCAGGCCCAGCACAAGCTTCGTGAGCTTTACGATGTCCTGAGCAAACGCGGTGTCGAAGTCAGCTTTGCCATTCATCCCGTCGCGGGGCGTATGCCTGGACACATGAACGTCCTTCTCGCCGAGGCCGATGTCCCCTACGACCGCCTGATTGAAATGGACGAGATCAACCCTGAATTCCCGCGAACAGACGTCGCCCTGGTCATCGGCGCCAATGACGTTGTGAATCCGGCAGCGCGGTTCACCAAAGGCAGCCCTATCTCCGGAATGCCTATCCTCAATGCCTATGAAGCCCGTACCGTCATGGTCATTAAGCGCAGCATGAGTCCCGGTTTTGCCGGAATTGATAATGACCTTTACTACCTGGACAAGACCCTGATGCTCTTCGGAGATGCAAAGGCCTTCGTCGGCAGTTTAATCAAGGAGCTGAATGCAGTGGCCGCAGGCGTTTGAAGCCCAAGACTCCCAGCCAGTGCAGGCTAGTGAGGTAAGTACCTGAAAATAAATTCTTTCCTATCCTAGTGGCAACAGGCCTCCACTCTCAGAGGCCCAGACATTTTTCTGCGAGCAGCTTGGCCATGATGGCATTCAAATTGCATCATGCACCGATATCCATGCCAGTCTGGCATGATATTTTGTGTGGTCTAAAGGAGTGGATTTCATGGCGACCGTACTTGCCGGCAGCGCCCGTCAACTGAAGGACAAAATTGCATCACGTAGCGCCCGTATCGGCGTCGTAGGCATGGGATATGTGGGTCTTCCCCTGGCTCTGCTGTTTAGCGAGGAACGTTTTCGCGTCACCGGGTTTGATATCGACCCTCAGAAGGTCCAGACCCTGAACAACGGTGGTTCCTATATTGTCCGTATTCCGGCAACGGAAATTCAGGCAGCGCAGGAAAAAGGTTTCCATGCGACCTCGGAATATTCCCAGATCCGGGAGATGGACGTCGTCATTATCTGCGTACCCACTCCCCTGAATGAATTTCACGAGCCGGACCTGAGCTTTATCCGCAATACGGCCCTGGCCATCGCCCCTGAGGTCCACGAAGGCCAGCTCATTATTCTGGAAAGCACGACCTATCCTGGCACTACAGAGGAGTTGCTTGTTCCCATCCTCGAAAAGGAAAACTGCCTGGGACTGAGTGTGGCGCGCAAACCCGGAGACAGCGGCTTTTACGTCGCTTTTTCTCCGGAGCGTGAAGACCCGGGCAATGACACCGTGGCCCGCCGTGATATCCCGAAAGTTGTTGGCGGTGTCGGTCCAGAAGCCCAGGAGCTGGCTTCGGCTGTATACTCAAGCATCTTCAACCGTACCGTTTCGGTTTCGTCCCCGGCGGCGGCCGAAATGACGAAACTGCTTGAAAATATCTATCGCTGTGTCAACATCGCCCTGGTCAATGAACTCAAGCAGCTTTGCCATCGCATGGGCATTGATATCTTTGAGGTCATCGATGCCGCCAAGACCAAACCCTTCGGATTCCAGGCCTTTTATCCCGGTCCGGGACTCGGCGGACACTGCATCCCGATTGACCCGTTCTATCTTTCCTGGAAAGCCAAACAATACGACTTCCAGACCAAATTCATCGAGCTGGCCGGCGAAGTCAACCTGGCCATGCCTTATTATGTCGTGGAACAAACCGCTGAGGCCCTTAACCGCCATAGGAAGCCTCTGAATGGCTCCAGGGTGCTCATCCTCGGAATGGCCTATAAAAAAGACATCGATGATCTGCGAGAATCGCCCTCACTGACCATCATTGAGCTGCTCCGGCAGAAAGGCGCAATCGTTGCTTACAACGATCCTTTCTTCCCCTATGTTGGCAAAGGCCGCCACTATCATCTGGACATGCACTGCACTCCTCTCGACGATCTCTCACAGTTTGATTGCGTCCTGATCGTGACTGACCATTCGGATTACGACTATCAGCGCATTGTCCGCGAATCTCAGCTTGTAGTCGATACACGCAATGCCACCAAAGGGATTTCTTCACCCAAAATCGTCCGGT
This sequence comes from Pseudacidobacterium ailaaui, assembly GCF_000688455.1. NCBI lineage: Bacteria > Pseudomonadati > Acidobacteriota > Terriglobia > Terriglobales > Acidobacteriaceae > Pseudacidobacterium > Pseudacidobacterium ailaaui. The sequence goes on from NZ_JIAL01000001.1 coordinate 121,807, forward strand.
GCTGAGAATACAGCGCAGGGGCATGGCAGGAATCATCCTATGGTTTCCATGCCTCTGCAGCCCGGAAAAGTCCAACCCTCTCTGCGGAAAGCTCCGGGCCTCCCCCAGCGTTTCCCTTGCTTCCCGTGGTCAGGCCCCGAAAAGTGCTGGCTGCTCCGGCATTTCCTCCGGCCCTCGGAAATTACTCAGGCCCACACCTGCCAACCGAAACCGCTGCCTGTCCCCCAGGCCGACGCGCTCCCTTAAACGAAGCGCAATCCGCGCCAGTTCGTCGCACGTGGCCAGAGGCCATGCCAGGGTATAACTGCGGGTGAGGATTTTGAACTCCGGGGTCTTCAGCTTCAAGACAACTGTGCGTGCCTGGCGAGGGTCCTTGCACGCCGCTGCCCAGACCTTTTCTGCCAGCCGGCGGACGACTGGTTCCATTTCATCAAGTGTCATGTCTCGCTCAAAGGTGTCCTCGGCGGAAATCGATTTGGTGGGCTGGTCAGTCATCACCGGACGATTGTCGATTCCGCGCGCCAGATCATAGAGACGCACGCCGTAGCGCCCGAAGCGATCTTCGAGGAAAGAAAGCTCTAGGCCCCTTAAATGACCAACCGTCCTCACCCCAACTTCTTCCAGACGCTTTTGCATGACTTTGCCCACCCCCGGGATGCGCCCAACTGGCAGAGGAAGGAGAAACTCGTCCACCTCCTCTGGCTGAATGACAAAAAGCCCGTCCGGCTTCTTCCAGTCCGAGGCAATTTTGGCCAGAAATTTGTTTGGGGCCACGCCGGCAGAGGCCGTCAACTGCAATTCCTCGCGGATCTGTTGCCGGATGACCTTGGCAACGCGCGTCGCCGTCGGCAGACCGGTTTTGTTCTCAGTGACGTCCAGATAAGCCTCATCTAAGGACAAAGGCTCGATTCTGTCTGTATGCCGCAGAAGGATGTCGCGCACCTGACGCGACACATTCCGGTAGCGATGGAAGTCCGGAGGAATGAAGATGGCCTCCGGACAGAGTCGCTCGGCCCTTGAGGAGGGCATGGCAGAGTGTATCCCGAATTTGCGCGCCTCATAGGATGCTGCACAAACCACGGAGCGGCTTCCTCGCCATGCAACAACGACGGGCCTTCCTCGCAGCCGAGGGTTGTCCCGCTGTTCTACGGAAGCATAGAAGGCATCCATGTCCACGTGGATGATCTTGCGGCGCTCCACTCCCCTATTTTCGCATTACTTTCGCCTAAGGCCATCTAGTTTTCTTGGCAATTGACACTTTCATGCGGTCGGCAAAGCAAGGGACCGTCGAGCAAAAATTTCCGGTAAGAGGGAAAAGTGACCATGTAAAAGTGCCGTAGTGGCCAAATGATGCGCCTGTGCCTGGCTGGACAAACTCGCCGGATGGAACTGCAAGTTACTCAAAATAAAGAGTAAAAGATTTCTTATCTCGATTTTCCTTACTTTGGCATCCGAACTGCTATTTGTTTCAGCGTAACGGGCGCTGCGCAGCATCCGGAGTGTGTTCGAGTAAATACGGTGACAGATATGGACAACAAAATGAAAGCAAGTTCGAGACTCGACCTCAGGGCATTTGCTGCGTTGCTTCTGGCTGCCAGCCTGGGCCTCCCTGCTTATGCTCAATCCAGCCAGCAGACCACTCCTGCTTCCAGCGCTCAGGTCCAGACGGGTACATCCGCAAATGGGATGAACCCCAGCGACAGCAGTACATACGCAACGGGCCAGCCCCTTTCGACAAAATCGAATGAAGGATTTTGGGGGCACCTGAATCCTTTTGCCCGTAAGAAATGGGTAAATCGCCAGTTGAATCCTGTAAAAGACCGCTTGAATGAGCTCGACCAGCTGACGGCAAAGAATGCCAACGACATCAAAGATGTAGACAGCAGAGCACAGGCAGGAATCCGACAGGCGCAAAGCACCGCCGATCAGGCCAATCAAACTGCACAGCAGGCCAATTCCACGGCGACACAAGCGCAAACTATGGCCCAACAGGCCAGCGATCAGTCCAGCAAGCTGAATACTACGGTTGCCGGTCTGGACCAGTACCAAAAGGTCAATGACACCATTATCCGCTTTCATCCTGGGCAAACCGTATTGAATGCCAGGGCCAAAGAGGCCCTGGACCAAATTGCCGAACAGGCGCAGGGTCAAAAGGGTTACATCATCGAGGTAGAGGGCCATTCGCCGGTGCGTGGGCAAAGCGGAATCCAGAGCTCACAGCGCATGGCGGATGCGGTCGTGCGCTACCTCGTCACCGAAAAGCAGATCCCGGTTTATCGCATTCATCAAGTTGCGATGGGCAACGCAAAAATGGAAACCGACAGTGGCGAAGCTATTTCTGGCAGCGCCGTGCGGGTTTCTACCATGCAAAACAGTTTAGCGGCCTTGAACTCGACATCATCGAATGCGGGTTCGCCGATTGGTGCGACGCAGCAGACTTCCGCGCAGCCCTCCCCTCAGGGTGCTGCGTCGCAGCCAGCGGTTCCACAACAATAAAGACCAGAAAAGGTCCGCAACCAAGCTCTCACACAACGAGAGAACCAAGGCAGATTGGCCCCTCCCCCGAGGGGCCCTTTTTTTTGCAAGATTTTTAAAATTTAAGCCCTTTATTCCTACCACTTTTGCCATCTTACTTTTTGAAGATTTCAAAAGTAACAACTTTTGATTCTCGAAGGTAATCAGATTATGTATCTTAAGGTAAGTCTGTGCGTTGTTTAACCAAGCAGACTGGGGACCCCCCGTGAGGACACTACATCTCATCCGCAGCATGAACCCCCAGGACGGCGGCCCGCCAGAAGTAGTCCGTCAGCTCTCGCAAAAGGTCGTTGACTTGGGAGATTCCGTTGAAATTGCCTGTCTTGACCATCCATCGGAAAGATTTTTGCAATCCCTTCCTTGCCCGGTGCATGCCTTGGGGCCAGCATCGGGGATCTATGGATATTCCGCCAAATTACCAGGTTGGTTGGAGCGCAACATCTTGCGTTTTGATCATTTGATTATTCACGGTGTCTGGCAATTCGTGACGATGGCAGGAAGCCGGGCCGCGTATGGCCGCATTCCCTATTTTGTCTTTGTCCATGGCGCAATGGATCCTTGGTTTAAGCGACAATACCCGCTGAAGCACCTGAAAAAATGTCTCTACTGGCCTCTGCTTTACCCAGCGCTCCACCGGGCAAATGCGCTGCTTTTTACCGGAACTCAGGAGAAAAATCTGACGACTGAAAGTTTCTGGCCTCATGCATGGCGCTCCCGGGTACTCACACTGGGAATCGACCCTCCGGAGGAAAAGATTGCTTCTCAGGTTGAGGCCTTTTCCTTGCATGTCCCAGAGGTCCGTGACCGCCGCTTTTTCCTTTTTATGGCCCGGATACACGAGAAAAAAGGCTGCGATCTGCTCATCCGCGCATTTGCACGTCTGGGAGCAGAGCATCCTGATGTGGACCTGGTCATGGCTGGTCCGGACCAGTCTGGATACAAAGCACAACTCCAGGAAATCGTGAGGCTGTGCGGCCTGGAACATCGCGTACACTGGCCAGGAATGCTTACAGGCGAGGCAAAGTACGGCGCCTATCGCAGTTGTGAAGCCTTTGTCCTTCCCTCTCACCAGGAGAATTTTGGCGTTGCCGTGGCTGAAGCGCTCGCTTGTGGACGGCCTGTTCTGATTTCCAACAAGGTAGAAATCTGGAAGCAGATTACCGATGAAGGGGCCGGGCTGGTGGACGATGACTCCCTGGAGGGAACGGAGCGGCTTCTGACCAGATGGCTAAGAATGGACACCGAAGAACAGCATCGCATCGCCAATCGGGCGCGCCCCTGCTTCGAGAAGTATTTTTCCCTTACAAATAGTGCGCGGATGCTTCAGGAAATCCTTGTCTCAGAGGCAAACCCGTCACCCAAGTCCCAGCAGCTGGGCATTTCTTTGCATGGCCTGGATACAAAAAGCGATGTGCGCTTCGAGCGGAACACCTAGTTCTTCCGCACCCTGGATGATGTCTGCACGGCTGACCGAGCGGGCAAAGGCCTTGTCCTTCAGCTTTTTACGGACCCCGGCCACTTCCACTTCATGAATGGACCGGGAAGGTTTCACCAGGGCGCAGGCGGTAAGAAATCCGGCCAGCTCATCGCAGGCAAAAAGCGCTTTTGCTAAATGTGTTCCACGTGGAACATTTGTATAGCTGGCATGTGCCAGAATGGCAGTTCGTATCTCCTCTGGCCATCCCTGCTCGGTTAGAATACGATGTCCTGTCCACGGGTGGTCTTCCGGAGAAGGCCACTTCTCATAGTCGAAATCATGCAGAAGACCCGTGACAGCGTATGTTTCTACCAGAGACTCCCGGGCCTCTTCTGTAAGCCCCAGAGCATCGGCTTGGCGCTCACCATAGGCCCGGACGCACGTCTCAACAGCCAGGGCATGTTTGAGCAGGCTGGGGGACTGGGTATATTCGTTCAGCAGCGTCCAGGCACGCTCTCGGCCATAAGGGTTTTTCTGGGTCATAGCATCTTTCTTCCTGTTTTTATACCGGAATTTTGGTTTTTTTCAGGCTTGACTCACATTTTTCACTTGACAATGCTGGTACATTGCCTGCATGGTAAACATGAGCCGTAAAGATTTTCAGTATAATGCCTGAATTTCACGGCCCGGACGCGCAATGCTCTGGCGCTCCGTAAAACGATTATGGCAACTACCTTAGCAACCGTTGAGGCACGCGAGGTACTCCGTTGCGAACACTGCGGTCTGGTGCAGTTCCGCACCTCGAATTCGATGTGCCGTCGGTGTCACAAACCCCTTGAAATTGAAGAGCCGGAAGCACTTGTCCCTCCCTTTTCCCATGACGCGCCCGATTGCGAAGAAGAAGGCATCCAGGTGGCGCGTGCCGTGCGGAATATCCGCCGTGAGCGGAAGCTGAGCCAGCGTCAACTTGCGGGAAGGATGCAGGTCCCGCGCACATACATCTCAAAGATTGAGAATGGCAAGGCAGTACCTACACTGTCCTCTTTGGAACGGCTTGCCCAGGCGCTGGAAGTGGACATCTGCGCCCTGTTGCGGGATGCGCGGAGTCGCCGTTATGAAGAAACGACAGCCATTCTGGCTGACCCCTTCCTTAAAGAAATTGCTCCTTACGTCAGCCGCATGGACGCTTATCAGCGGTCTATTTTTCTGAACCAGGTACGCGATATGGCCATGGGCCGGAGAAAGACTGCGTGACTTTGTAGAGATTTCAGGCCCCTTGGGCTTGGGGAAGCGCCCCGCAATTCCCGCCGCTTGACCGCATGGACAAAATGTGGACCTGTTCATGTTGTCTGTAAGCGGATTCCAGGGCCTTGATCGGCTCAAGATTCGGTTTCCTTAAGGGGAAACTATAGACCGGGATTAGTGTTCTAATGATTGAATGGCAGGGTCTTTGGGGACCTGTCATGAAGGTGAGAACAATGGTCCTGAAATGGAACGACCGGAAAGATTCTGGAAGCACGCACCGGTGGCTGGCGTTCATGCTTGCTTCTGCGATGTTGCTTACTGGAAACATGAAGCTTTTCGCGCAGGACGTACCTCCGCCACCTCCGGATGCACAGGACCAGCAGCAGCCACAAAGCAGCACCGACAGTAACCAGCAAATTCCTCAGTACGGAGCGCCGCTGCCGTCCGATAGTGAACAGCAGCAGCCACAAGAACAGGACCAGCAGACGGCCACTCAAGATCCGCAACAAGCAACGGCACAGCCGCTCTCTCCAGACCAACTGGACCAGCTCGTGGCCCCGATTGCTCTTTATCCCGACGCGCTTGTGGCCCAGATTCTGGCAGCCTCCACCTACCCGACGCAGGTGGTTGAGGCCTATCAATGGATACAGTCGCAAGGCAACGCATCGCCCGACCAGATTGCCTCCGCAGCCAACGCGCAGCCTTGGGACCCGAGTGTGAAAGCATTGACAGCATTTCCCTCTGTTCTGAAGCAAATGAACGACAATCTGCAGTGGACGACGGACCTGGGAAATGCGTACTACAACCAGCCGCAGGATGTCATGGATGCCGTCCAGCAGATGCGGCAGCGTGCGCAACAGGCTGGGACACTCACAGACACTCCGCAGGAGACGGTTGCGGAGGATGATGGAAATATTGAGATTGAGCCGGCAAACCCGGATGTAGTGTATGTGCCGGTCTATGATCCGTGGGTGGTCTACGGAACGCCACTGGTTGCATGGCCGGGTTACTACTACGCCCCTGCACCTGCATACATCGTTGGCGTTGGGTTTGGATGGGGCTTCCGGATGGGCTTTGCATGGGGTGTCCCATTGCGTCCCTGGGCGCCGTGGGGATGGGGATGGAACCGCTGGGGCTGCGGCTGGTATAACCGCACCGTGATCTATAACCGCACGACCTACATCACGCGCAGCACAACCGTCATCAACCGTGGTGTGAACCGTCCAGGATCGCCTCCGCTGCAGCTTGCCGGAATGCGCGGGTCCTTCATCAACCGCCCGCAGTTTGCAAACTATGCGCGTAACGTGGCCATGGGTGCACGTCCGGCCCCAGCAGCCATGGGAACAGGACGGCCAGGAATGCTGACGCAGCCAGCCAACCGTGTCAATCCGGGTGGAGTGATGCGGCCCGCTGCACCGGCAAACGGGTTCATGAACCAAAATCGGCCGGCCACTCAGAACATGCCACGGCCCGCATATCCTTCCCCGGACATGTACCGGCCATTGGCGCCGCAAGCGCCGGCGTATAACCGGCCCATGCCCGTCTACCGGGCACCACAAGGGAATGCACCCACATATCGTGCACCGGAATACCACGCTGCTCCTCCGCATGTGAGCGCGCCACCGGCACCCCATTTCAGCGGAGGCGGCGAACCTCATCACCGTTGATCTCTGTGGGAGAGGCGGCCGTGCCTGATTGCAGCAGCCACGGCCATGTGCTACGGTCGGATGAGAGGACAATCTTGAGCCGCATTCACGAGTTACTGCCGGAAGAGCTGGCCATATACCGCCGTCTTGACCCGGAACGCCTTCCGAAGCATGTAGCCATCATTATGGATGGAAATGGGCGCTGGGCGGGCAGACGCAGCCTCAAACGCTTTCTGGGACACCAGCAAGGTGCAGAGGCAGTGCAGTTTGTTGTGGAAACGGCTTCTCGGATTGATCTGCCATGGCTTACCCTCTACGCCTTTTCCCTGGAAAACAATCTCCGTCGGCCCAAAACTGAAGTGAATTTTCTGATGCGCTTGTTGAGCACATACCTCAACAACAATGTAAAACGCATGAACGACAACAACGTGCGCATCCAGTACATCGGCCGAATCCATGAATTGCCTGCTGAGGTGCAGGAACGGATGCAGTGGGCGGCCGAAGCCACCCAGCAGAACACGGGCACCGTTTTGACGCTGGCGCTGAATTACGGGGCCAGGTCAGAGTTATTGGATGCCTTCAAGGGCCTTTATCAGGAGATTGCACAGAGACACATCGGAATTGAAGACCTGACCGAACAGGACATCCAGAGGCACCTGTACACTGCTCATATGCCGGACCCGGACCTGTTGATCCGGACCTCAGGTGAGATGCGCATCTCTAACTATCTGCTCTGGCAAATCGCCTACACGGAAATCTTTGTGACGGCGCGGCTTTGGCCTGATTTTCGCGGCGTTCATATGCTGGAAGCCATTGAGGACTATCAAAGACGGGAGCGTCGCTACGGAGGACTGGGCGACGGCAGCGAGTCGGATGATGTGGCCTCCTTACCCGCCAATCAACTGGTGAACCGTTAGCTTCCTGCCTGCCTGGCAGCCGAGAAGAGGCCCCTCGGGCGAACATTGCTGCGAATAAAATCGACAATGGTTTCCAGCGAGGTCCCCGGGCCAAAGATGGCGCTGACTCCATGTTCTCTTAGAAAAGCAGTGTCCTGGGCCGGGATGGTTCCGCCGAGGACGACGAGGATGTCTTCGGCGCCGCGCTCTTTCAGCAAAGCCGTGATGCGCGGAACAAGAACATTGTGGGCGCCGGAAAGAATGCTCAGTCCGATGCAATCCACATCTTCCTGAATCGCAGCATTAACAATCCGCTCTGGCGTCTGGCGCAGGCCGGTGTAGATGACCTCCATGCCCGCATCCCGAAGCGCCCGGGCAATGACCTTTGCACCGCGGTCGTGACCATCGAGTCCGGGCTTGGCAACAAGGACGCGAATTGGAGCAGCACGCTCATCCATAGGAACGGAAAAGAATAACACATGGGCATGACCCAAGGCTGAGGCCCGGAGAACCATGCCCCCGCCATAGCAAGTTTCAGACTACGGACCTACATTTCGCGTCTTCCCTCAATGGCGCGGGACATGGTCACCTCATCGGCGTATTCGATGTCGCTTCCGGCTGGCACCCCAGTAGCGATGCGGGTCACGCGCACTCCGGCAGGGCGCAGAATACCGGCAAGATAGACTGCGGTGGCCTCGCCTTCTACTGTGGGAGAGGTCGCCAGAATGACCTCATCCACATTCCCCTGCTGCACACGGATAAGAAGATTCGCTGTACGCAGATGCTCCGGCCCAACACCATGGAGCGGAGACAGCGTTCCATGCAGGACGTGATAGACACCGTTATAGCTGCGCGTCTTCTCCACTGTTGCGATATTAGTCGGTTCTTCCACCACGCAAACCAGACGCTGATTGCGTGTCGGACTGGAGCAATAGACGCAGGGATCCGTATCGGTAATATTGTTGCAAATCGAGCAGAGCTGTAGTTTCGCCTTCAGGTCCCGAATGGCGCTGGCCAATGCCTCTGCATCTTCACTGCTTGCACGCAGGATGTGAAATGCCAGCCGCTGGGCATTTTTTGAGCCAATTCCAGGGAGTTTGCGCAGCTCTTCAATGAGCCGTGCCATAGGTTCTGCGAATCGTGACAAGGCAATCCCTCACCGCTGTTTTAACAGGATTCGGCTTGCTTTGCCACGACCTGAAACAAGATCACAAGCTTTCTCTTCCTGCACAAAGAAGAATCCCTCGTGAGGGAGTTCAGAGTGTCTGGTAGGCCAAAGCAGCAAACTGGTCAGGAGAAAGAAGGCCCTTGCCCCATTCCGCGTCGTATTTCGACGTAGGTCTGGCCGCTACCACTTCTTCTCTGCTCTTCCCGGAGGCCTTCAGCTTTTCTACTTTGTCGGCCACATCGGAGAGCATGGCTTGATATCTCTGCAAAGATGCCTTATCACCCAGCGGACCATGCCCGGGAACAATCTTAGTTTCATTGTCCGCCAAGGCCAGGCAAGTCTCAGCGGCGCGAACCATCCCGCGAAGGTTCCCGCCGGTACTGCCATCAATGAATGGATAAAACCCGTTGAAGAACGTATCTCCGGCATGAAGGACGTTTGCGTTCACAAAATGAATGTAAATGTCTGTATCCGTGTGCGCGGGCGGGAAGTGAACCAGGTGCAGCTCATCGTTGTTCAGGAAGATTTTCTGATGATCGGTAAATGTCTGCTGGGGGAGTGCAGCCGGAGGGTCAGGGGCAAAGTGCATCTGCATAAAAGCGATTTCCTGCGGAGTGGAGAGGCGTCTGCGCGTGTTTTCATGCGCAATGATGAAGACACCCGTGCTGTCATGCAGCGCTGCATTGCCATCGGTATGGTCATAGTGCCAGTGGGTATTGACCAGCAATTTCAGCGGGGGCGCATTCAGCCCTTGCAATGCTTCCCGGATATGCGGCGCAGCCGTGGAAGCACTTGAATCAATCAATAAAGTTCCGTCCGGGCCGGTCTGCGCCAGCATGTTGCCGCCGACGCCTTGCAGCAAAAAGAGATTTTCGCGAAGCTTGGTTACTTTGATTGGCGTGTTCGCTCCATCGTTACGGAACTGTCGTACCCTGTCAGGAACAGTCGTTGCAGCTTGTTGCGCCATGACGAAACGAGGGGCCGTGATCAGGCCCGCTCCTGCCAGGCCAGCCTGCTTGAGAAAGATTCTGCGCGTCACCATCCTTTGGGTCCCTTTCGAAATCAAGTTGTTTGCAAGTTTACAGCAACCCTGGGGGCAGATTCAGTCCACCCAGCATGGAGGAGGCCGCAGACTTGATGGCCTCGTCTGCACGGCGTCCGGCTTCGTTGAATGCAGCGGCGATCAGGTCTTCCAGCATCTCCACGTCGGCCGAACTGCCGCTAAGGCCGATGACGGCGCTGGGATCAATCGTTACCTTGAGGACCTGCTTCTGTCCGTTCATCTTTACTGTGACTGCTCCGCCACCTGAGGATGCTTCGACGATGGTCTGGCCCAGTTTTTCCTGTATCTGTTCCTGCATCTGCTTTGCCTGGGACAGCATTTCCTGAAGTTTCAAAGGATTGAACATTGCACGACTCCCCCTCCCTTAAACTAAAACCATGAGAACAGTACTGCAATGCGGCAATGCAGCCGGGACAGAAACTGAACTGCTGATCGTCTTCACTACAGACACCACAACAGAAAAAGATGCAAAGCCGGAAGTCACACTTCTGACTGAAGAACCCTCTCTCCGGCAGGCAGCGGCCCCTTTTCTGAACACGGGCGAATTTTCCAGTAATCCCAACGAAACCCTCCTGCTTCACGCGCCGCAGGGACTGCAAGCCAGGCGCCTGCTACTGGTCGGACTCGGGAAGGCTTCCAAGACAACCCTAAACCATGTACGCCGGGCTGCGGGAACAGCCGTCCGCTTCGCAAAAGCGCGGAGGCTGCGGAACCTGTGTATGGTTGCACCCGTTTCTGCCGCTTTTCAGGAAGGGGCCGAGAGGGCCATCGCTGAGGGTGCAATTCTTGCGGATTTTGATCCGGACACCTATCGCAGCGACCGCAAGGACCTGAGTATCGAGTCACTTACTGTCATTCTTGCTGAAGGCGCTGAACAACATGCCGCGGAAGAGAGACTACGTCATGGAGTGGTCCTTGCTGAGTCGCAAAACTTCACTCGCTCCCTGGTCAATGAACCCGGCAACCGGCTCACTCCGACGGTCCTGGGCCGGAAAGCCGCAGAGATGGCCAGCGAATGCGGCCTGAAGTGTGAAGTTTATGGTGCAGAAAAGCTGCATGAACTGAAGATGGGGGCGTTCTGGAGTGTGGCCCAAGGGTCGGATGAGCCTCCGGCGCTGATTGTGCTTACTTATGAGCCGGAAGGTGCTCAGCCAGGTCCTGTGCTGGGCCTGGTAGGCAAAGGCATCACCTTCGATACAGGAGGCATCTCTCTGAAGCCCGCAGACAACATGGAAAAGATGAAGTATGACATGGCAGGGGGCGCGGCGATGATCGGCGCCATGCGGGCCATCGCGCAATTGAAGCCAAAGGTAAAGGTCGTTGCCATTGTCTGCGCTACGGAGAACATGCCGTCAGGCAAGGCACAGAAGCCGGGCGATGTGCAGATTGCTATGTCTGGCAAGAGCATTGAGATCATCAATACCGATGCAGAAGGACGGCTGGTCCTCGCTGATGGTCTGGCCTATGCCAAACAGCTTGGAGCCACACATCTGATTGATGCGGCCACTCTTACCGGCGCTGTTGCGGTTGCTCTGGGCCAGATCAACGCCGGAGCATTTTCCAATGACGAAGAAACCTATCAGCGGTTTAGCAATGCGGCCAACAGAACAGGAGAAAAATTCTGGAGACTTCCGCTGGATGAAGAATACCGCGACCTGATCCGCTCCGACATTGCCGATATCAAGAACACAGGAGGCCGTTACGGCGGGGCCATCACAGCAGCCATGTTCCTGAAAGAGTTTGCAGAGGACACACCGTGGATCCATCTGGACATTGCCAGCATGGCATGGCTGGAGGAGGCAAAACCCTGGACGGCAAAAGGCCCGACCGGCGTCGGAGTACGCAGTATTGTCGAGTGGGTACGAAGCTACGCCAGATGAGGAGGTCGAGGGCCTCCCTCAGTAAGGCAGGCCCTGGTCCCTTTATGCTGCCGCGTGGGCACGGTTCTGGGTAAGAATTTCCATCACCGCTTTGCAAAAAGCAGGAATATCGTCCGGCTTTCGGCTGGTAATCAGATTCCCATCCACGGCCACCTGCTGGTCTACCCAATGAGCCCCGGCATTCTCTAGGTCTGTTTTCACCGAAGGCCAGGAGGTAACCGTTCGTCCTTTTACCACTCCGGCTTCAACCAGAAGCCATGGCCCGTGACAGATGGCCGCGATTGGTTTCCCAGAGGCTTCAAAGTCTTTCACAAATGCGACGGCCTTCTGGTCGGTACGCAGATGGTCCGGATTCATGACGCCTCCTGGAAGCAGGAGCAAATCATAATCCGAGGCCTTGGCTTCCGTGAGTGGCTTGTCTACCCTGACGGACCTGCCCCAGTCTTTGAGGTCCCATCCCCGAATTTCCCCTGCTTTTGGTGATATCACCTCAGTATGCGCACCTGCGGATTCAAGCGTCTCCTTGGGCCCGGTCAATTCCACCTGCTCGAATCCGTCCGTGGCCAGGATCGCGATTTTCTTTCCATGCAGAGTATCTGCCATCCTTCTCTTCCCTCCTGCGATTTTTCTTCGTGCTTTCTGAATAGGAAGAGCGCGGCCTGGAGATGAGTTGCCGCAAAGGTGCAAGCTTTGTGTAAAGAATGTAAATTTCTGTCAGGAAAGCATCCCGTCTGAGGCAAATAACAACAGATTGAACAGGAGGAAGCACGTGGACCCACATTCTTGCCGCAAACTGACCGCTGCGCTTGTAGCTGCAGCCATTTTCAGCATCACCGGATGCAAATCAAATACAGGAGACACGGGACAGGAAAGCGTCATGCTGTCCGGTGCCGGCAGCACCTTCGTTTATCCGGTGATGACGCGCTGGATCCAGGATTATTCCCAGCAGCATCCTAATGTGCGCATTAACTATCAGTCCATCGGCTCTGGCGGTGGAATCCAGCAGGTGAAGATGGGGACGGTGGACTTTGGCGCATCGGATGCGGCACTCAGCGATGAGCAATTAAAGGAAATGAAACCTGTGATCCAGATTCCGGAGTCGGCAGGACCTGTCTGCATCACCTATAACCTGCCGGACCTGAAGCAGCCTCTCCAGCTCTCGCCCCAGGCACTGGCCGCAATTTTTCTGGGAACCATTAAGAGCTGGCAGGACCCGGCCATCACAAAAGACAATCCAGGGGTGCAGATGCCGAAGCTGCCCGTCATTGTGGCGCATCGGGCCGATGGCAGCGGTACTACAAACATCTTTACGACGTATCTGGCCGCTGTGAGTCCGGAATGGCAATCGAAAGTGGGTAAAGGAAGCTCAGTGAGCTGGCCAGTAGGAGTGGGCGGAAAAGGCAGCGAGGGCGTGACAGGAAACATTCGCAACGCACCCGGGGCAATCGGTTATGTTGAGCTGACCTATGCGGAACAGAACCACCTGCCGGTGGCCAGGATCAAAAACCAGGCAGGAGCCTACATCGCGCCCACGGCACAGGCCACAACGGCTGCCATCAATGCCTTTACGAGTCAATTAGCGCAGGACCCGCGGACCCCGATCGTCAATCCGCCTGCTTCGGCAAAAGATGCCTACCCCATTTCCGGCCTGACGTTCCTCATTCTTCCCAAGGATGGTCAGGACAAGGAAAAACGGTCTGCACTCAAGAGCTTTGTGCAATATGTCATTACCGATGGTCAGTCCACGGCAGGATCTTTGAGCTATGCGCCTTTGCCCGACGGCGTAAAGCAATATGATCAGCAACAGTTACAACAATTGACTGCAAACGGCCTGCCGCTGCAATAAACGCAGATCTGCCGAGCGGAGGAAAGGAATGAGGGTCTTCATCCGATGCCTCCGCTCCCTCCTATTTACTTCTTTAGTCCAGACGGTATTTTGTTTCTGCCAGATGATATAACGGCCGCCAGACAAGTCGGTTGATGGTGACCACCATGAGGGCCATGATGATGGTGGCCAGCAACAGAACGGGGAAATTTCCGGCATCGCTTGCCGCACTGATTTGTGCTCCCAGCCCTGTGGTGCGCAAGGTCTGGTCTTTGAGGTGGAAATACTCGGCAATGATCGACGCATTCCAGGCGCCACCCGAGGCGGTGACCAATCCGGTAATGAGATAAGGAAAGATTCCGGGAAGGATGACCGTCGTCCAGCGCTGCCAGTTGGGAAAGCGGAAAAGTGTGGCCACTTCACGCATTTCTGAGGGGATGGCCATGGCGCCGGCAATCACATTGAAGAGGATGTACCACTGCGTCCCCAGCATCATGAGGGCCACTGACCCGATGCTGAGGCCCGCGCCAAGCTTCATCAAGCCGATAAGAATCACCGGAAAAAGGGCGGTGGCCGGAAAAGAAGCTGCAATTTGCGCCAGAGGCTGCGCAATACGCGCCAGCCTGGGATTGAAACCGATGGCGACGCCAACCGGGATCGTCCAGGCAGCCGCCAGCAGCAGCGAGATGTTGACGCGGAAAAACGTAGCAACAGCTCCCAGAAGAATCGTACCGACTTCACTGCGGGGGACTTGTTTGAGGAGCAGAATTGCCTTAAAGGCAGCAAAACAAACAACTCCCAGAACAACAATCAGCAGAAGCCAGGAGAGAAAGGCAGCGACCCTGGACCGCGGCTTTTGCTCAGAGGATGCTAACCGCTTTGCATTCCTGCGGGCCAGGCTGCGATAGATGCTCTCACTGAGCGGAACAAGAGTATGCCTTTGGATGGCTGCCAGCATGTTGGAGTGCCGTAAAGCGGCAAGCACAGGCGACTTGACCCGGTCGGCCGCTTCGACATTTTCAAATTTGAATTTGTCGGACCAGTCAATAACCGGACGCCAGACCAACTGGTCAGTGAGAACAATAATGGCGACCATGGTCAAAAGACCATAGGTCATGGCGAGTGAATTTCCTGTAGAAGCGGCAGTCTGTAAATAGGAGCCAAGTCCGGGCAGACGGAACTGGCGGTCTCCTACGGGGAACATCTCACAAACCATGAGGAAAAACCAGCCGCCCGCGACGGAAACCATCGAGTTCCAAACCAGTCCGATGGCCGCATAGGGCAATTCAAGCTGCCACAGGCGCTGCCAGCGCGAAAAACGGTTAATGGTGCAGGCCTCATGCAGTTCACGGGGGATGCTCTTCAGTGAGGAGTAGAAGCTGAAGGCCATGTTCCAGACCTGCCCGGTGAAGATGAGCAGAATCGCACCAAATTCAATCCCAAGCTGCCGACTAGGGACAAGCGACATCATGGCCAGCATCACTCCAGGAAGGAAGCTGAGCACTGGTATGGACTGCAGAATGTCGAGCGTAGCAATCATCAGCGCTTCCAGCCGCCGATGATAGGCAGCGATGTAGCCATAGACAACGGCAAACAACAGACTCAGCAGATAGGCCACGCCGATGCGCACCACCGAATAAAAGGCATACAAGGGCAGCATGCGTGGAGACTGCGAAATCTGCACTTCCGGAACTGCGCCGCTCATCCAGTAGTGAGCAATCTGAAGAACAGCATAAAAGCCGGCAAGCAGGCCGAAGGCCACGGTAAGGTCAAGAAAGAACGGCCAGGACCGCTCGACCACCAGCGAGCGTGAAAGCGTATAACGGACCTTCATGCACCCTCGCTTCCGTCTACAGTGGCTGCGGTCTCTTCGACCTCAGGCAGGACAAAACGCCGCCGGGTGGCGTCAAAATCAAACAGTTCGGCGTAGCGCCCCCAGTTAATGGCAGTCTCAAGCTGACGCTGGGTCTCTTCTTCGCTGAACTGCTCATCCAGCATGTCGAGGAAGAACTCTTCGGGTACGGTATGGTCGGATTTATTGTTGAGGGCGCGCGTGATCTGGCGCAACAGCAAAACATGGCCCAATGCTGCCTCCCGAAAAAGCTCCTTCTGGCGCAGGATTTCTGATTCGGCAAATTCGCGCCCCTCCGTCGTGATGGAAACATCGCCTTCTTCAACCTTGAGGAAACCAAGGAGCTGGGCAGCATCCACAATGGGCAGCAGGTCATCCAGTTCAAAAGCAAGCTCGTCAGCCAGACGGTAGACATCGGCCCGTCCACCAAAATCGATGATGATTTCGAGCAGTCCGGCAATGCCTCCGGGTCGAGCATGGGGCAGCATCTCATAGCGCATCTCACGCTGGTCCCGGATGCGGCGACCATCAACATGCAGACGCGGAACATCGGGAGTCACATCAGGCCGGGTAAGGACCGTGTAGATATAGTCCACCAGGCGAGTGAAGGCCGGGGTCTTTTTGTCTCGGGGATGCGGCAGGGCGACCTTGAAGTCGGTGCGCACATGCCCTGGGTTGCGTCCGAGCACAATGATGCGGTCTGCAAGCAGCACAGCCTCTTCAATATTGTGCGTCACGATGAAGATGGCTTGCGTGGGAATGGTCTTTTTCTGCCATAGCTCCAGAAGCTCGCTGCGGAGGTTTTCTGCCGTGAGCACGTCGAGGGCCGAAAATGGCTCGTCCATAAACAGGACCTCTGGCTCAACGACCAGGGCGCGAGCAAAACCCACACGTTGGCGCATCCCACCGGAAAGCTCTTTCGGATATGCGGACTGGAAACCGTCAAGTCCAACCGTGTCCAGAATCTTCAGGCTGCGCTCCCGGCGGACTTCGGGGTCAATCCCCCGGGCCTTCAGAGGTGCTTCGACGTTTTCCAGAACGGTAAGCCAGGGAAAGAGCGCGAAGCTCTGAAAGACGATAGAGACATTGATTTCTACTGAACCAATCGGCTTTTCGTGCCAGAAGACCTCCCCTCCCGAAGGTCTGGACAAACCGGAGAGCATCCTCAGCAGGGTGGATTTTCCGGACCCAGAGGGTCCCAGAAGGGCCACAATCTCGCCTGGCCAAATGGCAAGATCCGTTGGGGCAATGACCTGAATGCGGTTTTCGCTCGGCTGAGCGTAAAATTTCTCGACTTGCTGCGCTCGAATAATCGCTTCCGCCATTGCCAGGACCCCATTTACATTGGTGTAAACCTCTGAACGGGAGAATGCGCCCGCTCTCGCAGCGAAATCAGATTTCCACACAAGCAAAACTGGCATGAAATCTGTATGCTTTCATGATGCCTTTCGGCCGGGTGCCTGTGAGGATTTCCTCTGCTCTAAGTGGATAGAAATTCAGGAAGATGAAGCATCCTCCTGTCCTCAGCGTATCATCTTATGAGAAGGTTTTTATCCAGAAAGTTTCTTATTTTTCTGGCCAGTGGTGGCGGGAGATGTTTTTTTAACCGTCCGTAACAATTGCTTCCAACTTCTACCCAATCTTAGAGAGAGTCGGAGAGATGCACGACAACAAGCAGGCTAAACCTAAAGTCCTTGTGGCTGATGATGAACGTGTAATTGCTGATACTCTGGCCATCATTCTGAACCAGAGTGGATTTGAGGCCATTGCTGTCTACAGCGGAGAGAAGGCAGTAGAGATGGCAGAATCCATAAAGCCGGACATGCTGATCAGTGACGTCATCATGACGGACCTGAATGGGATTGATGCAGCCATCAAGATCCGCGCGATGCTGCCCTCCTGCAAGATTCTGCTCTTTTCCGGACAGGCAGCGACCGCCGACCTGCTGGATCGCGCCCGCAATCAAGGCCATGAGTTTGAGATCCTGGCAAAACCCGTGCACCCGCAGGACCTGCTGGCAAAGCTGAGGGCCTAAATAACAGCCTGGAGCCTGTTATTTCTCGCGGGCCAGGACAAAGTCTGGCACCCAAAGCAGCGCCCGTTTATAGTCGGAATCCGGAAGGCCGGAGAGGGCGGCCCTGGCCCTTTCCGCATAATGGAAGGCCACGTTCATGGCATGGTCCAGAGATCCGTTTCGGACGAGAATGGCCAGAATCTCATCATGTCTGACCCGGTTGAAACTGCGATCGGACAGCACCTTCAGGATGGCCTCGCGGTCCTGCGCCGTGCCATGTTCCAGGGAATGAATCACGGCCAGTGTGGCCTTCCCTTCGCGCAGGTCACTGGCAACCGGTTTGCCGAGGACTTCTTCGGTTGCCGTCAGGTCCAGGACATCATCTACGATCTGAAAAGCCATGCCGAGGGAATGCCCATATTCACCCATCTGTGCTTCGGCATCCCCGTTTTGGTTGGCCAGCACCGAACCGAGGCGCATGGAGACCTCAAATAGACAGGCCGTCTTACGGTAGATGAGATCGTTATATTCCTGTTCGGTGACGGGGCGGCCCAGTGTTTCCATCTGAAGCAGTTCCCCTTCCACCATTTGCTGTGTCAGGTTGATGAGCAGGTCGAGCACCTTGAAGTTACGCTCTTCCAAGGCCACGCGGAAGGCCTGCATGTAAAGCCAGTCCCCGGCAAGGACGCATTTGGCGTTGCCCCATGTAGTGTTGGCTGAGGGGCGGCCGCGGCGGGTATCGGCTGAATCAATAATGTCGTCGTGGACCAGCGTGGCCGTATGCACCATTTCGACGACAGCGCCCAGGCGCACCATGCCTGGTCCGGAATAGCCCTGCGACCGGGCCGAGAGCAAAAGAAGCGATGGGCGAATGCGTTTGCCACCGCCCTCACGCAGATATTCGGAAATTTCCGTAATGGCCTTGACAGAGGAGATGGCGTCCTCGCCAAACTCGCGCTCAATGGAGCACAGGTCATCATGTAGAAGATCGAAGACCTCTTTGGCCGTGGCAATGGTTGTCGTGCTCACTCGCTCTCCGTCTAGTTCGACCGGTAATTCGTAAACTGCATGTCAATACCGAGGTCCTTTGATTTCAGCAGGGCGATGATCTCCTGCAGAGTATCGCGGTCCTTGCTGGAAACACGCACCGTGTCCCCCTGTATTGAGGCCTGGGCCTTTTTTTTCGAGTCTTTAATGATGCGAACAATCTCCTTTGCCTTCTCGGTTGGAATGCCCTGCTGAAGGCTGATTTTCTGGCGTACGGTAGAACCCGCCGCAGGCTCTACTTTTCCATAAGTGAGCGCTTTGAGTGAGATGCCGCGTTTGACCAGCTTCTGACGCAAAATTTCATTGACTGCCTCCAGTTTGTACTCATCAGCAGAGGCAAGCTGGATCGTCTGGTCGCCTTCAAGATGGACCTCTGAGTGGGAGTCCTTTAGATCAAAGCGCGTGCGGACCTCCTTGACCGCCTGCTCGATGGCATTGCGTACCTCCTGAAGGTCTACTTTGCTCACGATGTCAAAAGAATTTTCCCCGGCCATGACCTCAGCTCTCTTTTCTTTGGATAAACTACGCCTGATTTCAGTGTGCCATGTATTGCGCAATATTGAAAAACCGATGAAAGTTTTCCGCCGTGCGAAAAGCAACTTCCTGGGAAGCAAGATGTCGGATTTCCGCCAGTTTCTCCGCTACGCCCACGACCCAGGCCGGCTCGTTGCGCTTGCCGCGGTTCGGGACAGGGGCAAGAAAGGGGGCATCTGTTTCAACGAGCATCCAGTCCAGCGGTACCTTTGCGGCCACATCCCGGAGAGGCTGGGCCTTCGGAAAGGTAATGTTTCCGGCAAAGGAAATAAGAAAACCGCAGTCCATGGCCCGTTTTGCGTGCTGCCACTCTCCGGTAAAGCAATGCAGAATGCCACCAAGTCCTTTGGGTGCCCACTCCTGCTCGATGATGGTCAAAGTGTCGTCCCAGGCATTGGTACTGTTCTCCGATGGACGGCAGTGGATGATGATGGGTCTTCTGCGCACGGCGGCAATTTCCATCTGCTGAAGGAAAACTTCTTTCTGTGTGTCGCGTGGCGAATGATCGTAGAAATAATCAAGACCGATTTCGCCACAGGCGATGACTTCTGGCTGTTGCAGCAGTCCATCAAGCCTGGAAAGAGCGGCCGCATCCGCAAGCTGGGCCTCATGAGGATGGACCCCAGCAGACGCAAAAATGCGCGGGGTATCCGGGCGTCCAGCGTAGGCCCGGCTGATTTCAAGCGCACGATGCATCGTATCTGGCCCGTCGCCTATGCCAATGGAGAGGACCGTGCGCACTCCCGCAGCCCAGGCGCGCGAAAGCATGGTATCGCGGTCCTCGTCGTAACGTGGGCTGTCGAGATGGGCGTGGGAATCTATAAACACTTGGACCTCTGCTGATGTTTCTACCGATTTTTCATTCCGGGCGAAAAGACCGGCTTTTCTTTGTCCAGCAAATTTCTCTGGGAACCATCACAAAAGCAGGTCTTGCCTCTTCACTATGCTCCGGGTCAGTATCGAAAAATCCGTTGTGACAATAAAAAATCACAGGACATCTACTTCAACCGTGCGCCCACCTCTACATCCTCCAGAAACCCGGCGAGCACGGGCCTTCCTTTTTCACCGAGCGAAGCTGCAACAATCATGCCATTTGATTCAAGGCCGCGCAGCTTGCGCGGAGCCAGATTGGCGACAATCACGACCTTACGTCCAATGAGCGATTCCGGCTCGTAGGCTTCGGCGATTCCGGCCAGAATCTGACGCTGCTCGTAGCCGAGGTCTACTTCTAGGCGTAAAAGCTTGTCGGCCTTGGGAACGCGCTCGGCGACCTTGATCTGCGCGACACGCAACTCGACCTTCATGAAGTCATCAATGCTGATTTTTTCATTCGTCTGAGCGTGGGTCGCGACCTGCCCTGCCGCCGCCTCTGCCCCTTTTGATTCTGCAGGGGCCGGCGCCACAGAAGGCTGCTCTTCGGGTTTGGGTGCGTTGTTTTTTTGTTCGATTTCCTGCATGTGTGTGATTGCGTCCTTTTCTGCGCGTGGGAAGACGGGGGAAAGTTCGCCCAGCCTTGTGCCGGGCTTGAGCCCTCCCCATTCGATGTTTTTTAGATCAGCTTGCTTGATGTCACCCAGGCCGAGTTGTGCCCAGACTTTTGCGGCCGCGTCGGGAATGATGGGATAGACCAGCGCCGTGATGATGCGGAGGGCTTCGGCTGCCGTATAGAGCACGTCTGCACGATATTGCTGCTGCTCTCGGTCGCTGATGTCCGTGCGGGCCTTCCAGGGCGCCCGAGACGTAAGAAAGCCGTCCACAGCGCCAATGAAGCTCCATAGTGTTTCCAGAGCACGAGAAAAATTCAGCGAGTCACATTCTTTGCCAAAATTTGCAATGTATGCCGCCGTTTCTTTGCAAAGACCAGCTTCGCATGGGGCCGCATCTGGGATGGTGCCTTCAAAATACCGCTGGACCATGGCCAGCGTGCGGCTAGCAAGGTTCCCATATCCGTTGGCCAAATCGCTGTTGTACCGCTGCACGAGCGCGTCGAAAGAGAAGCCGCCGTCCTGCCCGAAGACGATCTCACGCAGCAGGAAGTAACGCAGCGCGTCGGCCCCCAGGACTTCAAGAATCGTTTCGGCGCGGACGATGTTTCCGCGCGACTTCGACATTTTGCTCTCTTCAAAAAGCAGCCATCCGTGGGCGACGATGCTCTTGGGCAGAGGCAGTCCGGCTGCCATGAGAAACGCAGGCCAATAGACACAGTGGAAGCGGCTGATTTCCTTGCCGATGATGTGCAGGTCAGCAGGCCAGAACTTCTTAAACCTTTCCTGCTCTTTCGGGTCTTCGCTGCCCCATCCGAGGGCGGTGATGTAGTTGGCGAGCGCATCCAGCCAGACGTAGATGACATGCTTTTCATCGCCAGGGACCGGAATGCCCCACTTGAAGCTGGTGCGGCTTACGGAGAGGTCCTTAAGGCCGCTGCGCACGAAAGAGATGACCTCATTGCGGCGTGTTTCCGGACGGACAAAATCCGGGTTTGCATCATAAAATTCCAGTAGCTTACGCTCAAAGGCCGAAAGTTTAAAGAAGTAGTTCTCCTCGCTCACGGTTTCCGTCGTGCGCCCGCAGTCGGGACAAGGCGAGCCGGGAGGCGCGTCTACATAAAGCTCGTCGAAGACGCAGTACTGACCTGTGTAAGTGCCTTTGTAGATGTATCCGCTGTCTTTGAGCAGTGCAAAGAACTTCTGTACGGCGCGTTTGTGACGCGGCTCGGTGGTGCGGATGAAATCGTCATAGCTGAGGCCCATGCGGTCCCATAGGCCTTTGAACTCGGCAGCGACTCTATCGGTAAATTCCTGGGGTGCAATTCCGGCCTGGCGCGCTGAGCGTTCGATCTTCTGACCATGCTCATCGGTCCCGGTCAAAAACCAGGTATCGAAGCCGAGGGCACGTTTACGGCGGGCAATGACATCGGCAACGATGGTGGTATAGGCGTGTCCGATATGCGGACGCGCGTTGACATAGTAAATCGGGGTCGTCAGGTAATACTTGCCGGGGTTCGACATGCGCAGAATTCTGGATTTCGCTACTCTTTTCATCTTAGAACATACGGGTGCATTCCGTGTGTCCTGCCCGGAATGGGGGCGCATGGCTGATAGAATCAAGCAGGATACCGAACTTCTGAACTGGTCGATTCTTTCCACGTGTACCTGAGAGAACAAAAAAAACTGCTTGCCCGCCTGCGCGAGATTTTGCGCTTGAAATTTCAGATTGAACTGGACACAATCGCCATCGAGCAGCCGCCAGAGATACGGTTTGGTGAATATGCTCTGCCGATTGCCTTTGAGCTGGCGCGCAGGCTCAAAAAAGCTCCCCGCAAAATTGCCGAGGAGATTGTGGGGGAGCTGTCTCCGCTGGAAGGCTTTGCCGGATTCGAGGTTGCAGGCGCCGGGTACATCAACGCAAAGCTGGATCGTAGCCTTGCAGCACAGCAAATTGCTTCAGGAACCGAGGTCGAAACTCCGGAAGCTGCGCTACATGCGCTGGTAGAGCACACCAGCATTAACCCGAACAAGGCCGCCCATGTGGGGCACTTGCGCAATGCCATCCTGGGTGACACATTTGTGCGACTGCTGCGCGCGGCAGGACACAAGGTAGACGTGCAGAACTACATTGACAACACCGGAGTACAGGTGGCCGATGTGGTCGTGGGTTTGATGCATCTCGAAAAACTTTCGCTGGATGGTGTCAAAGCGCTGATGGCTGAGCTCGAACAGCGCGGCGAGAAAATTGATTACTATTGCTGGGACCTTTATGCACGCGTCTCACAATGGTACGAGGCAGAGGAAGGCGAAATACAAACCCGCAAACAAATCCGCCTGAACACGCTCCACGCCATTGAAGAAGGGTCCGGCGAGACGGCACAGATCGCCGACCTCATCTCTACTGCCATTTTGAGGCGGCACCTGGAAACCATGCTGCGGCTGGGCATTGAATATGACCTGCTGCCGCGCGAGAGCGAGATCCTTCATCTGCATTTCTGGAACCTGGCCTTCGCGCAACTCAAAGAAAGTGGCGTTCTCTACTACGAGAATGCGGGCAAGAACAAGGGATGTTGGGTGATGAAACGGGCAGGGAGTGCTGGCCGTACGGGCGGAGATGACGCAGAGAACCAAGCGGGACCTGGAGAAGAAAACGGTCCGGATGAAGATGCGAAAGTCATCGTCCGCTCGAATGGCACGGTAACGTATGTTGGCAAGGACATTGCCTATCATCTCTGGAAATTTGGTCTGCTGGGACGCGACTTCGCATATCGCAAGTTTTTCGAGTATCCGAGCCATACGTGTTGGATTTCTGCCGAACAGGGCGAAGCGGACCATCCGCACTTCGGCGGAGCGCAGGCCATTTACAACGTGATTGATTCGCGCCAGGCAGATCCGCAGGCCAACGTCATCGAGGCGCTGCGCGGACTGGGATACACGGAGCAGGCCAGCCGTTATACGCATTTTTCCTATGAGATGGTCGCGCTGACCCCGCGATGCGCCGAAGAACTGGGATACGAGATTCCTGAAGAAGACCGGGCACGGCCTTATATCGAAGTCTCAGGCCGCAAAGGCTTTGGCGTAAAAGCCGATGACCTGATCGACAAGCTCGTTGCCGCAACAAGGAAGGAAGTAGACGGCCGTCATCCGGAACTGAGCGCTACAGAACGCGAGCAGATTGCTCATGAAATTGCCGTGGGCGCACTGCGCTACTTCATGCTGAAGTACACGCGCAATACCGTGATTGCCTTTGACTTTCATGAGGCGCTGAGCTTTGAAGGAGAGACCGGACCCTATTTGCAGTATGCCGTGGTGCGCACACGCAGCATCTTCCGCAAGGCCGGCACCACACCCGAACAGGCACTGGCAGATTTCGCCGGCGTCGACACGTCTGGTTATCTCAGCGGCGAGGACGGCGACGGAATCTGGCAAGTGTGGCTGCGCGCCGCTAAAACATCACTGCTTCTTGATCAGTGCATCGCCACAGCGGAGCCTGCGTATCTGGCCAAGCACGCCTTTCAGCTTGCCCAAGAGTTCAGCAACTTCTATCGCAAACACCATATTCTGACGGAGCCAGATCCGCAGCGGAAGAAGTTTCTTCTGGCCACGGCTGCCGTTACGCAGCGCGAGCTCGTACGCTCCCTCGCCTGGCTCGGCATCAGCGCGCCAGAAGTCATGTAAAACTCATCGGTTTTCCTCTGGACCAGACTGTGCTCATCATCCGCTATCCTGAGAGTGATGAGCACGATCCCTTCGATAACCCCTCCTCGCGCACGCGCCAGCCGTAAGGAAACGACTGTGCACGGCCATGTTCTGGTAGATGATTTTGCCTGGCTGCGGGAAAAGGACAATCCGGAGACCATTGCCTATCTGGAGGCAGAAAATGCCTATACGGCTGCTGTGATGGAGCCAACGGCCGGGCTTCAGGAAAAGCTCTACCGCGAAATGCTCAGCCACATCCAAGAGACGGATGTCTCTGTTCCCTATCGTGATGGCGATTACCGGTATTACTCGCGCACCGAGGAGGGCCTGCAATATCCCATCTATTGCCGCAAACACCTGGACCTTGACGCACCGGAGATCGTCATCCTCGACGTGAACGAGCTCGCAAAGGGTGAGAGTTTTATGGCCATTGGCGCTTTTGCCGTCTCGGATGATGGCAACCTGCTCGCCTTTTCCAAGGACATAAAGGGCTTTCGCCAGTACACGCTGCAGGTGAAAGATCTGCGCACGGGAGAGCTTCTGCCGGAGCGGGTGGAACGTGTTGGCTCCATCGTTTGGGCGTCCGACAGTCGAACGCTCTTTTACACCGTTGAAGATGAAGTCCAGAAGCGCCAATACCAGCTCTTCCGGCATGTTCTGGGAACGCCGCACGAGCAGGATGTGCTCGTCTATGAGGAAATGGACGAGCGCTTCAATCTGGGAGCAGGCCGCACACGCGACCGCAAATACATCATTCTTGAATCTGGAAGTCATACCACCAGCGAAGCCCGCTTTGTCCCCTCAGATGGGCCGGAGGGAGAGTTTCGCCTGATTGCTCCTCGCCGGGAGAACATAGAGTATTCCCCTGAGCACCGCAACGGGCACTGGTTTCTTCGGATTAATGACACCGGGCGCAACTTTCGTCTGGTGACCACACCGGTGGAGAACTCTGCTCCCGAGGGCTGGCCAGAGCTGATCCCGCACAGACCTGATGTGATGCTTGAAGATGTTGAGTTATTCTCAGGATTTTATGTTACCTGTGAGCGAGAGAACGGTCTCCAACGTCTGCATGTCCATCGCTTTTCAGGAGCCGGAACGAACACGCTGCCTGCCCAGGAAATTGCCTTTCCGGAGCCGGTCTATCTTGTGTATTCTCATGTGAATCGTATCTTTGAGACCACGGTCTTTCGTTATGGCTATCAGTCGCTGGTAACACCCAGTTCCGTCTACGAATATGACGTGATGACTGGCGAGTCGAAGCTACTCAAGCAGCAGGAGGTACCCGGCGGCTTCGACCGGACCAATTATGCATCGGAACGCATCTTCGCTCCAGCGCAGGATGGAGTCAAAGTCCCGGTCTCGCTCGTATATCGAAAAGACATGTTCGAGCGTGGCAGGAATCCGCTTTACGTTTATGGATATGGATCTTATGGCTATTCGCTGCCGGTCGGCTTTAATTCAAACCGTCTCTGCCTGCTAGACCGCGGCTTTGTGATGGCCTACGCGCACATTCGCGGTGGCGGTGACCTCGGCAAACCCTGGCACGACGCCGGACGCCTGCTTAACAAACGCAATACTTTTACCGATTTCATCGCCGTGGTCGAACATCTGACGACGAACGGCTATGGCGACTCCACTCGTGTTGCAATTGAAGGCGGAAGCGCAGGGGGGCTGCTGATGGGCGCAGTGACCAATATGCGTCCGGAGCTGTTCCGCGCCGTCATCTCGCATGTGCCTTTTGTAGATGTCATGAACACGATGCTCGATGCTTCGCTGCCGCTCACGGTGCCGGAGTATGAGGAATGGGGCAATCCCAATGAGAGAGAATTCTTCGAGTACATGCTGAGCTACTCGCCTTATGACAACCTGGAAGCCAAGCCCTACCCTGCAATGCTGGTGAAGACCTCCCTCTATGACAGCCAGGTGATGTACTGGGAGCCAGCCAAATACGTGGCAAAGCTGCGTACGCTCAAGACTGACAACAATCACCTGCTACTGCACATAAACATGACCGCAGGACACGGTGGCGCATCAGGCCGCTACGATTATCTGCGTGAAATTGCCATGGACTATGCTTTTCTTCTGCGGGAGATGGGGATTGCAGCATAGGCTTCAGGGCGCAGGGTGCGTGTTTGGGCACAGTCCCGGAAGGTCCTGCTACTTGACGCTTTCGCGTGCAACCGACGCCAGAAGCACCGGGCTTTGTGCCCGCTGCTTCTGCGCGATGGACCAAGAGGATTCAGCCTGAACTCGACTGGTCGGGATAAAGCGGTCGGACCTGCATTGAAACAGGTCCTAGTGATTGGCCCCAGAAGGCGCCGCTTCGCCCGCTGCTTGCACCCATTTCTTCCACATTGCTGGATCGGCCAGCATTTTCATGTAAACGCCGCCAACAACGGATCGCGCTTGGAAGCCCACCTGCGTCCCGTCGGTGGTCTCAAACCAGTCACTCAGAGGCACGCGTGAGGGCGACTCGGTCATGTATTTATAGAGAGGGTCCGTAAGCGCGATAAAGTTTTTCTCGCTGCCACTCATGGTTGCTGTCCAGACGATCCAGTCGAGTTTGGTATAGGTTTTGCGATTGTCCAGCGGCAAACCAAAGCTATTCTGGTGCTTCAGATAGAAGGCAGTCTCCTGCTCGATAATCTGCGGCGCAAAAAGGTGCAGCCCAAGCACGCTGTCCCACACGAGATTGTATTTCTGGCTCCAGCTCCCAGGTTGATCAAAAGCGAGCTTGTAGTGGTCACCATCAAGGGCCATGTCTTTCCATTTTGCCGCCATCTGTGCGGCCAGTTTGTGGTATTGCTCCGCCTCCCGTTCTTTGCCCAGCATTTGCGCCAGTTGAGCATAGCTGCCCAGCGCTTCAATGGCCTTAATCGACAGATTCGTATTGTGAGGGAGATGTCCGGCGAAATCGTCCGTACTCAGTTGGTTTTCCGGATCCATGCCTTTTTCTTTGAGGTATTTGGCCCATTTCGTGAGAAGCGGCCAATATTTCTGGGCAAAGGCGGCTGAATTCTCCGCGTGGGCCAGGGCATTGGTCAGAATAATGAGGTTTCCACTCTCTTCCACCGGCATCTGGTCTTCTTCGGTGCGCTCGCCACCTCCATAGACCTGCCCGTTGGCCAGCGGATAGGTGCCCAGATCATGCGGAGCAAAGGGCCAGCGCCAGCGCGGAAGACTGGCATATTGCATCATGGGCTCAAGCTGTGCTTGCAGCAGCTTCGGATTCAGCAGCAGAAAAAACGGAGACGAAGGATACGTCACATCCACCGTATCAATACAACCATTGCTGAAGTTTTCTTTCGAGAAAAGGAAGGGAGTGCCATCCACATCGGCGACCAGCTTGTGGGCAGCGATTGTCTGGCGATAGGCAAGGGTGGCCAATTGCGCATAGTGTGTACCGCCCTCCTTTTCCAGATCCGACGTCAATTCCCTGTCAAACGCTTCAGCCTTTCTGCGCAGCTCCGACTCGTCGGCTTCAGCTTTTTCCAGCATCTCTGCGGTGGTCATTCCATTGCGACGCCAGTAGGCACGCAGACGGCGATTCAGATATTCGATGGAAAAACGATCATCATAAGCAATCATTAGATGGCGGGAAACGGAAGCGCTTCCAACGCTGCCCAAATCAAAGCGCACGGCAAGCAGCGGCAGGCCATGCTTTACCTGGCGCGGCATGTCGAGGTCATCATTCTGCGGAAGTGCTCCATTTTTTGCAAATTGCTCTCTGGCGCCTGCATCGGTTGCCGCCATGTCGAGTCCCTGCTGTGGAGGCACAGCAATGTAGAGCCATCCCCAGTCAATGCGCAGGTTGTCTCCAGACTTTTCAAGCACAGGTTGTGTGTTCGTCCCTATGCGCAGCGCCTGCATATCACCAATCCGCTCGCGCCCCCACACGACGGTATCGTCACCGGTGTTTGTGGCAAGCTGCGCGCTCGCATCAAAGTAGATCATGACTGCATGTTGCTGACTGTCCGTGGACCGGACATCCCAGCCCACATACGTGACAGGTCGCGACAACACATCCAAATCCTGCGGAAGGGCCGGTGTGAAGAAAGTCAAAGTAAGGTGAATCCCTGCATCTTCAAAATCATAGATTGTGCGCGTCGGCCAGATGGTGCGGGAAAGCTGCTTTAAGGCCGGCACACCGTCATCTCCGCGTTCTCCGCCCATAAAACGGTACGTCTTGCCATCGATGCGGACGAGTCCTGCCATCTGCTGTGGAGTACCTGTCCAGTGTCGGGTAGGACCGCCTGCCAGGTCATCATGAAACGACCACACGCTGAAGTAAGGATCATGCATCACCAGCGGTGTGGCAGGGGTCCGCACAGTAAGGGGTTCCTGTGCCGATGCGATATGGAAAGAAAGGCCCAGCAGGAAACCGGCAAGGACAGAAGCAAAGAAAGACCGTCGTAAAGTCATCCTTTTTTTATTACAGGATTTCCTGCATTGTGTAAACGCTAACATTCACCAGTCGCATGCTTTCCGTGTCGGGAGAGAGGAACATGGGGCATTTTTTGCCTTCCACGGGCAAGGGCTAAGCACTCGACCTAATTGTGCTCTTACCACATCCTGAACGTCCGGGGACGGCCTGTGTATCATGTGACCCAATACTGTAACGAATTTCGTCGAGTACTGAATGGCTGTCGGTGTAGCCAAGCTATCGGGTGAGCGAACGTGACAATGGGCTTTCACAGCCGTTTCAGATAGTTCAGGGCATCCTCTAGTTGAGGGAACAGTTTCTCATCTTCCTGAAACTCTCGCGAATGCACGCAACGTCTACCGCCGCGTACCTTTACTGGGTGTTTCAGATGCAGCATCTCGTGATACATCAGGTATTCGATGGCGTAGCGAGGTGTATTCTTTCGGTCAAAGACACGGCTAATCATGATGGTGTTATGGGCCGCGTCATAATGGCCCAGCAGACGGCGGGCCTTGTGTTCGCTCCAGGTAAGCAGAGGGCGTCCCATTAATCCATGAAAGAACCGCTGGTTAAGAGATTCAAAGACCTCTTCCAGGTCGTAGTATTCACCCTTGGCCGTGGAAATTTTCTTCCGTCCGCGCATTTGGCGAATGCGCTCGGTTTGCCGCATCACGTGTTCACTGGATGCGAAACGCCGATAGCGGGCTACATGCATCGGATCCAGCGGCTTGCGGTATAGCTTGGCCAGCAAGATATGAGCAATCGCCCGTAAGACTGACTCTGGCGCGCCCTCCAGCAGATCGGAAAGGCGCACCTTCAACTCGCCATTCCGCAGTCGGATCGTCGTATTCAGACCAGCAAAATGATAAAAATGCACATGAATTGGAGGAATAGGAGCCCGCGGCCGTAGCGCGCGGTACTCCTCATAAAACAATGGCAAAAGCTCAGAGCACACTCAAGCTGAGCGTAGCATAAAGGCTGCACCCTCAGGCAGAGACATCATGGTACAGCCTGTACCTCTCTGTGGAGATTGAGGCAAAAGGTTTCAGCGTCATGCGTTCCCCGCTGGTTTCCACCGTCCAGGCATCTGATCCGCGCGAAACCTGGGAAGCAGCCAGCAACTGTGCACGAGTAAGGCGGCGGTTTGCATCGCCGATGGCAAACAGGGCCAGTGGTCCATGGACAAGGGCAACCGTGTCCGGATGCTTGGTATCCACCTGTTCCAACACATTTGGCATGTCAAAGGAAACCTCAATCCGGTCTTCCTTCTTCCACTCTCGGTCCAACGGCAGAAACGCTCCCGGTTTCAATTCAGACGCCACGCGTTTACCGTTTACAGTCACAGATGTGTTTTTGCCTGCCCAGGCGGGAATGCGGAGTGCAACAACAAAGCGCGCCGCCCGGTCCGGATTGATTTCCAAGGTCGTTTCTGGAACGAGGGGATAGGAGGTTTGCTGGCGAAGCTGTATGCGGACCCCATTTTGTACCCAAGTTACGGTAGAAGGAACATATAAGTTGACGTAAATTCCCTGCCGATGCCGGAAGTAAGAGCTGATGCCATAATCAGCGGTAATCTGCGGAAAAGTGCCCGAGCAACACGGCCATTTGTCATGGTGATAGAACTTTGATCCGGAGTTGTTGTAGTCCGAATAGTAAAAACTGCTGCCATCTTCCAAAAGCGGTTTGGCCCCGAGGATCGTGTTATAGAGGACCCTCTCCATGCTGTCGCCGTATCTGCTGTCTCCGGTTACCCGCAGCAAATAGCGGGTAATCTTGAAGTGTCCGTAAGCTCCGCAAGGAGTTTCAAAGCTGGCATGAGTCCGTGTCAGGCTTTCGCCCATTTCTCCGCTGTCAGGGGGACGAAAGGTCTCGTCCGGGCCCCACCCGCCGGTGGCAAAGCTCTGCGTGCTGCGTACAAATTCAAATCCATTACGCGCGGCCCGCAGATATTTTTCGTTTCCGGTCACCAGGTAGGCCTGCATAGCAGAAGAAAAAGCATTTACATGGCTGTATGCGTGCTCGCCGGGCAGGACGTTCCGTCCCTCTGCCAGCGGATCGAAGTAGGTGTCGTCCTCAAGGAAACGCGCCGCCAGTTGTTTGTATCGCGCACCGGCACCGCGTTTATAGGCAAGATAGAAATTTTCCGGCAGGGTATAAGTCTCGTCCCAGGTAAAAGCAATGTTTTTGTGGGGCCTTTCCGCCTGCTCGCGACGATTAAGCGCCTTCTCCGGCAGAAAAGGCAGGACCGCATCCGTTGCTTTGTTGAGGACCGAGAGGGCCATTGGATCTGCGGCAAACTGGTGCGCGTCAATGAGTCCGCAGTTAGTTTTGTCAAAGGTATAGGCTGGCAGCGGATAATCCACATAGAACTTTTCGCTGACTGTTGCAGCATAACCTTGCACAAGACGATGTACTTTTTCTTGGGTCGGTTTTGAACCGGTCACGGCATAAGCACGGGCCAGAGCGGAAAGATACTGCCCAAAACTGTGACCGGGTACAAAGCCGGTCATATTTCGGGGTGGATCAAAGTCTTGTGAAAAGTTATACCACCCTCCCATGTCCTCACCGGGTGCTGGCAGTCCTGCCCGCTGGCGGAAGGGCTTAAGCAGTTTGTCCTCGTCCAGGGCCAGGAAGAAGGCGTGATTTGCTTGGAACTGCTCCAGCATGGGGCCCTCAAGCAGTTGAACCTCGGAGTAGTCAAACTGAGTAAGCTGCGGCGCAATGACGTCCTGGTTCGCGGCGCTGGCCAGGCTGAATGCGCGGGACTGCAGCATGGCTGATCCTGCTGCGGCTGCGCTCATCTGGAGAAAGATCCTTCTGGAAGGTCTGTACATGATGCACCTCGTAAATTCACCTAAGGTTGTGCTTCCTGCAGCAGATATTTTGTTCTTGCATTCTGCTGCGCGGTCTTGATTTGTTTTAGCCTGGCCACCAGTGCGTCTACCTGCTCTTTTTTCCCAAGACGTCGGTATGCCATCAGCTCCTGATACACGGCCGTGTCATCTTCGGGGTCCAGTTTCAGCGCGATTTCGGCATGATGGATTGCAGACGGCAGATTGTTGGAGCGCAGGTACAGCACGCTCAGCAGATCATGCGCCGGACGGTAGTCTGGTTCTATCGCGATGGCACGTTTCAATGCGGCGATGGCCTCTTCTATTTGCTGCGTTCCGGCATTGTCCTGCTGCGAGAGTGCTTCTGCATACAGATATTGGAGCAGAGGATCATCTTGGTGCTGCAATGCATGCTGCCGAAAGATCGTGAGCGCGGCCCCGTTCTGGTGCTTTTCGCTCTGCATCATGCCGATCGCGTCCTCTGCAAGAGAGAGATTGGGGTTGAGACGGTGTGCGCTTTCAAAATCAGCAATGGCGCCGTCAAACTGGCTAAGCTGTACGAGCAGTACGCCCCGCGCCAGATGAAGGCGTGCATCATTCGGTAACTGGGTAAGTCCTGCCGTCAGCATATCGATCCCTACCTGAAAAGACTGGTGGTTAAAAGAAATGGAGGCAAAGAGCAGATAGTTCTCCGGCTCTTTCGGGTTGGCAAGAATGGCCTGCCGCAACCATTGCACCGCGTCCGGAGTATCGCCCTTGTCTTCCGCGATTTGTGCAGCAAGTCGGAGGGCGGTGGCATCTCCGCCGGTTGAAGACAACAACGGTGAGAGGGCGTGGAGTGCGCCGTCGTAGTCCTTGTTCTTCCATGCGGCGTAAGCAAAGCGCATTCGGTCCTGTGCTGTATCGCTTTGTTCCAGCACGCGGTGGAAGAGGTCTTCCGCCTGCTGAGTATTTCCTGTTTGCAGCAAACAAAAAGCGTACTCCGTTTCCGCCAGCGGATTGACTTCGACCTGCCTGCCTCCTCTGGCAAAGTGTTCTACCGCATGGGGGCAGTCACCCTTTTTCCAGTCCAGGACACCCAGCATGGCATGTGTGGTTTCGTCCTCGGGACGCAGGGCAAGAATGGAGTCCAGCGTTTGCACGGCCTGGGGAGAATGTTCTGCATACTGGATCTGTGCCATCCCTTCAAGTGCCGGTAGAAAGCGCGGGCAGTATCCTAGGGCCTGCTGGAACGATGCCAGTGCCTGCTGCCTTTGCCCCAGATTGTCCTGTGCCATGCCTTTCACCGTGAGCCATCGGCAATCGTGCGGCGCAGCTTTCAGGGCCTGGTCGGCTGAAGCCAGCGCCGCAGAGAAATGATGCTGTTGAAGGTCTTGCATTGCGGAAGCAAAACGACTGTCTGCTCCCTGCGGCATGGCTGGGACCGCAGTCCAGAGCCATGCCGCGATCATAAGAGCAAAGCGTTTGTATAGAGGAAGCACTGTCACATTCTAGAAAACAATGTTCCCCCCAATCTGCAAAAATCTGGGAGTGTATTGGCTGGTGGCCTTTCCAAAATTGGCATCCGGCAAGTTGGTGTCCATTCCGGTCAGGTTCGGCCGGTTGAAAAGGTTATAGAACTCAAAGCGTAGCTGGAACGATACGGCCTCTGTGATGGCGGTATTTTTCAGAAGCGCAGTGTCCCACTGAGCAAACCCTGGACCACGGAAGGCGCTGTAACGCTCATTGCCCTCTGCTCCGAAGGTTGAGGGTGCAGTAAAGTTTCCAGCTGCAAAAAGTCCCTGAAGATAGTTGTGCCGTCCGGTCGAATAGTGATAGCTCACTACATCCGGGAAATCATAGTTGTCGCCATCTGCGTTGTAGTCGCCACTACCAGGGGCATATCCGATGAATTTTCCGCTGCTGTCCGTCAGAGCCTTAAATGCTGCATTGGTAGAGACTGTGAACGGATTTCCAGACTGAAGTATCGTTGTACCGCTTAACTGCCAGCCACTTCCAATCCGGCCCAAAGCTCCATGACCGCTGTTCAAAGAGGGGAATTCATAATTCCATGCCAGCGAAAAGCGATTGGGAGCATCCCAGATCGAGGGTCCGTACCACTGGTGTGGATTGATGTATGTCGGATACACCTGCGTGTCATCCTTTGAAGAAGAGTAAGTATATGCCGCCGTAAAGAATGCACGGGAAAAGCGCCCGCGCAGCGACAAGATCATGGCGTTATAGTCCGAGACCCGATCATTCTGCGTGTAGGAAATTGTGCCAAAGCTGGTATTTAGGCGGGTAGGGGCGGTGCTGTTGTGGATGATAAGGTCTCCCGGCAGTTCGTTAATGTCCTGGCCATAGCTCACGTTGTAGACCTGACCGCCGCCGGAAAGCAGGTCACGCCCATTGGCCCCGGAGTAAGAAATGCCGGCCACAAGGTGATTGGAAAGCTCATGCTCCAGCGATGCAGAGTAAATGTAGCTGACTGGGGAGCGCAGGTTCGGATCAATCCCGCCCACACCAAATTGCAGTCCGCTGATTCCCCCCTTTGCATCCAGTGTGTAGGCGGAGATGGAGGGAGCAGGGAAATTGAAAGGTTTTTCATTCGATGTCCCGAACCCAAAGACCGGTGCCGGTGTTTGGCCGCCATAAAAGGTGGGGAAGATGTCGCCAGGAGGATTACCACGGAATTCTTCCTGAACGTTCGCCAGTGTGGGCCAGTTATGATAAAAACCAGCACCTGCTTTGATAAGCCACTTGCCGTCCCCCGCCAGGTCCCATGCGAAACCACCCCTGGGGCTGAAGACATCTGTAATCGAGCGGTTCAAAGCGTGATGATGGCGGACGAGAACTCCATTGGCAATCTGTTCCTGCAAGGTCTGTCCGGGTCCGTAGTAGAAATTTGAGAAAGCCGTGTTTTGGCTGCGTGACCAGGGGTTGCCGAAATCGTCCCAGCGGAGACCATAATTAATCGTAAGGCGGGGCGATGCCTTCCAGGTGTCTTCCGCGAAGGCCCCATGCGTTATGCCCGCGGCATTCCAGTTCCATTGGTCTCTCTGTCCCGTCAATGGGTTGTAGGCCAATCCTGTTTCTGTGTAGACATTGTCCTGCGCCAGATCTAAGAGGCCATTGAACTGAAAAGTAGGTTGATCATACGGGCCATTAAAGATTTCTACGTCATCGCCAAATAGTCCCTCATAGCCAAACTTCAGCACATGAGATTTGAATGTATGCGTCAGCACGTCACGCCAGTGATAGTTGTGCTGAATAAAATCTCCCTGGGCAAACCCTGCACCAAATCCTGATCCGATGCCTGTCACATTGACCACAGGAACACTAAACAGGCCCTTTTGCGGCTCTATCCCTTCGACGCGCATCATGGCAAAGGCCGCTTCATTCAGGGTCGTGGGATTGAAAGTGTGCGTTTCATTGACTTGAATGGCATATTGGCTGAAGGTGCTGGTTGTATCAAAGGCCGCCCGTGGACTCACGCCATTCGTATTGAGGGTGGTGCGATAGAAGGTCCCATAAAGGCGGTCGTTTGCAAGGTCTTTGTCAAGCCGGAAGTTATATTGCGTGCCATTGCGATATGACGAAGATGTGAAATTTCCAGTATCAATCATTGCTGTGCTGCACGGCAGATTGTTGGTGGCCGCTGTACCGCAGGTGCCGGGGTATAACGAGCTCGCAGTTGCCGCTACTGTCACATTCGAAACGTTGCTTACTGGATAGCTGGCCAATAGCTTGGTCCCCACCGAATTGGGATAGGCTGCCTGCGCATAGGCAGTAAAGGCCGGGTCTTCAAACGACGTGGTATAACTGGTCGCTGCTGATGAGCGCAACGGTTCTATAGCAAAGAAGAAGAAGCCGGCTTTGTGGTGAGGCACGATCGGCCCGCCGATGGTGGCCGAGATGTTATTGCTGTGGAAGGGCGCATATTTGTGCGTAAATTCCGTTCCGGCAAAGAAGTTCTGGTAAGTGAAGTAGTCGCTGGCGTTTCCGTGATAAGTATTGCCACCGGATTTGGTCGTCATCGTCATCTGGATCGAGCTGGCACGGCCATAATCCACGTTATAGGTATTGGTCTGGATGCTGGTTTCGGCAATGGAATCGGGATTTGGCGTCATGTTCAGTACACCCGGTCGGATCGAGCTCGTCACATCCAGTCCGTCTACGACGTACATATTCCCTACGGCACCTTGCCCATTTGCGCTGGCATCTACCTGGGTTTCTGTGGAATAGTTGTCGCGGCCAGACCCCGGGCTACCATTACTGGTGACTCCGGTGCCCGTAACGCCCGGTGCAATCGTGACCAGTGAGATCATGTTGCGTCCGGCCAAAGGCAGTGTGGAAAGAGTTTGAGTAGACAACGTTTCCTGGAGGCGAGTGTCGGCCGTGTCTAGAACGGGTGTTTCCGTGGTGACCTGAATCGTTTGGGTCGCTCCTGCTACGGCAAGGCGAACGGGAAAATTCAGCACCTGGCCCGTTTGCAGCAGTAGAGTATTGTGGGTCTCTCCAAAGCCGGAGGCGCTTGCCGTAAGCTCATAACTTCCCGGAGCCAAACTGACAAACAGATAGACACCGGATGCATTGGAAACGGCCGTATGTCTTTCTCCTGTATCTGTTTTTGTCAGGACCAGAGTCGCATTGGGAACAAGTGAACCGGAGGGGTCCTGCACTTCTCCGGTAATGGACCCGCTGAACTGAGCAAAAGTGAATTTCGCAGAACTGAAGAGGGTAAGAATGGCAAGAAGACAGCCCCACGCTGTGCGTCTCATAGTGGTTCCTCCTGAAGAAATTACAATACTTTGGAAAACGTTTTCTAAATCGCTAAAAACTTTATTGGGATAAATTCACCCTTGTCAACCCCTTTTTTCATCAACAAGGGTTTTCCCTCTTTTTTAACAAAATCGAACTCGGATTGATTAAGTCCGATTTGCTGTATGATGAAAAAGGAGTCTTTAGTTTCGGGTTAAGCCATTGACTGCATTGAGTGAACTGCAAATCGGCGCAAGCGGTATCATCGAAACGCTGCATCTGCCCGATGAGATCCAGCACCACCTGATGCACATGGGTTTTATGCCGGAAGCGCGGGTGAGGGCGGTGCGCCGTGCTCCGGCCGGTGACCCAACGGTCTATGCCATTGATGGGATGGAAGTTGCTTTACGGCGCGACACGGCACGATGGATCCGTGTCCGGGAACTTGAGGAAGGGCAAGCATGAGCAGTTGCTGTACGCCAGCTACGGTAGAAGTGGATACCAGACCTCGGGTGGCCGGAAAGATCCACACGGTTGCTCTGGTTGGTCCACCCAATTCCGGAAAGTCCACACTCTTTAACCGCCTTACGGGCCTTCGTCAGAAAGTGGCGAATTATCCCGGAGTCACCGTTGAGCAGCACTATGGCAGGATGACCGGAATTGACCGCGGAGACCTGACCCTCATTGATCTGCCAGGAATTTATAGCCTCAACTCTCACAGTGAAGATGCGCGGGTCGCAGTAGAAGTGCTGCATGGTCGCATGCCAGGAGCGCCTGTTCCGGATGCTGTGCTGCTGGTGCTCGACTCGCTGCATCTGCAGCGGCAGCTCATGCTGGCTGCGCCTGTTCTTTCTCTGGGACTTCCCACCTTGGTTTTGCTCAACATGAGCGACCTGATGGAAACACGTGGAGGAGAAGTAGACACTCTTGCGCTTGCGCGGGAGCTGGGAGTTCCTGTAGCGAAGATCAGTGCGGCCCGTGGCACCGGACTGGACGCGATCCGGCATTTTCTCGATCAGAAGAGTGACTCGATGAAGGCAGCGGCCCCGCGGCTTGAATTGCCTGTGATGGGGAATCCACGTTCCTATCGGCAGTGGGCCACGGGAATCAGCACACGGACCAAATACAAGGCCCCTTTGTCCTCCGATTGGACGCGCAAGCTGGATGCCGTGCTGCTGGGCCGCGTGACCGGCCCGCTGTTTTTCATGGCCGTAGTCTTTGCGGTCTTTCAGGTGGTGTTTTCGATTGGGCGTCCGATGAGTGATGCGCTCCAGGACCTGCTGAACACCTCAGGCGACAAAGTGGGTGTTTTGCTGGGCAACGGCTGGTTGCAGTCGCTGTTGATTGATGGTCTCTGGAAGGGTGTGGCCTCTGTGCTTGTCTTCCTGCCTCAGATCCTGCTGCTCTTTCTCTTTATCGGGATCCTCGAAGACTCCGGCTATCTGGCCCGGGCCGCTCTGATTGCCGACCGGGTCATGCGTGCGATTGGATTGAACGGCAAAGCATTCATTCCCCTTCTTTCCGCCTATGCCTGCGCAGTCCCGGCCATTATGGCCACACGCACGATAGAAAATAAGCGCGATCGCTTTGCCACAATTCTGGTTACGCCGTTTATGACATGCTCTGCGCGGTTGCCCGTGTATCTGCTCATGATCGCGGCTTTTGTTCCGAACAAGCCGTTGCTGGGGGATTTCTTGGGATTGCAGGCAGCAGTCATGGTAGGGCTTTATGTGCTGGGGTTCCTGGCTGCGTTGTTTACTGCGCGCTTGCTGAAGTCTTCTATTTTGAAGGCGTCATCGGCGCCCTTCATTCTGGAACTCCCGCAGTATCGTGTGCCCACTCTGCGCTCTTTGGGGCTGCGGCTGCTGGACCGGGGCACAGTCTTTGTAAAGCAGGCCGGGACCGTCATTTTGAGCGTCATGCTGGTACTCTGGGTACTCAGCCACCTTCCTTTCCATGCCGATCTTTCCCAGAGTGTCATTGGTCGTCTGGGACAGTTCATCGAACCCGCCATCAGGCCGTTGGGCTTCAACTGGAAAATTGGCATCGGTCTGTTGAGCTCCGTGGTTGCCCGCGAGGTCATTGTGGGGACGCTGGGCAATCTGTACGGGGCCGATCCGGCAACACAGTCGCTGACTCTACAGGCCGCGCTGCGTCACGATCTTTCTCTTGGTGGGGCGATGGCGCTGGTGGTCTTCTTTGCCTTTGCCATGCAATGCACTTCTACGCTTGCTGTTGTAAAGCGCGAAACCAATAGCTGGAAATGGCCCGCTCTGCAATTCGCATACATGAGCGTGCTGGCCTATCTGGCGGCACTGGCCACCAATCTTCTGGTGACGCATTTCTTTTAGCAGTAGGGGCATTTTCAGTAAAATAGAAGTCAGGCTGAAGCGGGCGGACCGCTTTCCGGGATCATTCCACACGGCGGCGCAATTCTACTCACCTTCAAAATCAAGTGGAGGGTCAGGAGCACGTCTTGGACGCGAAGGTGATTTGCGCGCTCTTTCTTGAAACAGGAACATACGATGATTTCAGTCAACAATGTGACGATGCGCTATGGGTCGAAGGTCCTCTTTGAGGATGTGACCACAACCTTTACCCCAGGGCGGCGCTATGGACTTACTGGGCCCAATGGTGCAGGCAAGTCCACTTTTATGAAGATTCTGTCAGGTGAACTGGAGCCGCAAAAGGGCACAGTGGTACGCCCCAAGAAGATTGGCGTGCTGCGCCAGGACCAATACGCCTTTGATGCCTATCGGGTGATTGACACAGTCATCATGGGCAATCAGGCCCTTTGGGCAGCAATGGAAGAGCGTGATGCCATCTATTCCAAGCCAGAATTGACCGACGAAGACGGCATGCGCCTCGGCGAGCTTGAAGGAATTGTTGGAGAAGAGGACGGATACACTGCCGAAAGCGATGCGGCCATTCTGCTTCAAGGGCTGGACATCCCGGATAATCTGCATGAGCGCAAAATGGGCGAATTGCAAGGCGGGCAGAAGGTCCGAGTGTTGCTGGCGCAGGCCCTGTTTGGCCATCCGCAGGCGCTGCTGCTGGACGAGCCAACAAACCATCTGGACCTGGACTCTATCCACTGGCTGGTGGATTTCCTGCAAAAATTTGAAGGCACGCTGATTACAATTTCGCACGACCGCCATTTCCTGAACAGCGTCTGCACGCACACGGCAGATATTGATTACCAGACCATCATTACGTATACCGGCGGATACGATGACATGGTTCTGGCCAAGACGCAGGTCCGGGCCCGCCTTGAGGCGCAGAATGAGCAACGTGAAAAGAAAATCGCTCAGTTGAACGAGTTTATTGCGCGCTTCTCTGCAGGAACCCGCTCAAGCCAGGTGACCAGCCGTAAGAAGGAAGTGGAGCGGCTGCAAACAACGGAATTGGCAAAATCGAATATTCAGCGTCCCTATATCCGCTTTGATCAGGCCCGACCCTCTGGCAAGCATGTACTGGAGATTGAAGGGCTGAGCAAGAGTTATGGTAGCCAGACAGTCTTTACCGGATTCAGCAGTGCTGTCATGCGGGGTGAGAAGATCTGCCTGATTGGTCGCAACGGTCAGGGGAAGACGACCATGCTCAAGTCGCTGCTGGCAAGCGTTCCTGAACTTGCAGAAAAAGACTTCTCTCCTGATGCGGGTGCAGTGAAGTGGGGACACGAGGCGCAGATTGGATATTTCCCTCAGGACCATGCCGGCGTCATCGAGCATGGTATGACCGTGAACGAATGGCTCCATCAATTCGATCCTAAAGCCACGACGGAAGACATCCGTGGGATTCTTGGCCAGATGCTCTTTCGCGGTGAGGAGGGGTTGAAGCCCACAGCAGCACTTTCCGGAGGTGAAGCGGCACGGCTTATCTTCTGTAAACTGATGCTGCAAAAGCCGAACATCCTGGTTCTGGATGAGCCGACGAACCACCTTGACTTGGAATCCATCAATGCATTGAACATTGCCTTGCAGCGCTATGAAGGAACTGTCCTGCTGGTGACGCACGATCAGGACCTGATCGAGGAAGTAGGCACACGCATATGGCACTTCGAGAACGGAGCGATTGACGACTTCAAAGGACCATATGAAGAGTATGTGGCCTCGGCTGCGTCTGCGCGAGGATAGGACAAAGCGGTCCCTGCAAGGAAGGGACCATACCTCTTTCCCTCAGGGCGGGTAGGAAAGTCAGGCGCTTACACAGATCAGACGCGCCAATGGTCCGGGCGCCAGTGCTTAATTCTTTGTTTGATCTCTTTTGCTTCCAGATGATTTTTGAGGGTCTCTTCTACCAGAGCGGGAACTTCTTCATCGGAGGCGAAGCGCAGGGCCACGAGTTGACTTTCTCTTAACTCAGGAATCCGCGAGCGTAGAGGCTCTGACAGAAGTGCAGAAAGCCGCAGACGCTCTTCCAGGCGGATCAGGCGGTCCTGCACCTTCAGCGGGTTGATCCGGACAAGGAAAGCCATGATCAGCAGGGCCACGGCCATGATGAGCATCCACACAGCATTAGGATTCGGATGCCTGATGAGTAGAACAAGCGAATAGATCAGGTTAAGAATCAGTACCGGCACAAGGAAATAATGAAACGCCGGCTGTATGCGAACGTGGTTGGCGTAAGTTTGCGGTTTCTGGTCCATCGGACTCCTCATTTTACAGAAATTTCGGCCTTTTCACGTTACAGGACGTTCAAACCTTATACGGTATGCGTATCGGTTTGCGGCGCAAAAACGGCATCACAGCGTGTCCAAGGATGGTGCCGCTGAAAAAGGGTGAGAAATTCTGCTTGATTGTGACGGCGTTAGCGTAGAACTGCCCATGACTCGGGCTGAAGGTCGATTCCAGGTCCAAAAAATCAGCTGTGCTTCCATCACTGCATCGCGTGGCGTTTCCGGAGATACCAATCTGGGCTGAACATGTGGTGATCTGCGCCTGGGCTTCGTCTAGATTGCAGTTGGTGTTTGAGGTTTCGTTGTCCGCAACGAATTGCCAGATGAAAAGCAGCCGGGCAGGCACAACTCAGTAGCGTTCCCAAATGACCGACCAATGCTGACTGGGTTGGGTGGGCCGGATAATCATGTGCCGTCTGTCCGGAAAATCGTAACGCAGCGTCTCGCTTGTGCCGACGAGCTTCTCCCGGGTCGCCGATCCTTCAATGTGATAAATCAGTTGGTGTTTCCCCTCGTTAAGATCATAGGTACCAAACGTCGCTTCGTAGCCGTCGTGGACGAACTCATTCTGGAGAGATGTCTGCGGGTACATGAGCTGGACAGCGGCGTGACCGTCCTTTGTGTAGATCAGGATTCCAGTGGGATCCGGCGCTTCAGAAGGCTTGCCGTCCGGTCCTGGCGACTCAATGCGTACAAGGCGCCAAGTTCCAACGACCTTTGGCTGAGCAGGTCGCTGGACGTAAAACAACGTTGCTAGGATGCACGCCAAAAGCAGGGTGATGATTTTCAACGAGAGACGTTTCATCCGCAGAATCTCCTAACTTCGAACTGGAATGAGTCCTAACGGCCAACCAGCTTCTGATGGAACTCCGGATAGCGTGCACCCTCGATCCTGACCTTTGATAACGCCTCTTCGAGGGTTGCGACATCGGATTCGCTGAGTTGAACCTCAGCAGCACCAAGGTTCTCGTCCAGGCGATCCCGCCTTGTTGTTCCGGGAATGGGCACGATCCACGGCTTCTTTCCGAGCAGCCACGCGAAGACAACCTCCGATTCCGTGGAATTGATAGAGTATAGGTTCATTGGCGTAAAACAAATTCTTAGTCCCTTCGCCAACATGATCAATAGAGTCCCGGGAAGAGTATCCGCTCTTCAACAGTGGTCGGCCCATTCCCCACACCTGTGCACGACGGCTCCAGGGAAGACGAGCCTTCCGGTTCCCGTAAGCAGTTTCAGTGCCCGGAGCACTTCCACTGCCTGCCGCGATAAGGGCACGATGTGAGGCGTATCCATCTTCATCCGTCCGGCGGGAATGTCCCACCGAGCGTGTTCAAGATCGAACTCCTGCCATTCGGCCTCAATCAATTCAGAAGTGCGAACAAACGTGTATGCCAGCAGCCGCATAGCGAGACGAGTGAGTGCGTCGCCTTCATAGCCTTGCATCCGACTCAGCAAAGTCGGCAACTCCCTGGCATCCACACGGGCAACGTTCTTTGAATTGCGCTCGGCAAGAATGTCGCTCGGCTTGAAATCGGTAGCGGGATTACGACTGGCAAGGCCAT
The DNA here is from genome assembly GCF_000688455.1 of Pseudacidobacterium ailaaui. Taxonomy (NCBI): domain Bacteria; kingdom Pseudomonadati; phylum Acidobacteriota; class Terriglobia; order Terriglobales; family Acidobacteriaceae; genus Pseudacidobacterium; species Pseudacidobacterium ailaaui. The sequence continues at coordinate 164,349 of NZ_JIAL01000001.1, forward strand.
GGGCAATCGCATACCGGAAGATCTGGCCCGCTGTCTCGTGCGCTCGCTTCGCAACATCTCTCGCACCCCGGGCCTCGATGGCGATCATCAGCGTGCGGATATCAGCGGCGTTCACGTAGTCAATGAACTTGTGTCCAAAAGCCGGAAATATGTCGGCTTCCAGGCGCCGCAGAACATAATCCGTATGGCGTGGTGATTTGCCGACGGCCCACCATTCCCACCACTTCCGGGCGATCTTCTCAAAGCTGCTTTCGGCTTGGCGCTGCACCGCCTCTGCTGCTCGCTGCCGAGATTCCGCCTCGGCTCGGCTCGGCGCTCCGCCATCGGATCAATTCCGGCCTCCAGCTTCTTGCGCTCGGCGAACTGTCGCTCACGCGCCTGACCTAAACTCACGATGGGGTATTCGCCCAGCGCCATCAGCTTTTCTTTCCCATCGAACCGATAGTGCCAGCCTCACCGCTTCGATCCGCCGGGATTAACCAGCAAGAAGAGACCGTCGCGGTCATATATCTTGAAAGGTTTCGATTCCGGCCTTGCATTACGGACGCACCTCACAAGTGGGGTATTCACGTCCTACCCCACTTTTAAGGGGATTGTACCCAATCCGTACCCCACTTTTTTTGTGGCTGCAAACCCACCTTGGCGCACGTTTGCGAACAAATAATCAATGTAAATTATTGATTGTATTGGTAATTTTGAGTTGCAAGTAAGTTCGGAGAGGTACGGGGAAGTCCGTGATTGGCTGCCCCCCAGGGATTCGAACCCCGATATGCTGATCCAGAGTCAGCTGTCCTACCATTGAACGAGGGGGCAGTACAGAAAATTTCAGGCTGGCCTTCCTTATAGTAAAGGCTCCCAGGAATATGGTCAACCTGACGACAAGGCCGCAGAGTATGCACCTTGCGGCCTTGCCTCTTTCACATCTTGGGAATTACTTCAGCTTTGCCATGATCTCATCGAGCACCTGCTTCGAGGGACGCACGCGCTCCTGCGGAAGCGTGCCCAGCGGCTCATCTACCAGATTCAGCAAATCGGTGAAGCTTGGTTTCTGAGTGTCAATGTAAAAGACACCGGTCAGGACCTCGCCCCGAGCACTGGCTTCCATGAGCGCTTTTACGGCAGCAACGCGGTCGGTCGGATTGTAGTCCTCGTGCAGCTTGCGCAGCCGCAGATGCGAGCCATCGTGCATCGTCACGTCGTAGGTCGAGCCTGCATCGTAATCAATGCTGATGTCCTCAAAGTGCGGGACAAAGCCTACTTCGCTGATGGCCTCCTCATGCTCCTGCATGTACTTGTAGCTCTTGGTTGATCCTTCGTGATCGTTGAAGGTCACGCAGGGCGAGATGACATCGAGCATCACCGTGCCTTTATGCGCGATGGCCGCCTTTAGCATTGCCAGGAGCTGCTTTTTGTCCCCAGAAAACGACCGTCCCACAAAGGTCGCACCGAGCTGGATAGCAAGGGCGCAGGTGTCAATGGCAGGAAGGTCGTTGATGACTCCCGTCTTCAGCTTTGAGCCAATATCTGCAGTCGCTGAGAACTGGCCTTTTGTCAGACCATATACGCCGTTATTCTCAATGATGTAAATGAGCGGCAAGTTGCGACGTAGCAGATGCACGAACTGTCCCATGCCGATGGAGGCGGTATCGCCATCGCCGGAAACACCAAGTGCCAGCATCGTCTTGTTTGCCAACAGTGCACCCGTGGCCACTGAAGGCATCCGTCCGTGCACGCTGTTGAAGCTGTGCGCACGGGAAAGAAAATAAGCCGGGCTTTTAGAGGAGCAGCCAATGCCAGAAAGCTTCATCACACGCTCAGGCTGGACGCCCATTTCATACATCGCGTCAACGATGCGTTCAGAGATAGCGTTATGTCCGCATCCGGCGCAGAGCGTGGTCTTGCCGCCGCGATATTCAAGGATGGGCAACCCGAGGCGGTTCACTTTTGGTGCGGGGGCTGGTGTTGCTGTTGTTGCCATGGTTTTAGATTCCCTCCTGCAGCACGAATTCATCGGTGATGGAACGCGCATCAATCGGCAGACCATTAAAATGCCGGATTGAACGCAGTTTGACCGCATCTTCCGCAGGCAGATCGAGCTTGAGAAGGCCCAGCATCTGAGCGTCGCGGTTCTGTTCCACGATGTACACACGGTCGTGGGAGGCAACAAACTCGTGGATTTCTCTGGTGAAAGGAAAGGCGCGAATGCGAAGATAATCCGTCTCTACACCATATTCAGTGCGGAGCTGGTCACGGCTTTCCAGAACAGCGAAATCCGAGGTGCCATATGCAATGATGCCAACCTTCGACTTCCCTGTTTGCACAATTACAGGAGGAGGGACGTGGGCCCGTGCTGTCTCAAACTTACGGTTCAGGCGCTCCATCAGGTTCTGATAGTCGTCCGGACGCTCGGTGTAAAGGGCCTTTTCGTTATGTCCGCTGCCGCGAGTAAAGTAAGCGGCTTTGGGATGGTCTGTGCCAGGAAGGGTACGGTATGGAATGCCGTCTCCATCCACGTCCTTATAGCGGGCAAATTCGCCCAGACGCTTCAGGTCCTCCGCTGTGAGCACCTTCCCACGGTTCATGGGCTTTTCCGGATACTCAAACGGATCTGACATCCAGTTGTTCATACCGAGGTCAAGATCACTGACGACGAAGACTGGTGTCTGGAATTGTTCGGCCAGATCGAAGGCGGCAATGGAGAAGTCAAAGCACTCTTTTACGCTGCCGGGAATCAGCATCAAGTGCTTGGTATCCCCATGCGAGAGATAGGCAATCGAAAGGATATCTCCCTGTGCTGTGCGCGTAGGCAACCCCGTCGAAGGCCCGACACGCTGAATGTCAAAGATGACTCCAGGCAGCTCAGCGAAGTAACCGAGCCCGGCAAATTCTGCCATCAAGGAAATGCCAGGGCCGGAAGTCGCCGTCATCGAACGTGCGCCAGCCCATCCCGCGCCCAGTACCATACCAACTGCGGCCAGTTCATCTTCTGCCTGGACAACAGCGAATGAAGCCTTACCATCGGGCTCAACACGATATTTCTTCAGGTAGTCAATTAACTGCTCGACCACAGAAGAAGAAGGTGTAATTGGGTACCAGGTGACAACAGTCACCCCGGCGAACATTGCGCCCAAAGCCGCGGCAGCATTGCCATCAATGATGATCTTACCGTCTGTCTCATGCATGCGCTCGAAAACAAACGGGTCCTGCTTGGTAATGGACTGCGCGGCGTAGTCAAAACCGGCGCGAACAGCCGCCAGGTTCAGATCGGCGGCCTTCTGCTTTTTGGCAAATTGGCGGCGGAGGGCGGTTTCAACCGCTTGCATATCGAGAGAAAGCAATTGCGCCACTACGCCAACATAAATCATGTTCTTGACCAGCTTGCGCAGGCGTGCTTCAGGACATACAGCGGCTGTGAGTTTGTCAAAGGGAACGGGGTAACAGACGACGTCTTCGCGGTATTGTTTGAGGTCCAGCGCCTCTTCGTAAATCGCTACTGCTCCGGCCGGCAAAGAAAGAACATCTTCCTTGGCTGTCTCCGGATTCATCGCAACCAGGATGTCAATTTCTTTTTTGCGGGCGATGTAACCATATCTGCTGGCGCGAATGGTGTACCAGGTAGGCAGTCCGGCAATGTTCGACGGGAAAAGGTTCTTGCCGCTTACAGGAATGCCCATAGCAAAGATGCTTCTGAGCAGAACACTGTTTGCCGACTGCGAACCAGAACCGTTGACCGTTGCTACCTGGATGCTGAAATCATTGACGATACGCTTGGAAGCGTCACGCGTGAGTGCGCTGGCGGCCTGTTGGCCTAGCGCAACATCTCCTGTCGCCATTGGGCGAAGTTCCCTTCAATGTGAAAGTGGAAAGATACAAATCTTTCACATTTCATTATAGACGGCATAAACAGGAATGGATGCTTTCCTGTCTCTCAATGGGAGATTTTGCATTTTAGTGGCAAAAAACAGAGCGTGAACGGAAGATTTTTAGTCGCGCATGGCCTGTTCTACTTCACTTAGCCAATCCGGCGGCTTGAGGATTTCGCGGGGTTTAGACCCCTCTGCCGGACCGACAATTCCGTCCCGCTCCATCATGTCAATCAGGTGCGCTGCCCGGCCGTACCCGATACGAAGGCGACGCTGGAGCAGAGAGGTCGAGGCCTTACCAAACTCCAGTACCAGCCGGACAGCATCCTCGTAAAGCTCGTCATTTGCATCTGTGCCATCGTCCTGCAGGTCAGGATCGCGGCCCTTCTCATCCTTGGGTGATTCCAAAAAGCCCTGCACATACTCAGCTTCGCCCTGCTTCTTCCAGAACTCGGTAACGGCAGAGATCTCCTTTTCCGTGACAAAGGGCGCATGGACCCGCTGTAAACGAGAAGTCCCTGGCGGTAGAAAGAGCATATCTCCCCGTCCCAGCAGGGATTCAGCGCCATTGGAATCCAGAATTGTGCGGGAATCCACCTTGGTCGCCAGACGGAAGGACATGCGTGTGGGGACATTGGCTTTAATGAGACCAGTGATCACGTCAACGGAAGGCCGTTGTGTCGCCAGTACCAGATGGATTCCAACCGCGCGGGCCATCTGGGCCAGACGAGTAATGGATTCTTCTACATTGGCCTTGTCGAGCATCATTAAATCTGCCAGCTCATCAATGATGATGACAATGTAAGGCAGTGGCTTCTCTTCGGTCTCGTTGTCAAAGAGACTCGGGGTCCCATTTTCAAACAGCCTGTTGTACTGGTCAATATTGCGTACGCTGCGTGAAGCGAGCAGCTTGAGCCGCCGTTCCATCTCGCGGACAGCGTTGCGCAGGGCATTGGCCGCAAGTTTGGGCTCAGTAATGATCGGCGTAAAGAGGTGGGGAATCCCCTCATACATCCCGAGCTCTACCCGTTTGGGGTCCACCAGAATCATGCGCACCTGTTCCGGTGTGGCTTTATAAAGCACGGACATAATCATGGCATTGATGGCCACGGATTTGCCGCTTCCAGTGGACCCTGCAATCAGGACATGCGGCATGGTGGCAAGGTCGGCAACAACAATGCGACCGTTGATGTCCTTCCCCATAGCCAGTGTGAGCTTGCTTTTGGAAAGAGCAAAGTTTTCGGCCTCAATGACATCCCGCAGCCAGATGGTTTCCCGCTCGCGGTTCGGCACCTGAATACCTACTGTGCTCTTCCCTGCCATGCGCTCAATCAGAATGCTTTCAGCACGCATGGCAAGACAGAGGTCGTCTGCAAGACCCGTGACTCTGCTGTACTTTACGCCCGCTTCCGGCTTGAACTCAAAAGTAGTCACCACGGGACCGGGGTTGATCTGCGTTATCTGCCCGTGGACCTCGAATTCGGCGCATTTTTCCACCAGCACACGGGCTTCTTCGCGCAGTTCGTCTTCGCGAACAACCTGTGTTTCCTCACTCCGGTGCAGCAATGTACTTGGGGGCAGGCGATATCCATTGTGCGATTTAGGAGTGACTGTTACCTTATGGACATCTGCATCAGCCCGTTCTTTGACGGCAATTTCCGGTTCTGGATTCGCATCGGGCACTGTCGCGCGAGGCATTTGCTCCCAGACGCTTTTTTGCAAAGGTGCAGGTTCGTCGGCCATCTCAGCAAAGCCCGCCGTGCGACGCTCGGGGCCTGTTTCTTCGACGGAGACAGCGGGCCTATCCTTCTGGATAGCTTTCATGCCTTTCGCAGCCTCTTTCTCCCGACGTCTGGATTCCTCTGTGGCCTTTCTTTGCTGGCGGAGCCGGAGGCGCGCTTGCCGCCAGTTCGCAACGCGGTCACGCCATGCCATGAAAAATGCGAGCCGTACGGAAACCCATTCGCGCGCGGAGCTAAGGCTGAAGGCCGTGGACAGGTAAATCGCCATGGCCACCATGGCGATGGTGAAGATGCACGCCCCGGGGTAATTCAGATAATGAACCAACGTATCGGCAACCAGAAGCCCAGTCAGGCCCTCCAAAGGCAGCCCATGCAAAAACCTGGGATGGCCTGGCACCAGTCCAAAAAGCGCGGGAAGAAACAGCAAAATGAGGACTGCACCCACAAACTTGACCCACCAAGGACCAAGGGGCAGAGAGCGTATCCAGGTCCAGCCGATGGCTACCATCAGCAAAGGCACACAGAAGGCGGCAGCGCCTTCCATTTGCAGCAAAAGATCACTGATGTAAGAGCCCACCAGACCCGTCCAGTTTTGCGGACGGGCGGCAGGACTGCCAACCATCGTGTTCCAGGAAGGGTCCGTCGGATGGTAGGAAATGAGTGCCAGAAGAAGGAGGCCCGAGGCCACAAGCACCATCAACCCGATCATTTCGTTCAGGCGGCGGTTGCGCGTCGGTGTCAAAACGAGTTTCAGGGGCTTCATTGGAGACACTGGTATCTGTCGGTTCTAACCCCAGAGCAGTTACATTATCCCAGACAGAGAAGCCTGCTTGCTGTGAAAAGTTGAAGGGGGAACCCAGTTGAGCAGGATGCCCCCGTTTGCCATGCAAGAAAGCGCCCCGTTTCGGAACCAGCCCGGGATCCTTGCTTCCAGTTCAGGCCAACCTGGCCCCAAAGAAAAGCAGCAGAATGCCCAGGAGAATCCGGTAGATAGCAAAAGGCACAAACCCATGCTTGCGTACCCACTGCAAGAACCACTCCACCACGCCGAGCGCAACAAAAAAGGAAACAACGAACCCAATACCAAGCACGATCCAGCCATGCCCAGTCATGACCAACGGAGCTATCGCATCCGCACCCTCAGCATGCTTAGGATGAAGTGTTTTCAGCAGGTCATAGCCTGTCGCCGCAATCATCGTAGGGATCGAAACCAGAAAACTAAATTCGAGTGCCGATGGTCGATCCATGCGAACAATCTGTCCGGCGGCAATGGTGGACATCGAGCGAGATGTTCCGGGAAAGACCGCCGAAAGCACCTGGCAAAGCCCAATCCAGATGGCCTGAAGCAGCGACATCTGCTCAACATGCCGGGTCACCGGCTCGCTTCGGGTACTCCATTCGTCAACCGCCCACATCACAACCCCGCCAACCAGCAGTGACCAGGCCATGACCTTGAGGCTTTCCAGATGTTTGCCGATGACTTTGGTAAGAAGAAATGCCGGAATGGCTGTGCAAACAAATGCAACCAAGGTCAGCGTCAGCGGATGGTTCCACGCAGTGCGGTCCCTTTCTTCGCCTTCCGGAAATGTACGTAAAAACTCAATAATGCGTCCTGCAAAAACCAGCAGCAATGCCAGGATCGCTCCGAGCTGGATCACGATGGTGTACATCTTCCAGTAAGGATCGCCCAGACTTATATGTAAGAGTGCTTCTGTGATGCGCAAGTGCGCAGTTGAGCTGACAGGAAGGAACTCCGTCAAACCTTCCACGATGCCGAGCAGAACTGATACCAGATAATCGTTCAAACATCCTCCAGAACTCGAAACATACAAGCCCATATTGCAGCGGGCAATGCGGTATGCGCCTCTGCGGCCACCCGAATCTTCCCTCTGTTTTACTTAATTCAACATGAATCAGCTGCAGAAAACAGCAGTTTATTGTTCCTGGGACCCGTAGATGGGGATCTTTTGTTCCATCATAAATACCAGGCCAGCGGCGCGTGCCGCGTAATCGCTCTGCGCGTATTTACTTTGCAACCGGGCAGAAAGATCTCTGGCTTTTGCTCTTGCCTCTTCAGCTTTTTTGTCGTCCTGATCAGCCTGATACATGTCTCCTGCCGAAGCCTCTCGCCATGCTGCCTGATACAAAGCCTGAGCGGCGCGGGGCGAATCAGGATATTCGTCGGCGTATTTGACAAACAATTCTGCCTCCTTTTCGGGGCATTTTGCGGATCCCTGCCAGTCTCCGCAGATCTTGTTGTCAATCATGTCATAGGCTGCCAGAGCGGCCCAGCGCGAGCGCGGATAAAGTTTGATGATCTTTTTCATCTCGCTTTCATCAATCTGCTCGCGAAGATATGCCTCCTTTTCATGTGCTGATGGCAAAGAAAAGGCATCCGCTTTCTGCAATTGCCAACGGATGTCCGCAGCCCTCCACATTGCCTCAGGGGTACGCGGGGACTGGGGAAACAGCTCTGCCACCATGCGGTAAAGTCCTCGTGCACTTAAGGCTGCTCCCGGCGGGGGATGGGGCTCACTGGCCTGCAATTCCATCGTTGCGGCGGCGCCAAAAAGTATTTCGTCCCCGTGAGGAGTCTGGGCCGTCACAATACCCTTGTCAATCAGCCAGCCGGAAACAGGTGGTGTATTGCCCTCGTTCCCGAACACCGGCACGTCCTGCTCATGAACGATGGAAACATCCGTATTGGCAAAAACGCGAAGCCATTTTCCGCTGCGTTCGGCAACGACCATCTCGCGCCCAGGCTGTATGGTAGCAACACGAGCAGCAGACTCATCAGCCTCTACATAAAGCTTTGCAGGATAAACACAGGTCGCTTTGGCCGCGTCAGGAGGAGGTGTATTCTTCTGGCTGAAAGCCGCTACTGTAGTAAACAGCAGGAAAAAAGCACATAGCTGTATTTTGTTTCCCATGATGCTTATTGGACGGCACCGTCCCGCTTCCAGTTTAGGGCAGAGACCAAGACAGCACCACTCCAGACCACATCACTTCCCTGTCGGGCCCTGTCGACGCAGATTCAGCCAGTTGCGCTGATAAACAAAGCTGACGGCAAGCAGGAATGCTCCCAGTCCCAGAAAACTGAGGACACGATATCCCTGGCTTAGTTGGCTTGTGTCCACAAGAAAGACTTTGCCAATACTTCCCGCGATAAAGACCAGGGCCTGCCAGCGCAGAAGCGCGGATTGTCTCCAAAACCCAAGAGCGAGCAGGACAGCTCCAAAAAACATGGTCCAGGCCGAATAGGTGAACTGGGCATACATTCTGTGCAGGCCAAAGCTGTCCCATGCATCCTGGCCCCGCCCCTGCCAGTAAAAGTGGATTTGCAGGCAGACAGCAATCATGACAAGCATATTGACAGCGATAATTGAGCCTGCCGCAATTTTGGCCCAGGATTTGTCTTGTCCTCGCTTCGTCTCGACCGTTGCAATTCTCGCAACCATGCCAAAAGCGGCAATTCCGGCAAGATAAGTGGCAAATTGCGCATTCAGAATCAAGGTGGACCCGGTCGACGGGTTCAGCAGAACCAAAGCGAAGAGACCTATTGTGAGTATCCCTACTGAAAGATAGCGAAGCAGCAAGATTGCTTGGCGATGTGCCACCCATAGAAGTGCTGCACCCTCCGCCAGCCATCCAAGCGGAATCCAGCGTCCGCACGCTTTCAGCGGAATCGCGATCGTGAGGAAGACAACAGCGATCGCCTGATGGACGGAATCCAGAAGGACTGAACCTTGTTCTATCTTCTGCCTTATCGGGACCTTCGCCAAGACAAAGTAGAAGAGCGCCAGAAAGACTGCTGCCCATGGCCGAACCCAATTTCGGCCGGAATGATCGAGCAGCACGTAGAACTCGAAGGAGCCCAGTGCTGCATTGACCAGCGGAAGTAGTAGCAGAAGAAATTGGCCTTGAAAGAGCCGGGAATTTATACCTGCTGCTCCCTCTTTGGACATCAGAGCGGGGGCCACCGCGAATAAAACAAAAAAGACCGCCGAAAATAAGACCGTAATTCCAAACTTCGGGTCTTCATAAAATCGGAGATACCAGACAATTCCGTAAAAACCAGTGCCAGCAAACGCCAACAATATAAGCCGCGTCCAGGGGCGCACGAAAATCAGCCCCAGCGCAGTAAGGTCCAGAAGCAAAAGATATCCGAATAACACCAGCTCGTGGTCTTCGTTGTTTGCAAGCAGCAGCGGTGTGGCCAGTCCGCCCACCATAGCATAGAGAGCCAGCAATTCCGCGTTCTGGAACCAGGACATGAATCCATTACAAACAGTCACCAGCAACATTCCTGTGAAGGCGACTTCCACAGGAAGAAGCTGATAAATCGTACATGCCGCCCATAAGGCCAGGTAGAGGATTCCGCTGCCGATGGCCTTAAGTGAGTATGCAAATGCTGAATAGCCTTTGCGGCGAAAACGTTCTGACCAGAGAATGATTCCGGTCCCGGCCATCAGACCAATGACAATGCGGATTCCGGGTCTAATCCAGTGATTGTCCATCGCAAACTTAAGAAACCACGCCATGCCTATCAGCACCGCGAAGATTCCGATGCGATTAAAAACCTGCGCGCCAATCCGGCTTTCAAGGGATGCGCCTGCGCTGGAGGTGCGTTTTTTTGCTTCTACTGCGGCATCCCCAGACGTGGCCATGCGCGCCTTTGGTTCGAAGATATCGGATGGCGCTCCAGGGTCTGTGGCAGCAGATTTTTGCAACTCCTCCAGCCGCGAAACGCGGGCCGTGAGTTCCTGGATCTGCTTTCTTAATGCGTCGAATTCCTGGTCCATCCGTTTTGAATCTACCTCAGAAAGAAGTCCTGATGCGCATGCAGACTGTTTTGCTCGTCTGGGCCACTCAAAAATGCTTGGGCAAAACGAATGTATGATTCGTGCTCGCTGCGATAGAATGCGACACACGGGCTAAAAAATGGATGCAACCAAGCGTGCTCTGCTTATTGTTCTGGCCGCGGCCATCATCGTAATGGCGATCATCGCCGGCTATGTTTTTATTGGCGAAAAACCTCCCGCCGCTGCCGGAGAAATCGTGAAACTGGACGTCGTCCCGATTCACAGTCAACTGCGCATCGGAGAGGGCGCGCAGGGGCTTCAGGGGGGCATGGATACCTACGATCAGCTTCTGGTGCTTGCGCAAATCAGGATACAAAACCAAGCAAAGCTTCCTCTTTTTGTCAGAGAAATCTCGGCCAGCCTTGAGCTCGGCAACGGGGACCTGCTGCAGAGCACAGCCGCAAGCAAAACCGACTTCCAGAGTGCCTTCGTGGCTTATTCGCAACTCACGCCTTTCCGGGGGGAACCATTGCCTTCAGACCTCACGCTTCAGCCTGGTCAGGCCTGCGAAGGACTGGTGATTTTCCACTACCCGGTGACCAAAGAGCAGTGGGACGACCGCCACAGCTTCCATGCCGTGGTTTCTTTTCAATACCAGAAAGACCTTTTGCTTCCCTGGCCTCCCGGAAAAAGATAGCTAACCCCATGTCTTCCAATTGCCAGTAAATTTTCAATGTCCCGGATTCACCGGCACTGGAGCGCTCTTCGGGGTAGAGATATACCCCTGCACCTCATTCTTACTGATATTGTTCACCACCAACTCGTACAGATAATTGTCCTTGCCAGTGTAAAACTGTACTGGTTCGTTCAGGCCGCGGTCCTTTTTCTCGATCTTCTTGTCATCTGCATAAACATTTAACGTGTAGCGGCTGTGCTTAGGATCGGCCTTTCGCAACTCAAGTGCAACAGTAGAGACAGCCTGGCGCTGGCCTTTATGCAGAGTGAATTCATAGTAGTTGCGATCACCTTTATGCTTCAGAATCTCCAGCTCATCATGGTTTTTTGCAATCAGTCCGCTTTGGATTCCGAGGTCTCCCTTCATGCTCTGCAACTGGGCCTCAGTATTCTGTAACTCGGTCTTGGTTTGCGCAACGTCAGTTTTTACGCTGCCCACATCAGTCTTCACATGAGACACGTCGCTCGATACGGCCCCAATCTGCTGTTTCGTAGCAGCCTGCTCACTTTCCAGCCGCTTGGCATCCTGGTCTTGACGCCGCATCAATTCCTGGGCCCGGGCTTCGAGTTGCCGCTGCGTCAGCCCTACGGAATCTGAGGTAATCTTCAGCTTCGCATTGGTCTCCCGCAATTCTGAAGCCAACTGATTTCTTTCCTGCTGCGCCTGGAGAAGCTCCGTCTCTGCCCGGGCCAGCCGGTTGTTCAACGAGTAGCTCCAGATGAGCCCTCCTGCAGCGGCCAATCCTGCCAATACCAGCAATCCGAAAAAAATACCGGAGAAGCTGCGCTGCTCTCCATGAACTTCAGAACCTTCATCCATCGTTCTTTCCTTTCCAAAGGGGGCCTGTATGCAGAGACTACGCGACTCTATAGACGGGAGTAAACAGTTTTTGGCCTCAGTCTGGTCATAAAATAGTGGTATGGACGGAGTGGATGTCATCATTGCAGGGGCAGGAATTATTGGCCTTTCCACTGCGCTGGAGTTGGCTACACGCGGCGCCAAAGTTACCGTACTGGAGCGGAAGGCTGCCATGCAGGAAGCATCCTGGGCCGCTGCCGGCATGCTGGCAGCTCACGACCCGGAAAATCCGCCCCAATTGAGACCTCTTTCCGAACTAAGTATTCGGCTTTATCCGCGCTTTCTGGCCCGGATCGAACAGCTTTCCGGGAAAACGGTCCCGTTACGGACCAGTGCTACCCTCCAGCAAAGCCATACAGGTGGTATTCCTCCTGAGGAAATCGCCAGAGTTGTTCCCGATTTGAACGATGTCGGAAGGCAGTTCTGCTGGCTTGAAGAATCCAGCCTGGATCCGCGCGATCTATGCGCGGCTTTACCCCTGGCGGCCCTCGCGGCGGGAGTAAAACTGATAGAAAGTACGCCGGTTAGTGGTGTACAAGCTTCTTCCCACGGCATCGAGGTGGCGACACCAGACAACCGCTATTTCTGCCATGCTTTCCTGAACTGCTGCGGCGCCTGGGCCGGAGCCATAGCAGGTTACTCGGTCATTGCGCCGCGCAAAGGGCAGATGGTTGTTGTTCAATTGCCCCCTGATCTGCATCTGGATTTTGTCATCCGCACAGCAGAACTCTATCTTGTGCCTCGCGGAGACGGTCGGGTCGTCATTGGCGCAAGTGTAGAAAGTGTGGGCTACGACAAAACCATACACCAAGACACGATTCAGGCGCTTTTACAAAAAGCTGCTCATTTGTGGCCTCCAGTCCGCAACGCCCGGATTGTCGAGACATGGGCCGGGCTTCGGCCAGGTTCTCCGGACGGACTCCCGGTATTGGATACCTGGGGCGGTAAAAATTGCTGGATTGCCAGCGGCCACTTTCGCAATGGAATCCTGCTGGCACCGGCAACGGCTCAGCTGATGTGCGAACTTGTCCTGGGAGAGAAGCCAAGCCTGGATCTCTCGCCTTTTCATAGCGACCGGTTTACTGAGGTTTGTGCCTGAATTCCCTTCCGCTCGATGCAGCCGTCTAGCCCTAATCGAGGTCCCTGAGTGCTTTGGAGCCTAGATAAAAGCCGGTGTAAGAGACCATCCCCAGAAGGGTCATCAGCGCAATGGCCCGCTCTGTCAACATGTGGCGAGACATCACCCCGACGAGAAAACAGCCTATGGGAGGAAGTCCGAGAAAGCTGGTTGCATAGATGCTCATTACACGTCCGCGCATGGCATCGGTGGAAAGCTGCTGCATGGTGACGTTGACAGTGGAAAGGCTAATGATCATGCCCAGTCCCTCACAAAAACACATGGCGGCGGAGAGTGCAAACGTCTTTGAGCAACACAGAACCAAAACCGCGGCCATGACAAACAGTCCGGCAAAAACAATGATCTTGCCCCGCCAACGAATACACCCAAAGTAAGCGATGATGCCTGCTCCGGTCAGGGCCCCGACCCCAGAACAGGCCATCAGAAGGCCCAAACCACGTTCTCCAGCATGCAGAACATCTCTGGCAAAATATGGAATAAAAGTAATGAAAGGCAGTAACAAAAGACTTGCGCTCATAATCAGCAGTACGACTGCTGTCATTTCCGGAAAATTTCTAACATAGGCAATGCCATCACGCAGGCTTCTGAAGACGCCCTCATGCCGCTGCCCTTTCTCTTCCGGATAACTCATCTTATGCAACGGCCACAGCACGGCAAGAAAGCTGATTGCATTCAGGAAAAAATTTCCCGCCATACCAATCCAGGCCATGGCATAGCCACCCAGTGTAGGTCCCAGAATCCGCGACAGATTGAACTGCGCCGAATTTAAGGCAATCGCGTTGGACAGGTCTTCTGGTGGCACCAGGCGCGGCACCAGCGCCTGATAAGTAGGGGCATTAAGTGCATTTGCGATTCCATTACAGAACGCAATGATCACAAGCTGGCGAATGGTAATGATCTTCAAGTACGTCAGCAAAGCCAGCACAAAGGCAAAGAACATCTGCGCCGCCTGCGTCCCCATCAGCAGCTTCCGTTTGCTGACCCGGTCTGCTATGACCCCGCCAAAAAGTGTAAATAGCAAAAAGGGAAACGATGCAGCGAAGCCCACCATTCCTAGCCAGAATGAAGAATTGGAAAGCTCCAGCACCAGCCAGCCCTGGGCCACATTCTGCATCCAGGTACCGACGTTGGACAGCAGGCAGCCGCTCCAGAAGAGGCGATAGTCATCATTGCGAAGGGCGCGCAAAATGGCAGGCCACTGCCGGCCCGCGACCGGCAAATCCATGACCAGGTCAGCTTTAAGCTCTGGGTCCAGCGTTATTGGAGCGCCTTGTTTGGAGGACAAAAGCCGCTCCTTTCTTTCCCTTTATTCTGGTGAGAAGTCATGCTGCTGTTGTTGCCGGCTCCGAAACGCTGCCCTGTGTTTCATAGAAACCGGGGCACGTAGAAACAGCTTTGATGTGCCGGATTACACAAGCCATTTCTTGCATCCCATCGGGTCTTTGAATAGTGTAAGCTGTCACTTTCACCGTCATTTCAAAACTGGCTGTTAAGGAGCAGAAATTTGAACTTACGCGCCTTTGCTGTCTGCTTTCCAGTGTCCCTGTTTATGGCCTCTGCCTTCGCCCAGTCCATAGCTCCCCCATCTTCGCTTTTTGGTTATCGGGATTTCTCGGCCCAGGCCAGAATTGATGAAGAATTTCTGGCGGTGCCCAGTGCCAAGCTGGCGGGAGAAGAGTTGAAAGTACTGACTGCTGCACCCCACATTGCCGCATCCAAAGAGGACCATGATACTGCCCTCTACGTCGCCAGCAAATTCAAGGCCGCTGGTCTGCAAACCGAAATCATTCCATATAAGGTTTGGCTGAATCTGCCAAAACAAATCAGTGTTACCGCCACGGATGCCAACGGTAAGACTCTGATGTCTGGTCCTACACGGGAACATGTAGATGGAGACCCCTACCAGGACGACCCTCGGGTTGTGACTGCATTTAACGGCTCCTCTCCTTCAGGAGACATCACGGCTGAGGTCGTCTATGCAAATTACGGACGGCCCGAAGACTTTAAAAAGCTGGACGATCTGGGCATCAGCGTAAAAGGAAAGATTGTCCTCGTCCGGTACGGACAAAACTTCCGCGGGGTGAAGGTCTATATTGCGCAGCAGCGCGGAGCAGCCGGAGTCATCATTTACTCAGATCCAGCTGACGACGGATATTACCGCGGCGACACGTACCCGAACGGCCCCTGGCGCCCTGAAACCGGCA
Organism: Pseudacidobacterium ailaaui; assembly: GCF_000688455.1. Lineage (NCBI taxonomy): Bacteria > Pseudomonadati > Acidobacteriota > Terriglobia > Terriglobales > Acidobacteriaceae > Pseudacidobacterium > Pseudacidobacterium ailaaui. The sequence continues at coordinate 179,692 of NZ_JIAL01000001.1, forward strand.
TTCAGCGCGGCGCGGTACAGTACTTATTCAAATACTCCGGGGACGCCAGCACTCCTGGCATCGCCGCAAAGCCTGATCTTCCGGAATCCCAGCGCATAAACCCTGTGACAGCGCCAAACATGCCGCAGATCCCCGCCACCCCTCTCTCGTATCATGATGCAGCGCCTATTCTCAAAGCACTTTCCGGACCAGCAGTGCCTCAGGGTTGGCAAGGGGCGCTTCCTTTCACCTATCACATCGGTCCAGGCGGCGTGAAGGTCCACATGGTGCTTAAGCAAGACTTTGCATATCGCACCATCTGGGACGTCATTGGAAAGATCAAGGGGACAGAGTGGCCGGAGGAATGGGTGATCGCCGGCAATCATCGCGACGCCTGGGTCTATGGCGCAGTGGACCCAAACAGCGGTACGGCTGCCATGCTGGAGGCCGTACACGGTATCGGCCAGCTATTGAAGTCGGGCTGGAAACCAAAACGCACCCTGATCTTCGCCAGTTGGGATGCTGAAGAAGAAGGTTTGATTGGTTCAACGGAATGGGCAGAAGAAAATGCCGCCGCTCTCCAGCACGCTGTCGCTTATTTCAATACGGATGTAGGTGTTTCTGGCCCCAACTTTGATGCCGCAGCAGTGCCGTCCCTCAAGCAGTTTATCCGTGAAATTGCCAAAGAAGTGCCCAGCCCTCACGGTGGTACTGTTTATGACCAATGGAGGAAGAGTGAAGCTGAAGAAGCGTCCCGTCGACGCTTGATGAATGAAAACCCAATCCATCCGGCAGCACGGGAAACAGAGGTGCGGGTAGGAGATCTTGGCAGCGGATCAGACTATACACCTTTTATTCAGCATCTTGGTGTGCCTTCCACGGATATCGGCTCTCAAGGGCCCTATGGGGTCTATCATTCTGTTTTTGATAACTACAACTGGTTTGTCAAAAATGCAGACCCTGATTTTGCCTTTGAACAGCAGCAGGCACGCATTTTCGGACTTGAGGCCCTTCACATGGCTGATGCTGATGTTCTTCCCTACGACTACATAACGTATGGAAAAGAACTTACAGAATATCTAAGCGCAGCCAGGAAAAAAGCGGAAGATGAAAAAGTCTCCGGACTTGATTTTTCTCCGGCACTCGCCGCAGCACAAAAATTCATCTCGGCCGCTGAGGCCGTCTACCAGAAGCAAAGAAGCATTCCTTCTGACCCGCAACCATTGAATGCGCAACTTCGGCAGGTGGAAAGTGACTTGCTCTCGCCAGCAGGACTTCCCAATCGCCCTTGGTTCAAACACACCATTTACGCACCTGGCGAGTACACCGGATATGCCGCTGTTGTCATTCCTGGTGTGAATGAGGCCATTGACGCAAAAGACAGCGCACGGGCCTCTGCCCAGCTCACCATCCTCACGGAAGCCATCAACCGTGCTGCCAATACACTGGAAGCAGCCGCGCGTTAAGCTTGTGATACTGCACCATACAACGGTGGTGCAGTATCACAGATCTTTTATTTCCCTTTCTAGAAGCCCCAAGGTCAATTGCATCTGAGTAAACCTGCCCTCCTTTGCAAATCTCCGCATAATTTTTGTAACGATCCGTCCTGACTCCCACTATTCAGACAACAAGAGCCGACGTCCCTCACCACATATGCCGCGTCAAAACCCAACTTCGAATGCATTGCAATTCGTCCTTTCACGAAATTCGCAAATTTTTATCTTGACTCGAACAAGTGAGAGGACTATAAGTCAGGCGCGGTGCCAAAGGCTCAGTTCTCTGTTGCTTCTACTCCCTCCTCACCCTGCGGCAAAACGGTCAAAACCGAACAACTGTGAGAAAGGCCGGTGCTTATGTCCACGACATATACCTACCCCGGTGTCTACATACAGGAGCTGCCAAGTCCTGTTCATACGATCAGTGCAGTAGCCACATCTATCACGGCGTTTGTGGGCTACACAGCGCGCGGTATGGATAACCGCGCAGAGCAAATTTTCAGCTTCTCTGATTTTGAAAGACTCTTCGGCGGGCTTGCTTCCGACAGCGAATTAAGCTATGCCGTGCAGCAGTTCTTCCAGAATGGAGGCGCGGAAGCCTGGGTTGTCCGCGTGCCCAAGCATGGGGCCACCGGAGCAAATGTGGCCTTTGGCGGTATGACATTTACTGCTCTCAGCAGCGGCATATGGGCCAATGGCGAAGTGCTGCTTGATGTGGATTACCAGGGGGTAGACCAAACGTCAGACACCACGGCCTTCAACTTGACCATCACTGACCTGACCACCGACACGGTAGAGTATTTTCCAAACCTTTCGCTTAATCCGGCCAAAAGCAACTTTGTCACGGCAATCATCAATGATCCCGACAATGGCTCACAAATTGTAAATGTCTCCGTGGTCAATCCGGCACCGACTACCCCGCCTGCTGTGACTGGGATCGTCGGCGGGGCGCTCTCCATTCCCTCAGTACTAGTCACATCCAGTCAGCAGGTCCCTTTGCCGGGAACGGTAGGTGTGAAACAGAACCAGACGCTGGCGACTGCTTCTGCCCCTGCCAACCTTCAGTCCTTGCGCGTAGGACAATATGTGCTCTTCAGCGGTGATCCTGGAACTCCTTACCAGGTGACTGGCATTTCAGCATCAGCAGGCACTTTCACTCTGGGCGCTCCATATGGCAAAGCCGATGATCCAGCAGCGACAGTGAAGGTGATCAACGGTACGGCGAATACCGATTACGCTCTGGTACTGACTACAACCAAACCTGCTCCGGCTGCTCCTTTACCGCTGACCATCACGGTCATCCCAAACAACAGCACGATTCCACAGACCATTACCGGGCTGGCCACGCTCATTCAACAAAAACTGAATGCAGCGCTTGCTCTTCAGATGCCTGGCGCTTCAGCAACATGCAGCGTGGTCAGGAGCGGCACTACAGGGCAGGCCCTTCGTCTAAATGTGTTGCTGCCTGAAAATCCAGATGCTGTTGTCAGCATCTCTGGAGGCTCCGCTGCCGGTCTGCTGGGCTTTCCAGGAACAGCCAATGCAGCACATTATGCACTCGGCACGGGCAATTCCGGATTCGGATCTGAGACCAGCTCGACAGCCGGAAGCGATGGCTCAGACCTTCCTCATACCGGGGACATTATCGGAGACGAACTCAGCTTCACGGGCCTTTACGCATTGAACCGTGTGGACCTTTTCAACCTGCTGAGCATTCCCGATGCTACACGGGCTGCAAGCGGCGACCCTTCCTCGCTCGACCCTAATATTGATTCCAATGCCATCTATTCTGCTGCCATCGCGCTATGCGATCAGCGCCGGGCTTTTTTGTTGATTGATGCACCACCGAACGTCAATACAGTTCAGTCAGCGGTAGACTGGAAAACGACCCACCTGGCTGTAACCGATGCTAACGGTGCAGCCTTTTTTCCCCGCTTGCGTTTGCCTGATCCACTCAACAATTACCAATTGCGGACATTTGCTCCCTCCGGAGTTGCGGCAGGTGTCTACGCCAGAATTGACAGCGCACGAGGCGTGTGGAAGGCCCCCGCCGGGACCGAGGCCACACTCAGCGGCGTACAAAGCATGGTTTATAAACTTACCGATCCGGAAAACGGCGTGTTGAACCCTCTGGGTCTGAACTGCTTTCGCACCTTTCCCATCTATGGATCTGTCTTGTGGGGCGCGCGCACTCTTGTAGGTGCGGACGCTCTTACCAGCCAGTGGAAATATGTTCCCGTGCGACGCATGGCCCTCTTCCTGGAAGAAAGCCTCTATCGCGGCACAAAGTGGGTGGTCTTTGAACCGAATGATGAACCGCTATGGGCGGCGATCCGTCTGAACGTTGGCACATTTATGCACGACTATTTCCGCAAGGGAGCCTTTCAAGGACAAACCCCTGACCAGGCCTACTTTGTAAAGTGCGACAGTGAAACCACCACGCAGTCCGACATTGACAATGGAATCGTAAATATCCTTGTAGGATTTGCACCTCTGAAACCGGCAGAGTTTGTAGTGATCCAGATTGAGCAGCTTGCTGGACAACTCCAATCGTAAGACCAGCGCAGCTTTTTTAAGACTGAGGAGGAAGCTATGGCAGAGTTTGTTGTCAACGCACAGCGTTTTGATCCATATAAAAACTTCAAGTTTCGCGTAAAATGGGACGGCCAATATGTCGCTGGCATCAGCAAAGTTTCGTCCCTCAAACGCACCACTGAAGTAGTTAAGCACCGGGAAGGCGGTGACCCCAGTACAAGCCGCAAGTCGCCCGGACGCACAGAATACGATGCCATCACACTGGAACGCGGCGTGACGCATGATCCCGCATTCGAAGCATGGGCTGCGAAAGTTTGGCAACTAGGTGCAGGTCTTGGCTCCGAGGTCTCTCTCAAAGACTTCCGCAAAGACTTGATCCTCGATGTCTACAACGAAGCCGGCCAGCTCGCCATGAGCTACAAAATCTATCGCGCCTGGGTCTCGGAATATCAGGCACTTCCCGATCTTGATGCCAACGCAAATGCGGTCGCCATCCAACACATCAAGCTGGAAAACGAAGGTTGGGAACGCGATACATCCGTGACCGAGCCAACAGAGCCGAGCTTCACTTCGACGCGGGCATAGACGACACCCGCACACGGCAATCGCTGACATGGAGGCAGGATCATGCTTGCACTTACTGGCGAACTGTTGCTATCAGCCTGGGAAAAGGGCCTGGCAGAGCACGACATTGATCGAGCTTTGAGTATGCTTGCACTCGCCTTGCCAGAAACCAGTCGCGATTCGCTGGCGGAGCTGCCCATTGCAGAGCGCGACATATTGCTGTTGCAACTTCGCGCCATCACCTTTGGGCCTTGGCTTCAAGGGTTCGCCTCTTGTTCCAGTTGCGGGACTTCCCTTGAATTCTCGCTGTCTATAGAAACGCTTCTTGAGCGCAACGCCCAAAGCTCAGATGAAATGACCCAGGACCTTCATTTACGCCCAGTGAACAGCAAGGATCTGCTGGCAATACTCTCTGCATCGGATGTTGCAGATGCAGAAAAGCGACTGCTCTCCCGCTGTCTGGTCTCGCAAAGGATCGATACTCCCGTATCCCCTGCAACTCGCAAAGAATTTGAATTGCTGAATTCGGCTGCTGAAATGTCTTTTGCACTCGATTGCCCCAATTGCTCAAAGCATGAAGTAGTTGCATTTGATATTGCCCGCTTTCTCTGGGCAGAAGTACAGCGTACAGCCACACATCTGCTGAGTGAAATTCACGTGCTGGCCAGTGCGTACGGCTGGAGCGAATGCGCCATTGCAGCCATGGCCCCCCGTCGTCGTATGGCATATATGGAGATGCTGAACGCATGAATGACCTTTTACATCGCATGGTCCAGAGGACACTCAAGCTTGCTCCAGTGATTCAGCCAGTTCCAGTGTCCCGCTATGAACCTGCCTGGACCGCGAGCAATGATCTGCTGGTCCTGAACGAAATGCGGACAGATCAGTATCAGCCCCAGTTACATGTTGGTAAAAGCATTTTTCATCAAGCAAAGACCAGAGAAGAATGGCCACCTCAAGGCATTGCAGAGAGGTCTTCCGAACAGACCACCTTTTCTTCTCTTAAAGAGGCTGAAATTGCAAATTCAGCAGTCCTACGGTCTCCTGCTGCGGAAACATCGGCAAATTCCCACTCAACACCACAACAATACCTCGAACCTTCAGCTTCGCTCAGAACACGGGAGCAGCTTCATGCCTCTCGCGCTCAGCAGATCGCTTCCCACACTGAAGACAATACGAAGAATCCGGCACATACTCCTTCGCTGGGACGTCTCAAAGAGGACCTTTCTACGCCGGCGCTTATTGCCAAACAACGCCTTCCCAAACATCAAGACACTTCAATTCAGCACCGACAGGGACTCAGCCCAGAAGATACCGGCAGCCATGACCAACACATGTCTGCTCCTTTATCTGGCGTCCATGAAATCAACATCTCGATCGGCCACATTGAGGTACGCGTCCCGCCCGCGCCTGAAGCTGCGCGTAAGTCGTCTTTCCGCCCGGGTCTATCTCTCGATAGCTTCCTGAACAATAAGAAGCCGGGAGCGCGGTCATGAGCGACTATCTGGCTGTGGGAGGTGTAAGCGCCGTGCTGCGATCTCTGCTGACAACAGCGCTGGCCGTCGGCGGACCTTCGTCTATTCTTGGTGCTCCGATGAGCATCACTGCCACATCGCCGGACCTTGTTCCAACAGGCACGAATGAACACCCTCGTCTGAACCTGTTTATGTATTACGCCAGCCCGAATGCGGCATACCGCAACTTCGATCTCCCCGCATATGATTCAGCAGGCCGCCGCGTCAGCAACCCTCCGCTTGCGCTTGATCTGCACTATCTTCTCACTGCATACGGCAGCACGCAGTTTGATCCCGAAATCCTCCTGGGTTGGGCCATGCAGGTCTTTCATGAAATACCCATCGTGCCGAGGGAAGTTGTGCAAGATGCGCTCACCGCTCTCGGAACTGCAACACCAGAAAACAAACTGCTTTCTGCAAGCACACTCGCCAATCAGGTTGAATCGCTGCGGATCACACCCGAAGCACTCTCGAACGACGACATCAGCCGCCTCTGGATGGCCTTTCAGACCAACTACCGCCCAACAGCTTCTTACCTCGTTACAGTCGTTCTGATTCAGGAGACTCAAGCAGTGAAGTCGAATTTGCCGGTGCAGACGCGAACCCTCACTGCGCTTCCTTTCCAACCTCCCGTCATCGACAGTATTACGCCTGACACGATCGCACCAGGAGAAATGCTCACGATTCAAGGAAGCAATTTTCTGGGTGATGCTGTTGCCGACACTTTAGTCGCCTTCGACCAGGGTGATCCTGTTACGGCCGATACAATTCAGGCCAATCTGGTCCGTGTGAAAATTCCAACCGGGCTGCAAGCCGGCGGACGAACCGTACGCATTCTGCGGAGAGTCAGCTTTGGCGTACAGACGGACCCACACAAAGGATTTTCCTCGAATCTGGCTGCCTTTTCCCTCATACCCACAATCAGCTCGCCTCCCGCAAGCATAGCTGCCGGATCAACACTTACCCTAACAATTGTCCCTTCTGTTGGCAGTACGCAGAAGGCAATTCTGTATTTGGGAGATTCAGCACTCCCCCTGGATGACCGGCCAGCAACAGGACCTGCGACATCAACTACGCTAGCATTTCCCATTCCCTCCGGATTTACCGCCGGGACTTATCCGCTGCGGGTGAGTATCGATGGAGCAGACAGCAGGATCACACTCGATAACACACCAGGCAGTCAGACCTTCGGCCAATTCCTACCGCAGATCAAGGTGACGCCATGACTACGGTTACGCCGGAAATACAACTCACTCCTCTGGCCGAATTGCTCGATCGGGTCTATAGAGCAATGACACATAACCTTGTCGACGACCCGTTTGTCGAAACACACCCTCAGAAACCACCCGCAAATACCACAACGTGTCTCGCTCTGGAGCGTCTGACTCAGGCATTTGGCCTTACTCCATTCGAGCGCGATCTTTTGTTGTTGTGCGCAGGCGCAAGCCTCGAAAGTAGGTTTGCTAAAGCATTTCCTGCCATTCACGGCGACGCACACGCTACATGGCCTACTTTTGGATTGGCGCTGGCCCTGCTCGATGACCCGCATTGGAGCGCCGTCAGCCGTGTGCGTCCGCTGCGCTATTGGAAGCTTATCGAGGTTGCTCCGAATCATGCCTTGTTAAATGCACCCCTGCGCATTGACGAGCGCATCCTGCAGTTTCTACTTGACGCGCCCGCGTGCGATGAGCGTCTGGAGCCATTCTTTCGCCCAGTTCCGCTGAAAGAGTCTACACATCGATGCTCTGCAGAAGCTGTCCGTCATGCAGCCAGCCACTGGAACGGATTTCAGGGGGATAAACTTCGCCCTGTTCTCGTGGTTGGTGGCAATGACGACAGTCGCCAGTTGGCTTATGAACAACTGTGCGATGTAACTGGACTGCGTCCGTATATTTTCGACGCAGCCGCTGTTCCTGCTTCGCCATTTGAACGCGACCAGCTCGCCCGTCTGTGGACACGCGAAGCCGTACTGATCGGCGCCGCACTCTACATCAGGACTACGTCGATTGAAAATACGCGCACTCTGCAGGCATTTCTCGATTTGTTGAGGACTCCTGTGGCCATAGAGGTGCCACACGGATCACCAGCGGAACAACTTGAAGGACTGCGAGTGTATGTCCCAACCCTTGATGCGCGCAAGCGCAAGGAACTTTGGGTAGAAGATCTGGGGCCCCTGGCTTCAGAGATGAATAGCCATCTCGACCGTCTTGCAGAATATTTTCAATTCGATGAGCAGGCAATCCACACGGCGGCCATGCAGGCACATAGCATGATGCTTGCTGCCGAAGACCCTGATCCTGCTCAGATCACCTGGCGCATCTGTCGCGAGCATGGTCGACGTTCGCTGGACATGCTTGCCCAACGCATTCCGTCGCATGCGCAGTGGGACGATCTTGTACTGCCTGCATCGCAGATGGAAACTCTCCGACAGCTGACTACACATGTCCGCCAGCGCGCTGTCGTACATGATGCCTGGGGATTTGCAGAAAAACACGCGCGCGGTCTCGGCTTAAGTGTGCTCTTTGCAGGGGCAAGCGGTACGGGCAAAACCATGGCGGCAGAGATCCTTGCTGCAGAGCTTGATCTTGATCTTTATCAGATAGATTTGTCTGCCGTTGTCAGCAAATACATTGGAGAAACCGAAAAAAACCTCCGCCGCATCTTCACTGCTGCTGAGCAAAGCGGTTCGGTGCTTCTCTTTGACGAAGCCGACGCACTCTTCGGCAAACGAAGCGAAATCCGTGACAGCCATGACCGCTATGCCAATCTGGAAATCAGCTATCTGCTGCAGCAGATGGAGTCCTATCACGGCATTGCAATCCTCACTACCAATATGCAACAAGCGCTTGATTCTGCATTTCTGCGCCGCATCCGTTTCATCGTGCAGTTTCCGTTCCCGGATGCAATTGCACGACGGCAGATCTGGGAGCGAATCTTCCCGGCAACAACACCGCGGGGAAAGATCAATTTTGAACATCTTGCACAGTTAAATATCTCGGGCGGGACCATTCGTAATATCGCCATCCATGCGGCATTTCTTGCTGCTGAGGATAACTCTCCTATAGAGATGCGGCACCTTCTTACCGCATCGCGTACGGAGTATCAGAAGATGGAGAAACCACTGAGCACGGCAGAAACGCGAGGTTGGGTATGAATACCCTACAGACACCACAAACACAACCAGCTACAAAGATCAACTTTCGCATCGATCGACTGACACTGGGAAACTATTCGCCCGCAGACCAAGTTCGTTTTACCAGAGCGCTTGAAAGAAGGTTGCGTGATTACGCCTCCTTAGCGCTTGCTCAAGACTGGTCAACTGTAACAAGCATAGGACGCATTGATACAGGGACATTACCTCCTGGGTCCACTCCTGAACAGACCGCCCGTCATATAGCGCGAAGAATTTTTCTAAAGCTGCGACCTGACGTCCCAGCCACGTTGCTGGCCCTGAGCGGTGCTAAGAAAACAAAGCACCTTCCTTCGTTTGAAGGACGCAACAAGGAGAACATCCATGCCTGACATTTCACCGATTCTTCGTAAAGGTGCCATCCTTTCGGTTGACCCCAACACAGGCGTGCCTTTAGGAAAGATTCTGCTGCAATACAATCCGGATTCCATTACTCGTTCGCTGAAACCGCAAAGTGTGGGGGAGCAGCCGGACCGCACGGAGGTGTTACGTCTGAAAGGTCCGCCGATTGAGACCATCAAGTGCGAAGCAGAAATTGACGCAACCGACCTGCTGGCGCAGGGAGATGCGAACACACTCGCATTTGGCATTCAGCCACAGCTCTCAGCTTTAGAGTTACTTGTCTATCCATCCAGCGATGTTTTGATCGCAAATGAAGTCCTTTCGCTACTCGGCACAATTGAGATCCTTCCAATGGAATCGGCGCTGACACTCTTTGCCTGGAGCAAGAACCGCATCACTCCGATACGCATAACAGACATCGAAGTGATGGAAGAGGCCTTTGATCCGCAACTCAACCCAATTCGCGCCAAAGTCACGCTCAACATGCGCGTACTGAATGTGAATGATGTTGGCTTCCTTACGCCAGCAGGCGCGCTTTATATGGCATATCAGATCGGCCAGGAAACCATGGCCCAATTGTCGTGATGAAACGGAGACCAGGATGGACACTGCACTTTCCTCGCTTATTCAGTCCGCCGCCGGAAACGGTACAACCACGAACAATAACAGTCGCTATTATGGCGCAGCAGTAAAGGCTCTTACGCTAGCGAACGGCACGCCTGTCAAATATCTGGCACGCCGCATTCTTCCGCAGCCGGGCATTTACACGTCTATCCAGAACTATGTCGTTGTAGATGGAGACCGCCTGGACAATCTTGCATCAAAATTTCTCGGCGATCCCACGCTTTGGTGGGTGATCTGTGACGTAAACGGCACCAGTGATCCAGATGAATTGACTGCACAGGCAGGCCGCACAATTGTGATTCCTCTCGCAGCTGGAGTTCCTGCAGGAGCACGCAATGGCTAGTGGACTCTACCTCACGCTGCTAACAGGGCCGATGGTCCCTCTCCCTGTGCCCAAGCCTCTCATTGATGCGCTTACGTCAGTGGAGATAGAGGTGTCTGCCACAGGCCGCAGTGGTTTTCAGTTAACTTTTACACTGTCAGATAATTCACTTCTGCAGACCTTCTTTCTGCTGACGGCCAACTCCCCTGTCCCTTTATTGCGCGTGGTCATTGTTGTCACGCTGGGCGGGCTTCCGCAGGCCATTATGGACGGGATTATTGAGCACCACGAGGTGGTTCCTGACGCAATGCGCGGCTCCTCAAAGCTGGTTGTCAGTGGACACGACCTCTCCGCCATGATGGACCTGGTTGATTTTACTGGTCTACCTTTTCCAGGCATGACGCCAGACCTTCGTGTGCTTACAATCCTCGGCAAATACGCCGCTTTCGGCATTGTTCCCGAAGTCATGCCGGTCATCACGCCAGACATCGAAGTTCCCGTTGAAAGAATACCCACGCAAAAAGGTACTGATTTTGCCTATATCAATCAGCTTGCGCAAGAAGCAGGCTATGTCTTTTACGTCCAGCCGGGGCCTGTGCCCGGAACAAGCCAAGCGTATTGGGGACCGCAAGTCAAAGTCGGGGTCCCACAGCCAGCGTTGAACGTAAACCTTGATGCATGGACCAACGTAGAGAACCTCACATTCCATTACCAACCCAAAGACGCAGTGCTGCCAATCGTGTATATCCAAGAACCGACCACAAAGGCCACCATTCCGATTGCGATTCCACCGATAACACCGCTCAATCCTCCGTTGGGACTGGCGGTTGCGGCCCCACAAAAAATTGAACCGTTGACCGACACAGCCAAAGCGTCTCCCGCCCAGGCATTGATGCGGGGCATGGCCAAAGCCTCCGATTCGGCAGACATTGTTACAGGCGAAGGTTCGCTCGATGTATTACGTTATGGGCAAATTCTGAATGCGCGCAGTCTGGTCGGAGTCCGCGGAGCCGGACCGGCCTTCGATGGCCTGCATTACGTCAACAGCACCAAGCATTACATCAAGCCTGGGGAATATAAGCAGGACTTCACACTGCGCAGAAATGCGCTGATTTCAAATGTACCGCTTGTTCCAACCATGCCGTTTTAGGAGTCTAGGATGGCAAAATACTACGGCAAATATCGTGGAATGGTGCTTGACAACATTGACCCCATGCAAATGGGCCGCTTAATGGTACAGGTCCCGGATGTGTCCAACATTCTTCCCTCTACCTGGGCCATGCCGTGCCTTCCGTTTGCGGGCATCCAATCGGGAATGTATGTCGTGCCCGCCATCGGCTCCGGCGTCTGGGTCGAGTTTGAGCAAGGCGATATTGATTATCCGATTTGGGTGGGTTGCTTCTGGGGATCAGCATCAGAAGTTCCATCGCTCGCACTCGCTGCTCCTCCCGTACTACAACAGATCGTTCTTCAGACCACGGGCCAGAACACATTGATGATCAGCGATGTACCCGGACCTACGGGAGGAATCCTGCTCAAGTCAGCAACCGGGGCCATGATTTCCATCACCGATACCGGAATCACAATCAGTAATGGGCAAGGTGCAACCATTGCGATGACTGGCCCCACAATCACCTTCAATGAAGGCGCTCTGGAAGTGGTTTAGAAAGGAAGATTGCAATGCCGGGTTTTCTGGTTCAGCAAGGAGCTACAGTGATGTGCAGCCACGGCGGACAGGCACAGCCAACTGCACCGAATCCTTCCGTAACGATGAATGGTATGGCGTCACTACTCCTTACGGGCCCCTGGGTCATTACTGGATGTCCGCTGGTACCGCCCCCCATTCCGCCTTGTGTGACGGCGCAATGGATTACAGGCACAACCCGCGTGACTTCTTTTGGTCAGCCGCTTTTAGTACAAAGCGGCACTTCCATCTGCGTCCCCACGGGAACTCCGTTAATTCCCGTAGTCACCCAGACACGGGTCACTGCCATGTGAGGCAAACAATGAACCTTGCTTTTCCCTATCGATTCGATCCAACCGGCCGAACAGCACAGACAGATGCCGCCTCGCACATCCGTGACATGATCGAGCAACTGCTTTTCACTTCGCCCGGAGAACGCGTCAACCGCCCCACCTTTGGTACTGGGACCGCACAGCTTGTCTTTGATCCGAACAGCGATGTGCTTGCTGCGGCGCAGCAGCAGGTCATCCAGGCATCACTTCAGCAATGGCTCTCTGATCTGATTCGCGTACGGTCCGTTATTGTCACAGCAGAGGATGCAACATTACTGGTCACCGTGCAGTACACCATCATTCAGTCGCAGCAACAGCAAACTCAACAGTTCGTATACGGCGGAGGAACACCATGATCTATTTCTGCTCCCAGAAAAACCGCCGCGCACTTGTGCTCCAGGACCCTTCGCTTAACGGCATTGATTTTCTTGAAGTGATCGACAGCCCATGCGGGAAAAAACTCGCGCTCACCATGCTGAAAGATGCGCGTGGTCTTTCTCTTACACCTTTGCAGATTGCTGTTTCAGGCGGTCCGGACAGCGCCGCCATCAGTGCCATTGCTGTTTTTCCCGGAACAGACGACCAGCCCAATGTAATCACTGTCATGCTGAATCACACAGGAGATTTCTCTACTTACACGCTTTCGCTCGTTGCATCTCCAGGATCCGCAGAACCACCTACGGGCTTCGATCCGGCACTTTCCACCGTGACATTTTCTTTTAAGGCCGGATGCCTCAGTGCTGCCGATTGCGCTCCAGACAACTGCTGTGCACCCACAGTCACACCTTCTCCTGACATCAACTATCTAGCTAAGGATTACGATCGCTTCCGCCAGGTGATGCTCGACCGGTTGGCCACTTTAGTTCCAAGATGGTCTGAGAGCCATGTTCCTGATATCGGCATTGCGATGGTCGAAACGCTGGCGTATGCCGCCGACCACCTTAGTTACCAACAGGATGCGGTCAGCACAGAGGCATACATTGGCACAGCCCGCAGCCGCATTTCTCTGCGTCGTCATGCGCGGCTCGTAGATTACTCCATCAACGAAGGTGCGAATGCACGGGTCTGGGTGGCCCTTACAGTATCCGGGAATACAATTTCGCTTCCTCAGGGCACTCTCTTTTATGTGTGTACGCCAGGACTTCCCGCGTCTGCAAAACCCGAAAGCGCTGCCGCACAGCAGCTTGAAACGAGCGCGCAGCCTGTTTTCGCCAGCATGGCGGATGCAACGCTCTGTAGCGAGCAGAACGAAATGTACTTCTATACCTGGAGCGACACGAACTGTTGTCTGCCTTCCGGCGCAACGGAGGCCACCCTCACGGGGACCCTCACGAGCTTAGCTCCAGGTGCAGTCCTTATCTTTGAAGAGGTCGTCGGTCCCCAAACAGGAAACGTAGCCGACGCCGATCCTACACACCGTTGGGCCGTACAACTTATCCGGGTTGAGTATGAATTTGAAAACACGTTTCTGCTCGACCCGTTGACGCTCCAGCCCATCACGCGCATCTGGTGGATGCAGCAAGATGCGCTTCCTTTTCCACTGTGCATCTCTTCTGCGTTTGTGAATGACGAGGGAACGACCATCTCTGTCTCCAACGTCAGTGTGGCGCGCGGTAATATTGTTCCTGCTGACCACGGCGTCTGGCTTGACGCATGGGAAGACCTTGGCGAAGTCCCGGCCGCGTCTTCAGCACCAAATCCAGCAACCACCTGCAGTTGCTCCGGGCAACTTGCTCCCCCAGGAAAACAGCCACGATACTACCCGGAGCTAGCACATTCGCCGCTTACTTTTGCGTTGGAATATGATGCTTCGGCTCCGGCCTCAACATTTCTCGCTCCACCTCCGTCTACGGTTGCAGCACAACCACAGATTCAGATTCAAAGCGATGATGGTCAATCCTGGACGATTCCATCACCTCCTGATCTGCTTTCCAGTGATGACAACGAACGCGTCTGTGTGCCCGAAATCGAGCAAGATGGGAGCGTCTTTCTGCGTTTTGGAGATGGACAATACGGCATGGCTCCGGAAACCGGGCAGCGTTTCCGTGCAATGTACCGCATCGGAAACGGCAGCACGGGGAACATCGGGCGTGACACGCTCGCGCATGTCATCACACCAGTGCCCGGCATCACTCGCGTGCGCAATCCTCTGGCTGCGGCAGGCGGCGTAGACCCTGAAGACATGGAGCACATCCGGCAGTATGCTCCCTTCAGCTTCCAAACACAATTGCGGGCAGTGACCGAAGATGATTATGGCGCACAGGCAATGACCATCCCAGACGTAGGTGAAGCACGCGGCACTTTACGCTGGACAGGAAGCTGGCACACTGCATTTGTCTCCGTTTCACCTGCCACTGCCGTATCTCCTGCCCTTATCACCGCTGTGAAAGACACTCTCAACACGCGGCGCATGATGGGGGTCGACATTGAGGTAGAAAGCGCAAAGATCATTGGCTTGCGTATTGAAATGGAGATATGCGTCGCGTCAGACCACTTCCAGAGCGATGTGGAGGAAGCGCTCCTTCACCTGTTCATCACCGGAAATCAATGCAGTGGAAAGCCAGGTCTTCTCAATCCAGACAACTTCAGCTTTGGGCAGACGGTCTATGCCAGTCCGTTGGTTGCTGCAGCACAATCGGTGGAAGGCGTTATTTCCGCGACGCTCACAGTATTTGAGCGCATGGATGATCCATCACCCATCGGAGTTACACAGGGTTACCTCTCCATGGGGCGTCTTGAGATTGCCCGTTGCGACAATGATCCGGACCGCCTCGATCACGGCATCTTCATTTTGCACATGGATGGTGGCAAATGAACGGGGAGTGCATCATTCAGGAACAACAGCTTTGTGGCTGCTGCGAAGGTATCAGCATTGAGACCCCGCAGATCATCAACAACCGTCCTGCTCTTTCAGAGATTGTCTATCGGACGGGAACATACAGCAGCTTTCGGGCCAGCCTGCTTGCCTCACTTTCAAATCCTGATTATCCGGCCCTGGCCCTGCTGCGTACTCGTAATTCCTCTGATTTTTCCATTGCCTTGCTCGATGCATGGGCTGTGGTCTGCGATATTCTCACCTTTTACCAGGAACGCTTTGCCAATGAGGCATATCTGCGTACTGCGATGGAACAGCGGTCTGTGTTTGAACTGGCCCGCCTTGTAGGATTCGTGCCTTCCCCGGGAGTTGCAGCCTCTGATGTTCTCGCTTTCACGCTGAGTAACACTCCAGGCTCGCCAGACAATGTGCTTATCCCGGCGGGGACTCGCGTACAAAGTGTTCCAGGTCCCGGTGAAACACCGCAGGTCTTTGAAACGTCGTCAGACCTGACTGCCGTCATTGCATGGAATGCACTTCCGGCACAGACTGTTCAACCCTGGGTATTGAACGCGGGCGATACAAGCACCTGGATTGAAGGTACTGCCAACAACATTCAAGTTGGCGATGCATTGTTATTTGTGAGCAACGCCGCGGGCACGTCCACATCTCCAAATGTTGGCGATGTGCGTTATATCACCAATGTTTTGATTGACGCGAATTCCGGGAAGACACAGATTACATGGAATGCTCCTTTTGACGGCCCTTCTGCTAATTCCGCAGACACTGACTTTGCGAACGCTCTGGACCAAAATGCATCCGCCATAAGCCTATATGTTTTCCGCAAGAAAGCTGCGCTTTATGGAGTACAGGCACCAGCGATGGCCTTACTGCCAAACGGTAATAACACAGGAATCGATCCGACCAGGATCAAAGGCTACGTCAGCGGTGGGAGTGACTGGGACTTCACCAAAATCTATAACAACGACGGCCGAATCAATCTCGACGCATCTTATTCCGGCCTGGATTCAGGACAATGGGTAATTCTCACCGGACTGGGCTATACATCTTTTTTTCAGATCAGTGCTGCGCCGGTTGAGTCCAACCCGAATGCTTTCACCCTCAATGCAAAAACAACCCAGCTCACTCTGACTCTGGGTGAGATTCTTACTGGAAACAGGTCGTTCTCAACGCAAACAGTTGTGGGCAAGTTTGTAAGCGAAACCCGCGACATCACAGCGTATGTCCAGAGTGTACAGTTATCTCCTGCCACGCAACCGCTCATTGCCTGGGACCTCGATAGCAAATACACAAAACAAGCCGGAATGCTTACGCCGGTTGAAGGCACAGTTCTTTCGGTCGTCGGAGGGCAACAGATCGCTTCCGGTCAGCCCATTGGGGTCTTCGGAAAACGCCTGCGACTGCAGGTAGCCTCAGGCTCAAACGCGATCTTTACCCCGACATATGCAGCAGCAACACTGCAGGTTTCCGACGGACAAATTTTTCTTGTAGATAGCTTTCCACCTGCAGTTGACCCTGCCACCGGAAGCTCGCTCTGGAGTGTCATTACTCTCAGCGGCATTCCGGGATCGCTGCTGGCGGACAAGATCACTCTGCTTCCTTCTGATGCTGCGGACCCAACTGTAAGTGAGGCGGCACTCGTGCAGACGCCTTCTGTCCAAGGCGACATCACCTCTCTCGCACTTCTACAACCTCTTGCGCGCATCTACGACCGCACCACGGTCACGGTGAATGCCAATGCGGTGGATGCAACACATGGCGAAACTGTCCAGGAAATTCTGGGCAATGGTGATGCAAGCAACGCTGCGCTTGAATTTACGCTCAAGCAGGTCCCGTTAACCTATGTCTCTGCGCCAAAGGGAAACGGCTCTCAATCCACGCTTCAGGTCTGGGTAAACAATCTGCAATGGCAAGAAGTCCCGAACCTTCTCTCGTCCGGCCCGGCCGACCGTGTCTTCGTAACTCGCGTAAATGCAGCAGGCAAAGTGGTTGTGCAGTTTGGAAATGGCGTGAATGGCTCGCGCACGCCAACCGGACAGGCCAACATTCGCGCTGTATATCGCAAAGGAATCGGCAGCGCCGGGATGGTGCAGGCTGGGAAGCTTTCACAGCCGTTGGACCGCCCGCAGGGCCTCAAGTCTGCCATCAACCCAAGTCCAGCATCCGGAGCGGCCGATCCTGCATCAGCCGATGACGCCCGCACCAGCGCGCCACTACCTACGCTCACGCTCAACCGCATCGTCTCGCTTGATGACTACCAGAACTACGCTCTTGCTTTTGCTGGAATTGCGAAGGCCCTTGCCACATGGACATGGTTCGGCAATACGCGCGGCATCTACCTCACCGTGGCTGGAGAGAATGGCGCAGTGCTTCATCCCGACGACGACGTCATTCATCATCTTGTGCAGGCCTTACGCACGCAGGGCAATCCATACGTACCCTTAAAAGTCGTCTCTTATTCGCCAGTACTTTTCCGCTTTGCGGCACAAATTCGTGTTGACAGCGACTACTTGTCTTCGCTTGTACTCTCCAATATCTGGCAGAACCTGACAGAGGCATTCTCCTTCAGCACCCGCCAGCTCGGTCAAAATGTCGTGGCGAGCGAAATCATCGAGCTGATCCAGCAAACTCCCGGAGTAGTTGCCGTCCAACTTCAGTCGCTCGGCCTGAGCAGCGAACCACTCTCATCCATCGTCCCTCCTGTACTCTGCGCCTCTTCACCTGCAATGCGGCTGCGTGTTCCTATTTTCAGATTTCCTTTGCACCGGTTCCCGGCGTCGCAATTTCTGCACGCTACCCAGTTCAACCAAACACCGCAGCCCGCGCAGATGTTGCTACTCGATCCAGTAACCTTCAGCAATCTTGGAGTGTGGTCATGAGCCTTGACGCAGAGCAACTGTACGCCTTGCTGCCCGCGGTATACCGCACACGCGATGCTGCCGCAGGAGGCCAGCTTCAATCGCTCTTTGCTGTTATGGCGCAGCAGGCTGCGATCATTGAAGATAACATCGAACAGCTTTACGATGACCAGTTCATCGAGACATGCGCGCCATGGGTGGTCTCCTATATCGGCGACCTCATTGGGTACAACTCTATTTATGATGTCGCGGCGGCAAACATTGCTAGCCGCGCGGAGGTTGCCAATACCATAGGCTATCGCCGCCGCAAGGGAACTCTGATTGCGCTGGAACAAGTAGCAAAAGACGTATCTGGCCGTGAGTCTGTCGCCGTTGAATACTTCCACCGGCTCATCACCACGGAAAGCATGCGTCACGTGCGATCGCACCACGCAGCTACCGTCAACCTGCGGTACGAAGACCAAATTGAGAAACTCAACACGGCATTCGACACACAAAGTCGCACAACGGATGTACGCCGCATCGCTCCGCGCAACCGGGTCGTAAGCGATCCGAACACGACGCCACTTGAGATTGCCCTGCATGGCCCTGGACGCTTTAACATTCCCGATATTGGTATCTGGCTGTGGCGTTGGCAAAGCTGGCAAATCACCAATGCTGAGGCATTTCCTCTCGGCAAAGGACGCTACATGTTCAGCGCTCTCGGACAGAATATACCGCTTTTTTCGCGACCCACGGTTCGAGCCTCATTCAGCCGTCTCACCACGCGCATGGATGTGCCGCAACCCGTTACACGACGCGAATTTGGCAAAGATCCCAGGGCCTTTTACGGAAGCAGCATGGAACTCTTTGCTGATGGCCAACCTTTGCCTCTTTCACAGATTGTCTGCTGCAATCTTTCTGCATGGACTGCTACGCCAGCCGGGAAAATCTCTATCGATCCGGAACTTGGACGTATCCAGTTCGCCGACGATCTTCTGCGGCCACAATCTCTGCGGCTAAATTACTGCTACGGCTTTCCGGCCCCCTTGGGTGGTGGGCCGTATGACCGATCCGCCAGCTTGCCCCGCCTCAATCCCATGAAGCTGCCTTTCCTTTGTGTAGTAGGATCACAGGAAACACCAACGCTGGAAGCAGCCATTGCACTGTGGAACCAGCAGGCACCAGGCACCACGGGGCTTATTATTCTGCCTAATTTTGAGTCCTTCACAATAGACCTGACCGGAACAAATGCTATCCAGATTCCTGAAGGTGGACAGCTTTCTATAGTAGCGGCGGAAACCCATACTGTTGCTCCACAAGACGTGACCTTTGCCAATTCACGCACTACTCTGTCTGGAAACATTACAGTCAATGCTGCCTCAACAGGACAGCTCGTCCTGAGTGGCCTCTGGATTGCCGGCCAGCTTTCCATCACAGGCTCGGCTGCAAGTGTCCAGCTTATGGACTGCACTTTCGTTCCTGGTCTTGCGCTTAACACGGACGGCGAACCCCGGGCCCCGGGCGAACCCAGCATTTTTATTCATGCAGTAAACACAATCCTCTCACTCACCCGCTGTATCTCCGGCCCAATTGCTGCTGCCCCCGGCGGATCCACACGAATCTGTTCCAGCATTGTAGACAGCACCTCACCATGCTGTGTTGCCTATGCGGGAAGTGACCTCGCCTCCCCTGGCGCAGACCTTCATATCGAAGACAGCACCATCATCGGCAAAGTACATACTCGCACGATGAGCATGGCATCGAATACCATCTTCTACGCACGGCTTGCACGACGCGACCCGTGGCCTGCACCCATCTGGTGCAGCCGTCAGCAAACCGGCTGCATGCGCTTCTGCTTTGTTCCTGCGAATTCCATCACCCCGCGCCGCTACAAATGCTTACCCGCCGATGCTGATAGCGAAGCAGCACTCAAACCGCAGTTCATCACGCGCCGCTATGGCGATCCGTCCTATATGCTCCTTAGCGGCCGAACCCCACTCGCCATCTGGCAAGGCGCAGACAACGGCTCGCAGATTGGCGCGTACAACCAGATCCAGGAAACCGAAGCGGTCCGCAATGTGCAGTTGCGTGCCCCTGAGTATCTTCCCTTTGGTCTTGAAAGCGGAATTTTTCTCATTCCCTCTCGTCCGCTTGCTGAACATCCTCTGCCTCCAACTCCGTCCTATTACGGGCCACAACGCGCCATGACATGTTGCGAAGACGAGGCCGAGGAGCATGGTTTCACAGGTATTGGCGCAAATCTGATTTAAAGCAGGTGCACGTTATGAAAGGCGACTTCAGCCGTATCCGATTCTCACCCAAGAAGCAGTACACAGCCGTACTCGAGCAGCAAGGGCGCGTGGCCCTTGACGCCGACTCGAATGAACAGTGCGCCATTCACGACTATCTTCGGCGCACAGAAACCGTTGACGTGATTGGAGACTATGGCGCCCCAGCCAATGAAGCCGGCTTCGCCATCACCGTGGACAGCTCTACAGGTGAGATCTTAATTGGCACAGGTCGCTACTATGTGCAAGGGTTGCTGTGCGAGAACAAGGACAGCAGCCTCACCCTGAGCACGCAGCCATTTCTGATAGATCCCAATCTCAACGAAAGCGAGATGCTCACGGAACTGCGCCGCTCCCAGGGACAGGCATCCATTCGCATCTTCCTTCAAGTATGGCAACGCCTGGTCACTGCACTTGATGATCCCTGCCTGCGAGAACCTGCTCTCGGGCAGGCTGATACGACTGCCCGTCTCCAAACGGTCTGGCGCGTAGTGGCTTCTCTCACCAAGCCGGCTACAAACACGAGTGCCCCATCACTCACTCAACGTGCTCTTTCTCCTGTGCTCGGGACCGTAGTCGATCGGCCCGTTTCCAGCGTTACGCCTGTTGGAACGCGACCCGTGAGTGTAGGTACAGGCGGAACTGGAGCTGCTACGGGCACAGCTCCTGTTTCCACCGGTGCAAGTACGGGTACAACCGGAATTCTGCCCATCCATGTGCTTACCTGCTGCGAGCAGATGTACTTTCAAACAGTTGATGCCAGCACTGGCAAACTCAGCGCACAGACTAGTGGGGGATCTGATACCTGCGGATGTCAGCCCATTCCTGCTGCTGGCTACCGCGGTCTTGAAAACCAACTCTATCGCGTTGAAATCCACCATGGCGGTGATGAAACCGCCGCCACGTTCAAATGGTCTCGCGAGAACGGATCTGTTGTTTCCGCTGTTCTTGGTGTTTCCGGCGCAAACGTACAGGTAGACAGCCTGGGTCCTGACGCAAACCTGGGTTTCCAGCCCAACCAATGGGTTGAAATTTACGATGATACATACCTCTTCGGCCCAACACCCAATCAGCCCGGCAATCTGTATCAGATCCAGAGCATTGACCCGTCCTCCAATTCCATTACGATGTACACCACTGTCTCTCCTGTGGATACGCTCCACAACGCGCGCATCCGCCGCTGGGACCAGATGTCCGCCTCTGCCACCTCCAACGGTATTCCTCTTTCTTCCGGAACGTGGCTTGACCTCGAAAATGGCATTCAGATCAGCTTCGCCGAGGGTACTTATCAATCTGGTGATTACTGGACCATTCCTGCCCGTACTGCCTCAGGCCAGATTGACTGGCCGCCCTGCGACAGCGATGGTGCGTTATGGCAGCTTGCAAAAACGGTCCGCGTCCATTCAGCCCATCTTGCCTGTATTCACTGGGACCAGAAAAAAGAAAGCTTCCAGGTAGAAGATTGCCGCCGTTTCTTCTCACCATTGACTGCTCTGACCGCTCCGGTCTCTCCGCAGGCGATGCACGTCACTCAAATCAGTTGGACAAACGATGACATCGTCACCCTTGACCAGCTTGTCGCCAGCGGCCTCACTGTCACATTGGACGGCAGCCCTTCAGGACCGATCAACAGTGCAAACTTTATCGTCGATTTTGAAATCGCTGCGCCACCGGCCAATACGGATGCCGCGAAAGAGTTTGCTGCCGTATTTCAAAGGGCGGTATTTGAAGGTGCACCTTCTACCATCCTGCGAGGCATCACCATCACAGATTCCCTCATCACGGTGAATAACAATACGGTCCTGTGGCAATTGCCTTATCTTGAATCGGGCTACGCGCAGCGCGTTACGGTCCTGTATCTGAATGCGTTGCTGGCTGCTGGAGCCCCTGCCGGATGGTTTGCCCGCGCTCGCGTCCGCCTGATGGGTCGCACTATTTTTTCTGGCAGCACCGGAAACCAGCTTTTCCTTGATGGCCAGAGCTATGGGCAGGCCGCACTCCGCGCCGATGGGACCACGCCGCGCGTTGATCTGCAGCTGCCTTCAGGAAATGATGAGAAAGCCAGTGATTTTGAAAGCTGGTTCTATGTGGCCCCGACGTTATTGCTTTCTTCTCTAACGATAAATTACCCCGCTCTTACCGTGACCATTAACTCAAACAACCAGGTCACGGGCGTAACTTCCAGCACCGCAGCAGGAGTTGCACCACAACCCGTTACACCTCAGGCGACGCTTACCGTCAATTATCCAGCCATCGCCGACACCACTGTTTCTCTTGCACTTACGGGAGCCACAGGTGTTGGGACCATTGCGAGCATCCCGTCAACAGTCACAATCAAAAGAAACACAAGCAGTGTCATCATCCCCATCTCTGTGCTTGGCAATCCCGGGGCCAGCACAACAGAAACCTTCCAGATGACAGCGTCCATCACCTCAGCAATCGGGCAGGCCTTTCAGCAATCGGTCTCATTTTCTGTAACCGGCGTACAGCCCAACATAGTGATTCAGTAGAGCAAAAGGAATAGAAACATGCGTGCTGTCTGGTCATTCTGGAGCAAACCCTTCCTGGCCGCCAAAGGACGGATATGGAAGACGCAGTTTCATCATTTGCTCTCCTGGGGACTCTCACTCCGCCTCGCGCGTAAGCATTATCCCGAAACAGTGCTTGTCACTGACCGGGCAGGAAAGTCTCTGCTCGTCGACCACCTCGGCCTGACCTTTGCACACGTCTCCACTGAACTGGACCGCCTGCGTCATGCTGATCCGTCTTTTTGGGCGTTAGGCAAGCTGGTTGCCTATAGCATTCAAGACCAGCCTTTCCTTCACCTGGATACAGACGTGTTTCTCTGGACACGGCTCCCTTCCTCCATGGAACAGGCCCCGGTTTTCGCGCAATGCCCCGAACAGCACTCCATAGATCAGCATTACAGCCCACGCACCATCGAATGCTTATTCGACCGTCACCAGCTATCACTGCCTGCCGAATGGGAATGGTCGCGTTCCCGCTGGGAACGCCATTTCCGTGAAGAAAATTGCGGTATCCTCGGTGGTGTAAACACGGCCTTCTTGCGCGATTACGCCACAACTGCCTTGAGCCTCATCATGAGCCCGAATCATGCATGCGCCTGGGCTCAAATCCATGAGAAAGATGGATTCAATCAGATCCTGGAGCAGTTCTGGCTCTCGGCTTGCCTTGACTATCATCGCTTCATGCCAGACTCAGAATATCCTGGGCTCTATGTGCGTCATCTTTTTCCATCGCTCGACGTCGCACTACGTCCCGGACAAGCAGAGCGCACCGGATTTACACATCTGCTCGGCGACGCTAAACAAAGCGCCTTTGTTACAAAGCGCCTGGAAGACCGCATGCTGCATGAAGACCCAGATCTCTACCGCCAATGCGCGCGCTTGGGACAGAACGACCACTCCCACGCATGGAGTCTCTCATGAAATCTCTTTCTTCATTAATGAGAAAACAGGGCCCTTCATCTCTTCGGTCGCACAGTTCGAGCAATCAAACAGCAGACAAGCCATTTCTGCCATTGGAATCTCAACACGCGCAGCCATGCATTTCTTCGGATTCCGGCAAGCTTCCCCAATCGGTTGCCCACATCACGCTCGCACCGCTAGGCCAACCGCTGTTGCGCAAGCTCGCTATAGGCGAAACCACCGATCCTCTTGAAGTAGAAGCAGACCGTGTGGCCGACCGGGTCCTACGCATGGCGGACCCAGCCCTCCCTGCAACTGTGCATCGTTCGGCACCTGTCCTGCGCCGCAAATGTTCCTGTGAGAACAGCGGTACAAAGTGCAAGGAATGCGAAGAAGCCGAGCACAAGAAAAAGCTTCATCGTAAGGCTGCAAATACAACTACTCCAACAGAAGCCCCACCTATCGTCCATGATGTCCTGCGCTCTCCTGGTCAACCGCTCGACCCCGCCACCCGCGCCTTTTTTGAGCCGCGTTTTGGCGTGGACTTGCGCCACGTACGCATCCACAATGATGATCGCGCCTCAGAATCAGCGCGTTCCGTCAACGCGCTGGCATACGCCGTCGGAAACAACATTGCCTTTCAATCGGGCACGTACCGTCCCAACTCATCCGATGGCAGGAGGCTTTTGGCGCACGAATTGGCCCATGTCGTCCAGCAAGGCACCCTCGCCTCGGCATTCACCCTCCGTCGGACTCCCGAGGCGCCACAAAAGCGGAACGAGTCCCGCTCTGCAACGCTCGATTTACCTGATGGAGGCACCGTCTCGGTGACCCGTACCTTTCACGATTGCCCCTGTTCTGAAGTCGCCGATACCAGAACAGGTGTCTTTTACAATCCCGATCTCGACAGCCTTGCGATTGCTTACCGCCACTGCCATGGTGAAACAACTTTTGACACATATCTACGCACGGCCACTTCGTTCTCACAAGGTACTACACCTACCGGTGACGCGCGACTCGGCATTGATGTAAATGTCTGGGGCAAAAACCTTCAGGGACGCCTCATTGTTGAGGCCGTAGGCGCAAACCAAAGCTCAGGTATTTCAGGGTCCGGCATCGGTGGCCACGCGCGCATTGATTTTCAGGGTGGTAAATGGCAGGTCAGGCTCGAATCGCAATACATACGTCAGCTTTCCCAACTCTCTCCAGAAACCAATCCCAACCAACTCGAAGTCAATCTGGGTGGACGTTATGGCAAATATAGTGTTGAATTGAGCGGCAAAGACTTGCTTTCTCCTACACGCGACATCACTGGGGCCGGGTGCTATGCTCTCTCAGATAGTGTTCGCCTCTGCGGCACGATTGACGTGCAGGAAAGATCAGGCGGGCAAACCCCTCAGGTCACACCAGGCGTCTCCCTTCGGATACCGTTCGGCGAAGGTGCGCGTAAGGAACGCTGCTCGCAATGCCTCTGCCCTGCTCCAGCAAAGCAGTTCTCCTGCATGAAACATGAGAAAGCCGTTCCTCCACACCTTATTCCTCAACCGGTGACGGAAGAGTATCGCTACTATTTCGCATATAACAAGACCACTCCATCGGAGGAGGAATACTTGCGGAATGCCTCTGAAACAAATATGGAAAAACTGAAGACAGAAGCGGCGAAGCCTGGCTACCAGATCACCGCAATCACTGGCCACGCCTCTCCGGAAGGAGATGAACGTAAGATCAATGATCCGCTGGCACTCGCGCGGGCAAAAAAGACAGCCGAGATTGTCGCTTCCGTAATCAATGCAGTCCCAGGAGGAAAAAGTTACAGCCTGCCCAAACCCTCCATAGGCCGATCAGAGTTGCTCGGACGCAATCCAGCTCCGCCTTCTCCTCATTTGCGCGATGCAATTGTGGCTTCAGGCTTGCACTCCGCAGAGCAAGTTACTCCGATGCTCATCGGCAAGGAAATCCTGCGAGACGACCTGGCGCCAGAGTTTCTTGATCTTTTTAAGCGCACCACATCCGATGAGTGGATGCAGCTCTTTGGCCTGAGCACAGATGACCCCATACGACCGCATATTGAAGAAGCAGTCAATACCTTCATCGCTTCTAACGGGAAAGGCCCGCGTCCCTGGGAGCGTGTCTTCCGGCCATTACGCTTCGGCGCCGTCACTGTCCAGGGAACCGAGCAGGTCCCCGATCCAAAGGACAAAGGCAAACCCGCCCAGGATGTCACCCTAAGCAAGGAAGAATGCAATGCTTTTGGAAAACTGGCGGAAGACAAAGGCCTCTTGGGTCCAATTGACGAATCTGCTCGCCGCCCCTCCAGCACGGATGCACAAACTGATGAGTCCTGCTGGGGACTCAAACCGTCACAGGACGATATCAATGCCGGCTGCGATTACAGCCTTCCAGCAGACTTCAAGGCTCCCGCACCCTCTGCGCCCTCTTATGCTCCAGACCGTTTAGGCGGAGATGGCGGCAACTAAAACAGGATTACGCCTGATTTTTCCCGATTGCTGGATCGCTCACGCTGTCTTTCCCGGCTTCAAGGTGCCCAGCCAGCTGATGACGGAGACCCGATCCATTACCGGACAAAATGATGAAGTCGTACCAGCCATGCGTCTCCTTAAGGTGCCAGTGCTTATGCCAATCCTTGCCTGGATGCAGTGAAACATCTGTGCTCTGTTTGGTATAGGCATTCAGAATTCGTATCTCACACACCTGGCTTCCCCGATTCCGCAGATGCAGTGCCACCCGATTGCCTGCCGCATCATACTCCAGCGAGCTTTCGAGTCCGTCGGTTACACTGCCCTGAAAACTCCGGAAGAAGCCATTCGGTCCGTAGACAGAAAGATCGTATGAGTTCGCCTTCCAGTCATCGCTGAGTTCCTGTTGCGGTCCAACAGTGTAGGTCCTGGGCAGATGCGCTCCCATTGCGGAACGCACCTGAAGCACGGCGGCAAGTTTGCCTGTATTCCGGAAATGGAGACGAAAGACTCCATTATTTGCATCTGCTTCACCAAATACATGAATTTCATAGGGGAGGGATCGCGCTGGCCGTGTTCCAGGCTCCTGCACCTGTATCACCTGCTCTACTGGCGGTGCGGGCTTATAGTCTGGATACCTCCTGTTATCCGGCGGCCGGTAAGCAATCGTGCTCGGAAGAGAAATCATTGCATGATTCGGAGATTGAAAATCGAACGCTGATGTGAGGTCTCCACAAACAGCCCTGCGCCACGGAGTGATGTTCGGCTCCTCCACTCCGAAACGTTGCTCCATAAAGCGAACCATTGAAGTGTGGTCGAAGACCTCAGAATTGACCCATCCCCCTTTACTCCACGGCGAGATTACCAGCATTGGAACGCGCACTCCCAACCCATAAGGCCCTTTTGGATATTTTGCATCTCCAGGGAAAATTTCGTGGACCGTGTCTACCGCCGAGAGACCGTACTCGCGTGAAAGCGGTGGCGTTGGCGGAACCATATGGTCAAAGAACCCATCATTCTCATCGTAGGTAACAAAAAATGCTGTTCTGCTCCAGACCTCTGGATTTGCCGTCAACGCATCAAGTACTTGCGAGATATACCACGCCCCATAATTTGCTGGCCAGTTGGGATGCTCAGAGTATGCCTCTGGCGCAATTACCCATGAAACCTGTGGCAGGGCACCAGTCCGTACATCTTCGCGGAAAATATCAAAGAGTGTGCCGCCGGACGAGATGTTCGTTCCAGTCTTCGCCCGATTGTGCAGCGGATGCCCTTGGCCTGCATTCTGATAGCTGCGGAAATACAGCAGTGAGTTATCACCATAATTTCCGATGTACGGGTCTTTCGCACTTCCCCATTCATTCTTTTCATCAAGACCCGTACCAATGTCCTGGTAGATTTTCCAGGTGATTCCTGCCTTCTCCAGCCGCTCCGGATATGTTGTCCATAGATATCCCACTTCTGAGTTGTCGATTGCCGGGCCATTGCCCTCGCCATCATTTCCAACCCAGCCTGTCCACATATGGTAACGATTCGGGTCCGTCGGCCCCATCAAAGAACAATAGTAGGCATCGCAAATCGTAAAAGCATCAGCCAGCGCATAGTGATAGGGAATATCGCTACGGACCAGATATGCCATGGTGGTTGGGCCTTTGCTGGGCACCCATCGGTCATGGTGACCCTCATTCCATGCAGTATGTGTCGTGGTCCAGTCGTGGGGCAGGTCTTCCAAAAATTGAAGTCCAAGGTTCGGCGCTCCGGGATGGAACGGTAGTACATGGCCCTCGCCATGCGACTGATACCAAACCGGCCTTCCGTTTGGAAGCACCACGGCACGCGGATCGCCAAAACCGCGCACTCCGCGCAGTGTTCCAAAGTAGTGGTCAAAGGAGCGGTTTTCCTGCATCAGGATAACAATGTGCTCAACATCAGTGATGTTGCCGTTGCGGTGGTTCGCAGGAATTGCAAGCGCCCTCTGGATACTGGCAGGAAATGTGGCGCTAAGTGCGCCAGTGGTAAGAAGTTTAAGAAACGTCCTTCGGTCTGTCGGCATGGATTGCACCTGCTCACCAGAATAGTAATGAATTGTTTCAAAGCAATAACAGAACAAAGTGAAAAGCATGTGGCAATACAACAGCCCCCTGCGAAGAAGCTGTTTTTGTGAAAAGCTATAGAGGCTGGCTGCGCGGTAGAAACGAACCGCATCCAAAATGCTAAACGGCAGGAGATCTTCCCATGACAAGCACAGACTTCACAGTTCTGCCCTCCGTCCCTGCGACACCAGCTTTATCTCAGGATGAGGTAACTCGTATCGATGCCTACTGGCGTGCCTGCAATTATCTATGCGCGGGGATGATTTATCTGTATGACAATCCTCTGCTGCGCGAGCCCTTGCGTCCGGAACACATCAAAAGGCGCTTGCTGGGTCATTGGGGTTCTGATCCGGGACAAACCTTTCTGTGGGTACATCTGAATCGCCTAATTAAGAAACTTGACCTGAACATGATCTATATTTCAGGCCCAGGACACGGCGCGCCAGCTACCCTGGCCAATGCGTACCTGGAAGGCACATATTCGGAGATCTATCCAGATAAGAGCCAGGACGAAGCCGGAATGCGAAAGTTCTTTCGTCAATTCTCGTTTCCAGGAGGTATCGGCAGCCACTGTACTCCAGAAACTCCTGGCTCAATTCACGAAGGAGGAGAGCTTGGTTACAGCCTGTCTCATGGGTTCGGCGCTGCCTTTGACAATCCAGATCTGATTGTTGCCGTATGCGTTGGAGATGGTGAAGCCGAGACCGGCCCTTTGGCCACATCCTGGCATTCAAATAAATT
Organism: Pseudacidobacterium ailaaui; assembly: GCF_000688455.1. NCBI lineage: Bacteria > Pseudomonadati > Acidobacteriota > Terriglobia > Terriglobales > Acidobacteriaceae > Pseudacidobacterium > Pseudacidobacterium ailaaui. The sequence continues at coordinate 208,977 of NZ_JIAL01000001.1, forward strand.
CCTCAATCCCATACGTGACGGAGCAGTGTTACCCGTCCTTCATCTGAACGGCTATAAGATCGCGAACCCGACCATCCTTGCACGAATTTCAACAGAAGAACTCGATGCCCTCTTTCGCGGCTATGGATACACTCCCTATGTCGTCGCCGGGGACGATCCCTATACCATGCACCAGCAAATGGCGGCCACTTTGGAGCAATGCATCACTGAGATCCGCGGCATTCAGATGCAAGCCAGATCCAGTGGAAAAGCAGAGCGCCCGCGTTGGCCGATGCTCATCCTGCGCTCTCCCAAGGGATGGACCGGCCCCAGGGAAGTGGACGGGCACAGGGTTGAGGATTTTTGGCGGGCGCATCAGGTACCGGTGCTGGACGTTGCGGAAAATCCAGAACATTTGCGCATCCTGGAAACATGGTTGCGCAGTTATCGCCCCGAAGAGCTGTTTGACGAAGAAGGTCGCCTGATTGCTGAACTACGGGAATTGCCTCCAAAAGGCATGCGCCGCATCAGCGCTAATCCGCATGCGAATGGTGGCCTGTTGCGTAAAGCGCTGGAACTTCCGGATTTCCGCAACTATGCGGTCTCAGTATCCGTGCCCGGAACTACAGAAGCATTCCCGACTGTTGTATTGTCCCATTTCCTCCGAGATACGCTTCGCAGGAACATCAGCAACTTTCGCATCTTCGGGCCAGATGAAACGGCATCGAACAAACTTCAGGCCGTTTACGAAGCAAGTAAGAAGACCTGGCTGGCATCCTACAAACCAGAAGACGCGGACGGCAGTGAATTAGCGCTCGATGGTCGCGTAATGGAGATGCTGAGTGAACATACTCTGGAAGGGTGGCTTGAGGGTTATCTGCTGACCGGCCGGCACGGGTTCTTTTCCACTTACGAATCGTTCGTGCATGTCATTGATTCAATGTTTAATCAGCACGCAAAATGGCTGGAAGCCAGCAAGCGCGAATCATCGTGGCGCGCACCGATCTCGTCTCTCAATCTGTTGATTACCTCGCTTGTCTGGCGGCAAGACCATAATGGTTTTACCCACCAGGACCCCGGTTTTCTCGATGTGGTCACGAACAAGAGCGCAGAAGTTGTCCGCATCTATCTTCCGCCAGATGCTAATTGCCTGCTCAGTGTGGCCGATCATTGCCTCCGGAGCGTGAACTATATCAATGTCATCGTCGCAGATAAACAATCGCATTTGCAGTATCTCGACATGGATGCAGCCATCAAGCATTGCACAAAGGGCATTGGCATTTGGGACTGGCCCAGTACGGACGAGGGTGAAGAACCCGATGTAGTCATGGCCTGTGCTGGAGATATAGCAACGATGGAATCGCTGGCCGCCACTGCCATCCTGCGCGAACACTTTCCAAAACTGAAGATTCGTTTTGTCAATGTTGTTGACCTTTATCGTTTACAGCCTGACACCGAACATCCGCACGGACTTTCCGACCGCGATTTTGATTCACTCTTCACAAAAGACAAACCCATCATCTTTAACTTCCATGCCTATGCTTCGTTGATTCATAAGCTGACGTATCGTCGTACCAATCACGGCAATCTGCACGTACGCGGCTATAAGGAAAAAGGCAATATCAACACACCTCTGGAGCTGGCCATACTCAACCAGGTGGACCGCTTCAACCTCGCCATTGATGTGATCGATCGCGTGCCGCAATTGCAGGCCAAGGGGGCGCGCGTCAAAGACTGGCTCAAGGACCAGATCATCGAAAACATCAACTATGCGCACCATTACGGCATGGATAAACCGGAAATCAGCAACTGGAAGTGGCCGCTGTGACTGACTTTGTCCTCGCAATCAACAGCGGATCGTCCTCTCTTAAGTTCGGCCTCTTTGCTGAAACGAATGGTGACGAAACGCCTTTTTTGCAAGGTGAAGCTGAAGAGATTGGCGGCACAGATAGTAGATTGTGGCTAAAAGATGCCCAAAACCATACTCTCATGAATGAGGGCCTGCCACTTGCTACGCAAAGCCTTGCTCTGGATGAAGCGGTAAAGGCCTTGCGGCGATTTACCCCAAACGCACGGCTCGCGGCAGTAGGACATCGCATCGTCCATGGCGGCCCGCTTCTGCGTGAGCACCAACGCGTTACCGCTGAGCTGATTCATAAGCTGCAATCAGCGCTACATTTTGCTCCGGTGCATATTCCGGCCTCCATTGCACTGATTCAGGCCACCGAAACACTGCTTCCTGAAGTCCCGCAATATGCATGTTTTGACACGGTCTTCCATCGAACCATGCCAGAAACCTCCACTCGATTTGCCTTGTCCGACGAGATGTACAAGAAAGGAATTCATCGCTTTGGATTTCATGGTTTGTCTTATGAATCCGTACTCCACCAGATCGGTACAGATCTTCCCTCGCGCGTGGTATGCGCACACTTGGGCAGCGGAGCGAGCTTAGTTGCTTTGCGTCATGGCCGGTCCATAGACACCAGCATGGGCCTCACTCCCACCGGAGGGATTCCCATGGCAACACGCTCCGGCGATCTCGACCCTGGCGTGCTGCTTTTTCTGATGCGGACAGAACAGAAAAATGCAGACGCTTTAGAAACACTGCTGAATCATAAAGCCGGACTAAAAGCCCTCTCTGGTGGAGAAACCGATATGCGACAACTTCAGACGCGGGCAGAACAGGGTGACTCAAAAGCTGCCCTGGCGATTGATATTTTTATCTCTTCCGTGCGCAAATACATTGGCGCCTACGCTGCGGAGCTAGGCGGTCTCGACCTGCTCATTTTTACCGGCGGAATTGGTGAGCATAGTCAATATGTGCGCGAACGAATCTGCGATGGACTGGATTTCCTCGGCATTCGGCCTGAAGCATCAGGTCGATACTCCAAAGTGAAAATTGTACCCAGCCAGGAAGAGGCCCAGATTGCCCGCCTATGTCGCCGATTGTTGCGGTCGGACGCAGGCTGATGTTGGCTTAGATTGCGCGGGCCACTGCTTGACCAGGTTCAGGCCCCGGCCAGCCGCGCCTTCACCACCTCGCTTACCTGTTTTCCGTCAGCGCGAAGTCCAGATGCCTGGATTTTTGCCTGGACGGCTTTCATCGCTGTGCCCATGTCTTTTGGACCAAGATTTTGTCCCGCGAGTGCCTCCTCCACCAGATTTTTGATCTCTTCTTCACTGGCGGATTTAGGCAGATAGCCTTCAATGACCTTGATCTCTTCTTCTTCTTTTTGAGCAAGCTCAGGCCGATTCCCTTTCAGAAACTGATCAATGGATTCACGGCGCTGTTTAATCAACGTTGTCAGTACCTGCTGTGCCTCCGCATCGGTCAAGGGGGCGCGCTTGTCTATCTCTTTGTTCTTCAGTGCTGTTTTGACCATGCGCAGTGTGGAGACGCGCTCACTCTCGCGCGCCTTCATGGCTGTCACAGTGTCTTTTTCAATTTGTTCGATTAGGGGCATGTGTCTCCTGTTCGGGAACGAGGCCTAAAGAAGGCCCAAACCTTTCATTATAGAAAGAAACGCGTTTTAAAGCCTCTGGCTACAATGAAATTGAGGATTCCCCACAATGATACGCAAGACGCGCCTGTTCACTCCTGGCCCCACACCGCTGCTGCCCGCAGCACAGTTCGCCATGGCGGCCGCAGATATTCACCATCGCACGCCGGAATTCCGTGCTCTCTATCAGCGCGTGCTCGACCAGTTGAAGATTTTTGTCGGTACAAAAAATGACGTGCTGCTTCTGGCTTCGTCCGGTACCGGCGCGATGGAGGCTTCGGTCTCCAACCTCACCTCGCCCGGAGACCGCGTACTCGTGCTCTCTGCCGGAAAATTCGGCGAACGATGGGAGGCCCTGACCAAGGCCTTTGGCTGTGTGGTGGACGTGGTAAAAGCCCCGAACGGGCAGACCTTCAGACTTGAGGACGTACGCTCTTCACTCAAGCCGGAAACCCGTGCTGTCTTCATGCAGGCCACCGAATCTTCAACCGGGGCCCGTCATGATGTGAAAGGGGTTGCCGAATTGTTGAGGTCAGCAAACAGCGATGCTCTGCTGGTTGTGGACGCCATCACCGGACTCGGCACGACGCACTTTGACATTGATGCCTGGGGCGTGGACATCCTCATCGGTGGGTCCCAGAAGGCCGTCATGATTCCTCCGGGCCTGGCCTATCTCAGCGTCAGTGACCGCGCCTGGGCCGCGATGGAGACATCGAAAAACCCACGCTACTACTTTGACCTCCGCAAAGAGCGCAAGAACGCGCAGAAAGGCGAGTCGGCCTATACTCCTGCTGTTGCTTTGATTGCCGCCATGGGTGCTGCGCTCGATTATATTGCTGCGCAAGGCGGAGGCGACCTGGCCGCAGGACGAAAAGCGCTGGTGGATAATGCGGAAACCTGCGCAGCCATGACGCGCGCCGCCGTTGAAGCACTTGGATTGAAGCTGTTTGCTCCTGATGCTCCTTCCGCTGCGGCAACGGCCATTCTGCCACCTGCCGGTGTAGATTCCGGCGTAATTGTTAAGGAACTCAAATTGCGCTTCGCTGCCATTGTCACAAACGGACAAGGTGAGATGAAGGGGCAGATATTCCGCATCGCCCATATCGGCTTTTTTGACTACATGGATACGATTGCAATTCTCGCCGCACTGGAGCAGGTGGCGGCGTCCGCTCTGAATCTGCCCGGATTCGAGTTTGGAAAAGCTGTAGCCGCGGCGCAAAAAGTGTACGCCGAACGCACCGCCAGGAAAGTTGAACCGGCGTTGGAAGCAGTGGGCGCCCGGTAGTTTCAGTGAGTCTGAAAACTTCGTCATTCTGACGCTGAACGGATGAGGCAAAAAGCTCAGCATCCTTAAAAACGCATGTCCTTTTGGTCGTCAGAATGACTGCATACCTCAGGAGCACAATGAAGATTGTTCTAGCCGAAAAAGTTTCTCCCGCCACCCTGGCCGTATTCAAGGCTGAACCAGATTGGCAGATTCTCACCCATGACCAGATTTACGACCTTCCAGCTGCACTGTCTGATGCCGACGGCCTGGTCGTCCGCTCCGCTGTTCAGGTCGATGACGCCCTGATGGCGGCAGCTCCCAAATTGCGCGTCATCGGACGCGCCGGAGTGGGCGTGGATAATATTGATGCTGAAGCCGCAACGCGTCGCGGCATTGTCGTCATGAATACTCCTGGCGCGAATGCAGTGGCTGTTGCCGAGCTGACCCTGGGCCTGATGATTGGCCTGGCGCGTATGGTCCCGAAGGCCAACGCCTCGATGCATGCCGGAAAATGGGAAAAAAAATCTCTGCAAGGTTCTGAGCTTCGCAATAAAAAGCTCGGTATTCTCGGCCTGGGACGTATTGGTCTTGAAGTTGCACGCCGCGCCCGCAGCTTTGGTATGGAGTTAATTGGGCATGACCCGTTTGTCTCTGCCGCTGTAGCGCGTGAAAATGCCATTCGTCTGGTTTCTCTGGACGAACTTTTTAAGGAGTCCGATTATCTTACACTGCACGTAGGACTCACTCCACAAACAGCGGGCATCATCAATGAGAAGACCATCGCCAGCATGAAAAAGGGAGTGCGCATCATCAACTGCGCTCGTGGTGAGCTGATTGTGGAAGAGGCCCTCGCCGCGGCCCTAAAGACCGGCTACGTTGCCGGGGCCGGTCTGGATGTCTTTCATCAGGAGCCCCCCAAAAATTCGCCCTTTTTCGGCCTTGATAACGTCATTCTCACCCCCCACATTGCCGGATCCACGGCAGAGGCCCAGGAGGCCGTGGGAGTACAGATTGCCCTTCAGGTCCGCGAGTATTTGAAACTCGGCGTCGTGCAAAATGCCGTCAACCTGCCCTCGCTTTCTCACGAAGAGTATCTTGAGATAGCACCTTACATCCATATGGCTGGACGCCTCGGTACCTTTCTTGCGCAATTTTCTCAAGGGAGCATCGAGGGCATTCAGCTTTCTTACAGTGGTCGCATTGCAGAAGCCAAGACCGACCTTGTCCGCAACAGTGCTATCGCCGGCATACTTGGCCACTCTGAAAACGTGAACCGCATCAACGCTGCGGCCGTTGCTCAGGAGCGAGGCATCCGAATTCATGAGGAAAAGAAAGAAGCCGCTTCAGGCGGCGCCGGGAGCGTGCTCAAACTGACCCTGCATACCTCTTCATCCGACGTAACAGCGAGCGCCACTGTTCTGCATGGAAATTCTGCGCGCTTGCTGAGTCTCGATGGCATCGACATCGAGGCCCCATTGCAGGGCACCTTACTGACCATCCATAACCGGGACGTTCCAGGTGTTATTGGCCGCGTGGGTACAATTCTGGGGGACCACAGGATCAATATTGCCAACTTCGCCCTGGGGCGTTCTGATCGCAGCCACCGCATTCCCCAGGGCAACGCTCTTGCTGTTGTGCAAATTGACGGAAGCGTCACTCCCTCTGTGCTTGAAGCATTAAAAAATGTCGAAGCGATCCTTCAGGTACATCTGGTGAATCTGGACGACGCAAAATAAAGGACCTGCGCCAGCGGAGTTCTTCTCCTCTGCTGTCTATAATCTCGTACTATTCAGGCCCGCACAGACGGGCCCTTTTTATTGGGGCTGCTGACTCTGGTCCGTGGGCGTTGCAGATTCCTCACCTTTGTGTAAAAACGGGATATGGAAAGGCAGCTCTGCATCGCTCTTTTTCTTTTCGGCCTTCTGCCTGCCCGGAATTTGCTGTGCCACCTGGGTCCGCTGGGCGTTGATGCAGAGCCAGTTGGATCGGACACGCTGGAATACATGCGTAAAGATTCCGCGCTCTTCTATCGGGTTCCCATTCTCTTTGTGACGGAGAATGTATGTTCCATTCACTACTGCCACGTCTCCCAGCATTCTTACACTGACAACCCGCTGCTCCATGCTCACTGGATCCACACTCCGCTGGAAGAGCGCAGCAATCTGCTGGTTGCGTGTTGTCACTTCGCCATTGGATGAAATCCCAACATAAAGCGGGGAAAGCAGCAGCTCTAGCCCATACTGGTCGCGCTTCACTACTGCTTCACTCCACTGGTCTTCCAGCTTCTGCATCTCTTTGATCTCAGCGCTCTGGGCCGGATTCGCAGTCGCCTGCGTGACCGCCTGGGCCAGCATTACCGGTCCTCCGGCGCAAACCAGTGGCAGCAGCAATATCGTACGAAAAAGATTTAGCTTCATATGGAGATCGGGGGCTTCTTTTGATGATATCGCCTTCTCTTGATTAGACGAAACCAAGCAGCAAATTTACGGGGTTAACCAATTTTCTTCTCTGTTCTCGTATGTTTCAGACAGTCGGGCGATAAAAATGCCATAATATCCGAAAAGCAGATTTTTGAAAGTGACTTTCAAATTTCAAGAGGATCTCTCGTTATGCCAGTTCAGGAAGGGAAAAATAAAAAAGTAACGCGGCGCCGTCCAAAACATACAGCCAACAACACCTTACGGGAATCAGACCGCTACCAGTCCCGAGCCGTGACGCGAGCCCTGGATGTCCTTGAACGCTTTCCTGATGAAACTACGGCTTTTTCTCTGAAAGAGCTTTCACAGCAGACAGGCCTGCCAGAGTCGTCCCTCTTCCGGCTGCTTGTCACACTGGAATCTCGCGGATATCTCCGTCAGGATGCTGACGGCGCTTATCGCATTTCGGAGCGTGTCCTGCGCGGAAAGTTGTACGAACGCGCATCGCTGGTACGTGAGAGGATCCATCCACTGTTGCAGCAGATCGCGCGCTCCTGTAATGAAACCACGAGCCTGGCGTATCTCTTCGGCCATCATATTCTGGTACTTGACAGCATTGAGAGCTTCCATGACATTCGTGTCATTAACCGCATAGGCCGAGTGCTGCCTCCCTACGCCAGCTCTCTGGGAAAAGCCATCACCGCATTTCAAGACCGGGCCACAATTGATCGCATTCTTGATGCGTATGGAATTTTCCCCCGCACCGAACGCACCATCACCGATCATCGTGCCATCTTTGAAGAATTTGAAAAAGTCCGCAGACAGGGCCATGCCTTTGATCGGGGAGAAGCCACAGAAGGCGGTGTATGCATCGGCGCTCCCATCCTGGAAGCCAATGGCAAGGTCGAGGCCGCCATCAGCATTTCTGTCCCGGACATCCGTATGGACAAATCCAGGGAACACGCGTTGGTTGAAGAGCTCGCGCAGGCCACACAACGAATGGCGGTCCTGCTTCAAAGTTTTCGGTAGGCCTTGTCCATTTGGAACAGCACTTTGTCTCAAGCGTCTTCAATCCGGTCCGCAGCACAAATGTCGTTGGACAAGGCTGAACACCAGTTTTGAATTGAGATTGTATGTGGCTTCGGTTCATCCTGCTAAGTTTGTTATTTCCTCTACCAGGCTGGTCGCAGGACCCTGCATCCAACCTCCTGCACCTTCGTCAGCAATACTTCAGAGACATAGGTCATCCTCTAGACGGCCGTATGCGTAAAGAAGCTGATGGATTGCGTTCTGCTTATCTTGTTCCTCTCTTTGCCTCCAGCCATGCCGCCAACCTGCTTTCACTCAGAAATGGTGATTTGCTTTGTTTCTGGTTTAGTGGTCACTGGGAAGGCGATTCAGGAGTTGCCATTGTCATGTCCAGGCTGGCTGCGGGAAGCTCGGGCTGGAGCAGGCCTGTTGTCGTAGATCAGAGTGAGGGTGAATCCTACCAGAACCCGGTCGGCTTTCAGTCCTCCGATGGTGTCATCTGGCTTTTCCATACCACACAGCCCGCTGGAAAAGGCGAAAGCCTGTCTCGCGTCCTTGTGCTTCAATCCAGAGATAACGGAAAGACATGGAGCCGGCCGAAAGTCCTCTTTGATACGCCCGGATCATATCTTCGCAATCCTGCGCTGATTGGGCCAGCCGGTGATTGGCTGCTGCCCATGTACTTCACCAGCGCCGGAAATGGGGGAGACACGAAAACGGACCATCCTGCCATAGCGGTCTCCGGCAATGAAGGCAAGACCTGGAAGATCTGCGAAATACCTGACGCCAACTCCCGAGTACAGCCCAGCATTTTTTACGATCCTGGGAAAGGATATGTTGCCCTGCTGCGTAGCCGACGAGCCGATCACATTTACCGTAGCACTTCGGCGGACGGTTGCCACTGGACTCCACCGGTAGCCACCAGCCTGCCCAACAACAACGCTGCCATCCAAGCACTTCGACTTCCCGATGGCCACATACTGCTCGCCTTCAACAACACTTCCGCAGAGATGAAAGACGGCAGAATGCGCACCGGAGCGCGTAAGCCATTGACTCTGGCACTCTCCAGTGATGACGGCCTGACCTGGAGCGCGTTCCGCGATCTCGAACCGGGACGCTCAGGCGTCACGGATATGAGCAAGGTTCCCGGCCGAGAAGAATATTCGTATCCTGCGCTTGCTCTGGGTCATGACGGACGCATTTATGTTGCTTACACATTTCGCCGGGAAACAATCAAAGTGGTGTCACTGCCTGAAAATTGGTTGACCGCATCGGTGCACTGAACTTATCTCGACTCTTGTGCAAAAAAGAAACCAGCCTGCATTTCTGCAGGCTGGTGGAGGCCAAGTGATGCAAGCGAAAACACGGATCAAAAGTTCAATTTCAATGCCAGTTGCAGAATGCGCGGATCCCGGTAGGAAGTGACCTTTCCAAACAGGCTGGATGTGTAGGAGGTACTGATGCCGTCTGGATTGGTGTGGTTGAAAACATTCGATGCTTCCGCCCGGAACTGCAGGTTCACACTCTCAGTGATCTTCGTGTTCTTATGGAGTGCGAGATCGCCTCTCCACAGTCCTGGGCCACGTACGCTGCCCGGATGGGAATTGCCTGGCCGCGCTCCTGTCGGACATGTGGTCACACCTCCTACTGTGGGACAAACCTGGGCATAGGCGGAAGTATTAAACCAAGGCTGAATACCATTGTTATTATGAATCCGCACGCCATTGGCGCTTGCCTTATTCGGATTCCCAACCAGGTCTGGACGCCCACTCGCGGCACTATTGCCATCCAGCACGCCTTGTCCGGCGGGGTCATTCAATACCCCCGTAACTGTGTAAGGTAGGCCGGAATAGACATAGCCAATGCCTGTGAAGCCCCAGCCTCCAAGTGTGTGTCCTGCAAAGCCACTCTGGCTCTGGAAGAAGGGCAAATCATAAACAAAATTTGCATTAAAAATATGGGTTCTGTCATAGCGCGCAGGACCGTATTCTGCCGCGAGATTATATGTGTTCTGCGCTGGAGAAGTATCATTGAATGCATTGGTCATTGCTTTTGACCATGTATAGTTCAGGTTTAACTGCGAACTGGCACTGAACCGCTTTTGCAATGCAACTTGCAAACCGTTGTAGTTTGACATGTACTCCGTAATTTGCGTATTGATCGCGTCGTATCCCTTGTAAGGACGGATGTAATTCAACTGCTGCGTGGTCTTGCCGCGGGTGGGAGGTCCTGTCACGCCATAGGGCGCCAGTGCCGTCACATAAGCTCCCGGCAAAGGCTGGTTCAGGTCTATTTCTCCTAGCAAATGCCGGCCAACAGCACCATAATAACCAACATCGAACAGCCACTGGGAAGGAAGCTGATGCTGAACATCCAGACTCCATTCCTGAGCATAGGGAATGTGCCAGTTGGTGGAAACCGCCGCCAGAGGAGAAGGATAGCTCGAAACTAACGCTGTACCTCCCGGGTTGTCCAACGAGGTGGGTCCCAGAGAAAGGCTGTTGACAAACGGCGGGTTGGTAAAAACATTGATCTCATAACGGCTCACCGCAGAAGAATCGAAAAACATTCCATAACCCGCGCGGACTGAAGTCATGCCTTTCCCTGTCGGGTCCCATGCCAGACCAAAACGAGGGGCAACGTCCAGCGTATTTTGGTTGTTGATCGTGCTCCCAAAGGGTGACCCATTTCCGCCAATAATGATGCCATTCAAGGGAGTTCCGGTGGCCGCCAGCTTGCCCGTGTATGGGTCAATCGGAGGTGCCCCGGCGGAGCTGAATGTGGCTGGGTCAAAGTTTGTCAGGTGGTTGTTTGCGTCCGTGGGCTGTCGAAACAAAGAATACCGGAGTCCATAGGACAGCGTCAGGTTTGATTTCACCTGATACGTGTCCTGCGCATAAATTTCCCACTGCTGCTGTCGAATGACTGCCCGGAAATCCTTCGATGCCTGCCCAAAGGAGCTAGCATTTCCTGTCAGGAAATTTGCCCACTCCTGATATTCGCTGTTGGTCCCATTCGGTGCTTGAGTGGGAAAACCAAAATTCCCCTGGTTCCCCGACGCCGAATTCTCATCCTTCTGATACCAGTTGTAGGTCACTCCGAACTTCATGGAGTGTCGGCCCACGATCTTGGCCAAGTGATCAAAAAGATTGTTGTTGTCATTAAAGTCCCGATATTGACCACGATCAGAAATACTGCTGAAGTACGTGTAACCAAGTACTGGCGCAACATTCAGACTCGAAGCGTACGGCAGTTTGATCGCCGACAAAATATCTGGAGAATTTTTCCCTGCTGTGAGCCCAACCGGAGAACTCAGGATCCCGCCGTGGGAATAGTTGTATCCCGCATCATTAATCAACGTGGGCGAAATTGTATTGGTAGCATGAATGATGAAAATGCGTCCCGGTGAGTTTGTCGAAGAAGTCGCGACCCCGGGCAAGGCACTTCCGATAAACAGGCCTCCCGGCTCTGTCGTGGGAATTGTATCGTTTTCAAACCTTCCAAAGATCCTGAAGTTAGGACTGAAAACCTGGTCAATCCTAACGATTTCCTGGTGGAAATTAAAGATGTTCCGACCAATGGAGGTCAGAGTACATCCGCCTGTACAGTTTGGATTATCGGGCTGTGGCAGCTTGCTAAAAATGTCCTTGATATACGCCTGTGCAGCGGGCGAGATGTTGGTCACCTGAAATCCCTGCTGCACGCACGTTCCTCCGGGTGCACTCCACTGGACACAAACCGGGGTCGAAGATGCGGAGAGATCGCCGCGCAGCTCTGCTACGCTGGGCACATTGGCCAGAAAGTTCGTATAAGTGATGACGCGTCTGGCCTCCTCTGAGAAGAAGAAAAATGTTTTGTCATGCCAGATCGGGCCGCCAATCGTCCCTCCAAAGTCGTTATAGCGTAATGGTGGAATCGCAATGTGTTTTCTGTTGTTAAGGTATGTGTTGGCATTCAGAACATTGTTTCGGAAAAATTCATACACGTCCCCATGAAACTGGTTTGTTCCGGCATTGGTGATGACATTGATTTGTCCGCTGGAACTGCGGCCAAACTCCGCGTTGTAGTTACTGCGTTGGACGGAGAACTCAGCAATCGAATCCACACTGGGATACGCAAGAAGCGTGAGATTGGCGCCCCTGTCCACATTGTCCGCACCGTCAATGTTCCATGTGTTCTGGGTGGGCCGGCTTCCGTTGATGGAAAAGTTGATCTGATTGGAAGTGCCGACAGGATTGCTCGCTCCAACATACAACTGGTCCGAGGCCAGACCCGTAGAAACTCCCGGCATCAAGGCTACAAGCTGCTCATAATTTCTTGTCGTTAAGGGCAGCTCGCGGATTTGCGTTCCACTGATTACCGTCTGCGCCTGAGCACTCTGCAAATCCACCTGTAAAGCCGATGCTGATACGTTCACCGTCTGCTGCGTACTTCCGGGCTCTAGTACGATATCCACGGTCAGGTTTTGGTTCACATTCAGCTTTAAATTGCTATGGTCCGCTTTCTTAAAGCCGGGAGCTTCAGCGCTCACCGTGTACGTCCCGACAGGCACAAATGGGGCCGTGTACTCACCGGTAGAATTGGTTTTTGCACTGAACACAACAATGTTCTGGGCAGAATTGGTAACAGTAATCGTCGCATCCGGAACCACGGCTCCTGAGCTGTCCCTTACCGTACCTGTAATCGTGCCTGAAATGGTTTGTCCCACAGCGATGGCTGTGGTGACCATTAGTAAGACCCCCACAAAGAATGGCTGATAGCAGCGAAATGAAGAACGTTTCATTTTGTGCCTGACCTCCCCAATCATCTTTCGAAAAATTTCCGCTTAGGCTGGAGCTGGACCGTAATTTTCTCTTGGAAACCAACTATCGGCTGCTGGCTGGTCGTTCGTCAAGAAAAAAATCTATACATCTATAAGACCGGACTGCTACTACACTTTTTACAGAAAGGACCCACTGCCTGGGAAGATGCACAAAAGAAATTTATGCTTGCCAGAAAAGTAGCGATGGCCCCTCATTTCTCCCTTCGCATTCCATTTTTTTGCGACTGTATATATCTGCTGAATGCTTTCCACCCGTTACACTAGCCAAAAACGGAGCTCATCTTTGCTGCCAGCAAACCAAAAAACATCTCCCAGTGGCGATCTGCCTCGCGTCCTGAGTGCTTCTCATGCAACCGCCATCGTTGTTGGCACCATCATTGGCAGCGGAATCTTTCTGGTCCCTCACGAGATGGTACGTGCAGTTGGCTCCTCCGGACTCGTCTATCTGGCGTGGTTCACCGGCGGCTTGCTTTCCCTCTTCGGGGCCATGACTTATGCCGAACTTGGCGCCATGATGCCTTATGCCGGAGGCGAATATGTCTATATACGCAAGGCATATGGGGACTTGCCCGCTTTTCTGTATATGTGGACCTGGTTCTCCGTTGCCAAACCTGCATCGATAGCCAGCGTAACCAGCGGACTGGCGCGGACGGTGGCCATCTTCGGCCCTCTGAGCTGGCTGGAAACTCCTGTATTTCACAGCTCCCAGTTTCTTGAGTGGTCGCAGATCTTTGCCATCGCTGCTACCTGGCTTATCACGGGTCTTAACTATCTCGGCATGAAGAAGGCCGGTGACTTTCAACTTTTTTTCACCTGGCTGAAGGGCGTTCTGATCGTAGTCATTGTCGGCTTCTGTTTTGCGTCTCGTGCGGGAACTCTGACCAATTTCCACACCCAGTTCACCGGCGCCCAGGGAGGTTTCGGCGGCTTCATGGTCGCAATGATTGCTGTTCTGTGGGCCTACGATGGCTGGAATGACCTCACGATGGTTGCAGGAGAAGTCCAGCGTCCAGAACGCAGTCTGCCGATTGCTCTCATTTTTGGACTATTCGTCGTGGGAGCGTTGTATATGGCCACCAACGCCGCGATCCAGTATATTCTTCCCGCTGCGCAGATCGCCGTTTCTCCTCGTCCTGCTGTTGCTGCCATGGACGTTGTCTCGGGTCATCCCGGGGCCGTCCTGGTCTCAGCCGCCATGGCGCTCAGCATCTTCGTGACCCTGAACGGCACCATTATGTCCGGGGCCCGGATTCCATTTGCTGCCGCGCGTGACCGGCTCTTTTTTCAGAAGATGGCCCACGTGCACCCGCGCTTCCAAAGTCCCTCTACGTCGCTCATCGTTCAGGGGCTGTTAAGCACATTGCTGCTGCTGGCCGTAGGACGCTTCCAACAGCTCTTTGAACTCGCCATTTTTTCCGAGTGGCTTTTTTACATGATTACGGCCACGACCATCTTTGTTTATCGCAAGCGGTATCCTGATGCGCCACGTCCTTATCGTGTGTGGGGATATCCCGTGTTGCCTGCACTGTTCATCACAGCTTCTGCGATTTTACTCTACTATTCCTACGCAGAAAATCTGCGCAATTCACTGATTGGGACGGTTATTATCGCTTCTGGAATTCCGCTCTTTCTCTGGCTCCGCAAACAGTACGCCGTCCCGGCTCGCATTTCGTAGGACCGACTTCATTGCGGAGGCATCACAGGCCCCTGTTGCTGGGAAGGCGGAGGCGGCAGCGGCTCTACCTTCGGTTTCTGGTCCGTGTCCTGAGGAAACTGCACAGGTCCCATCGTGGGATGGTTTTTATCATTGTCCTGAGGCAGAGTTTCTCCCGGCTTGCGCAGCGTCGGCGGTGCCTTGGGTGCCGACTGCTGGGCAATCGCGGTGGGATCCTGGTCTCCCATTTTTACTTCGTGCACATTGGGAGCAGGAGTGGTGCTCCAGTAATCTCCCATTTCATTTTCTGTACGGATGACGGGGGGCTTTCCCACCTCTGCAACTTCGACACGAATCACGCGGTTGCCATTGATCCGCACAAACTGTACTGGCTGGGGGGCTTCTCCGTAAATCCACTCCTCAAACGGTGTTTGCCCCTCGCGTTCGCGGACTTTTTGCTGCGGCGGCCCGAGTGCATAAAGCACCATTTGCGTACTCATTCCGACCAGCACATGATGGTCCAGAATCGCCTTCTTCAAGAAAGGAGGAAGCGTGTCGGTATAGGCCTCCACTGGCGACTTCACACCAAAACCCAATACCGGCGCCAGCAGCGCCTCTACCTGTTGACCGGTAATTTCAGGCACATGATGGTCAAAAACCAGCGTTATCCGCGACCCGACCGGCTCCGGACCACTGTCCTGCACAACCGGCGTCGTATCATAAGGGTCCATTCCAATCGATACGTGACGCAGCCATTTGTGCTTCGGGTCAGGACCGCCATTCAGCAGTAAAACAATGCTGTCCCCCTTGATCTTCACATCGGTAATCACACAACGATCGCCTGGCTTTGCCGACATGCCTTTCTCCTGAATGACATTGACATAGTCGGAACCGCTGGGGCTGAGCGCACCATTTGCATGGAGCACCAGCGTGGCCCGCGGTAAAGGGCGCATCGCAAACCCTTGCTCTGCCGTGAGAAAACGGACCAGTTCCTGTCGTCCTCGCTCGGTAATGGGCTGTTCGGGAAGCAGAACATGGGTGGGATGAAAGTCCAGATAACGGCCTTCAATCTTTTCCGGACTTACGGTGAAAACCTGCGCTGGTCCAATGCCAGGTGCAATAAGAAGAAACAGAACTCCACCTGCCAAAACTCGCAACAAATACCGGGCTGCGAATCCCTGCATGTCGGGCCTCTCTGCTCTGGTTTACAAGCATGGCGCGAATTTACCGGGATTGCAAGTGCTGGAGAGGGTTCTTCGTAAATTCTGTTTTGAACAGGGAAAATCGAATCAGGATGGAAATTCCGTCTTCTGCTCCGGTCCATCCAAAGTTTCCTGCTTGACTGGCCCTGATTGCAAGTTTGCTCCAGTCCCGTTTCCGGAGGAAGAGGTCGGTGCGATCTGGACCAGTTGTTGCCTGCTCTGCGCTTCATGTACACCCATGGCAGCCTCATGCTGGCGACGCGCTATGGCATCAATGTCCACAGGAATGCCCCCGGGAACAATGACCGGCTGAGCGTATCTGTGTGCATAATCGCGCGTTACCTTCATGAGCGCGATCATCAGCAGGAACATTACAAGGATGGCGATTGCACTTCCCTCCGGTCCCCGGTCACCTCCTGTAAGCCATGCCGGACCTATGGTATTGGAAGAGATTACCGGACTGAACTGACTCGTTCCTTCTATGGGCAGGCCGAACAAAAGGGCCAGACAGGCATTCCAGGCAAAGTGCAGTCCCCAGGCGAGCCACAGGGCCCGGGTGCGCAGATAGGCCAGCGAAAGCACCCACCCAAACAATACTGCAACCACTACGCTTGCTGCGGTCGCATCCGTATTTGTGAGATGGACGGCCACATAAAGCAATGGCATGAGCATGGTTGCCAGAGCGGGTCCGATGGATTCGATAAGCCTTTGAAAAGGATAGCCTCGAAATGCAATTTCCTGCGCTAGCGACATGACCGCAAGTGTGGCCACATGCACAAAGAGCAGAAGGTACTGATGACTTCCCTTCCAGAAAGTAATGACCAGGCTTCCGAAGATGGCCACCGGAACAACACAGGCAACAACTCCTGCCCATCCCAGAGCAGCGCCCAGGGCAAATTCCCGCTGCCATCCCTCCCGGCGGACCAGGCCCATTTCCCGCAGAGGATCGCTTTGATGCTGCGCTGCGTAGCCCATGCCTGTGTAACCAATACACAGGAGGAAAAGCAGCAGCAGATTGCTTACTAAAGGAAACCAGTCGCCTGAACTGAGTCCATTCGCTGCGCGGAGCGACACCTGCTGCGCGAAAACATAATAAATGGCTGCAAGCGCAAACCAGCTAAGGGAGCTGAGGCGTCCTTTTGCGGAAGTCATGAGGAATAGAACTGCGCAATGTTGCGAAACTTCGTAAAGCGCTGTTGAAGCATGGTTTCAACCGGCATGGCCTTCACTTCACCAAAATGCCACTTCAGCTTTTCCTTTAAGAATCGTGCAGATGCTTCAGCATCAGTATGGGCACCCCCGTCAGGCTCAGGGACGACATCATCTACACAGCCAAGTGCCTTTACATTCTCTGCCGTCAGTTTCAGCGCTTCTGCCGCCTGTGCCCTCTTCGATGCGTCACGCCACATGATGGATGCGCAACCCTCCGGCGAAATGACTGAATAGATGGCGTTTTCCAGCATCAAAACACGGTCTGCAACAGCCAGCGCCAAAGCGCCTCCTGACCCTCCCTCACCAGTGATCGTGGCCAGAATGGGAACACGCAGGCGGGCCATCTCCCGCAGGTTGCGCGCAATGGCCTCAGCCTGCCCGCGCTCCTCAGCGCCAATACCGGGATATGCCCCTGCCAGATCAATGAACGTAAAGACTGGACGTCCAAATTTTTCCGCGAGTTTCATCGCACGGAGGGCCTTACGGTAGCCTTCCGGGTCTGGGGAGCCAAATTTTCGCTGCACCCGCTCCTTGACCGTGCGTCCTTTCAGGTTCCCGATGACCATGACTTCTTCACCGTCAAACCGCGCCATACCACAGGACATCGCCGGATCGTCGCCAAATGCCCGGTCGCCATGGATCTCGCTGAAATCGGTGAAGATGTGTTTTATATAGTCCATTGGATACGGACGCTGAGGATGACGCGCCAGCTCCGTTTTCAACCACGCCGCAGGCACCGATTCGGCCGCCTGCATCTGTTCTACTTTGCCTGCCTGCTCAGTCATAGGACAATGCAAATCTTACTGTTTGATTGTATGGATTGGCAGGCATCTGCACAAATGCACCTGCCCACCTCGCTTCCTGTGCAGCGGGCGGCTAATCGATGGCCTGCACCATTCCTCGTCCCAGCAGTTCCTCACAGCGGTCGATAAAAGCGCGATCTGCACCCACGCTCAGACCGATTGGTTCCAGCATGACGCAGAACTCACCGGCCTGCTCAAGATTGAGCATTAACTTTCCCGGTCCCGGGGAAGCAAGAATCGCCTGTTTCAGTTCTGCTAAAGTAGCATCGCTTGCGCGCTCCAGAGGAATCCGGATACGAACATTCTGCGGAAGCCGCACCTTCACATCTTCCAATGCCTGGATGGAGGACACACAGAGCTTCGGCGCGGCGTCTTCTTCGGCGCGAAGCTGCCCGCGCACCAGCACGGGCACTTCTATCTTCAGCACCTCTTTCAGCCGCTCATAGTCTTTTGGAAAACAGATCAGATCAATCTTCCCGGTCGTGTCTTCCAGTGCCGCCTGCGCATAAAGCTCGCCAGAACGTTTGGACTTTGCCACTTTCAAGCCAACGATCATCCCGGCAATGGCCGTCTCATTCTCCGGTGCCTGCCCGCGGCGGCCATTCCCGGGAGCAGGCTTCATCTCAAGAGCGGTGGCAGTATCAATCACGCCCGGCAGGTTACGCAGCTTCTCAGAATATTTGTCCAGAGGATGTCCCGAGACAAAAAATCCTAGTACTTCTTTTTCTGCCTGAAGCCGCTGGTGCTCGTCCCAGTCTGGAACGTTCGGCAAGGCATCCGTCGATGACGCGACTGCCGGATGGTTATCGAAAATCCCAAACAGTCCGTGTTGTCCTGCCTCCCGATCCCGCTGCGTCTTTTGTGCCCGCTCAATGGCTTTGTCAATTGCGGCCATCAATTGCGAACGGCGCCCAAAGGAGTCGAGTGCTCCGGCCTTGATCAGCGACTCCAGGACTCGCTTGTTCATCAGCCGCAGGTCTATCTTTTCGCAGAACTCCCAGAAAGAAGCAAACTTCTTGTTCTCTGTTTCCAGTTCCTTGCGCGCCAGCAGAATCGAATCAATTGCATTGCGACCGACATTCTTGATCGCGGTTAAACCAAATCGAATTGCCTTACCATGCGGGGTAAAATCAGCATCGCTGAAAAGCACATCCGGAGGTTCAACAGGAATCTCCATCTCGCGACATTCCTTGATGTACTTCACGACGTTCTCCGGCTTGGAGATTTCCGAAGTCAAGAGCGCCGCCATAAACTCCACCGGATAATGTGTCTTCAGATATGCCGTCTGATACGCCAGCAGGGCATATGCAGCCGAGTGCGACTTATTAAAGCCGTACCCTGCAAACTGCTCCATCAGGTCAAAGATCTTTGTAATTTTGTCCTTAGGAAAGCCCTTTTCCAGCGCGCCAGAAACAAAACGGTCCCGCTGCTTGGCCATCTCCTCGGGAATCTTCTTGCCCATCGCGCGCCGCAGCAGGTCCGCTTCTCCCAGCGAATAGCCTGCGAGCACGTTGGCGATTTGCATGACCTGCTCCTGATAGACGATGACGCCCAGCGTCTCCTTCAGGATCGTCTCCAGCTCAGGCAGCTCATATTCAACCTTCCTGCGGCCCCACTTGCGCTCGATAAAATCATCGATCATTCCACCCTGGATGGGGCCCGGACGGTAGAGTGCGTTTAAGGCCGTCAGGTCTTCTACAGATGTGGGTTTGTAGCGCCGCAGCACATCACGCATCCCTCCTGATTCAAACTGAAAGACCCCTGAAGTCAGCGCGCGATGAAAGACCTTCTCATAGGTCTCCTGGTCGTCCAGCGGAATCGTTTCTATATCGAGCTTCTGCCCTTGGTTTCGCTCAATCATCTTCAGGCAATCATCAATGACCGTGAGTGTGGTCAGGCCCAGAAAGTCCATCTTGAGAAGGCCCATCTTTTCCACGGCCTTCATGTCATACGCCGTAACGATTTCGTCGTTCTTGCTGCGAGAAACCGGCACCAGATCTGTCAGGGGACGTGGTGCAATCACAACTCCTGCGGCGTGGACACCTGCCCCGCGCACCAGTCCTTCGAGCTTCTTCGCTGTATCAATCAGTTCTCTGACCTGCTGGTTCGTATCGTAGGCCTCCTGCAATTGAGGCGAATCCCGCAAGGCCTGCTCAATTGTTACCCCAATGGTCGTCGGCACCAGCTTCGCGATACGGTCCACATCACCATATGGCATATCGAGCGCACGGCCCACGTCTTTGATGGCAGCCTTTGCCGCCATCGTATTGAAGGTGATGATCTGCGCCACCTGCTCGCGGCCATACTTTCGTGTAACGTACTCAATCACCTCACCCCGCCGGTTCATGCAGAAGTCAATATCAATGTCCGGCATGGAGATACGCTCCGGGTTCAGAAAACGCTCAAAGAGCAGCTCATTCTGGAGCGGATCAATATTTGTGATCTCCATCACATACCCAACGAGCGATCCTGCCGCAGACCCTCGACCTGGTCCCACAGGAATGTTGTGCTCACGCGCATAGCGGATGAAGTCCCACACGATCAGGAAATAACCGGGAAACTTCATTTGCTTAATGATGGCAATCTCACGCTCCAGCCGCGCTTCGTACTCAGAAATCGGATGCCGCAGCAGACCGCGGTCCTGCAGATGCCGGATCGAGGTTTCAAGCCTTTTTTTAAATCCTTCGCGACAGACGTGCTCAAAGTAGCTGTCAATCGTGTGCCCCGGCGGTACAGCAAACTCTGGAAATGGATTGTCTACTTTGCTGAGCTTCAGACTGCAGCGCTCAGCAAACTGCATCGTGCGGCTCACTACCTCCGGAGCATAGGAGAACAGCTTCTCCATTTCAGCCGCAGTCTTTACATAAAACTGGTCAGAGTCAAACTTGAACCGCTTAGGATCATGGATGGAAGAGGCCGTCTGCACACACAGCAAAATCTCGTGCGCATGAGCATCATCATCGCAGAGGTAATGGCTGTCATTGGTCGCCACCAGAGGGATGCCCAGTTCTTTTTCCAGCCGGAACAGATCAGGATGGATTTTCTTTTCCAGCTCCAGCCCCTGGTCCTGGATTTCCAGAAAAAAATTTCCCTTACCAAAAATGTCCTGATATTGCCCGGCAACCGCCTTCGCTGCCTCGTACTTGCCGGCCATCAGGTTCTCGCACAACTCGCCCGCCAGGCAGCCTGAAAAGCCAATTAACCCTTCAGCATGTTCTGCCAGATACTTCTTGCTCACCCGAGGCTTGCGATAAAAACCATGGAGCGAAGCCTCGGAAGTAATCCGCACCAGGTTGCGGTACCCTTCTTCGTTTTCCGCCAGCACGAGCAGATGGTTATAGTCATCACCTTGCGGATCATCTCGATGGTCTTCCTTTTTGCAGATGTAAAGCTCACAGCCCAGAATCGGCTTTATACCGCGCTTCTTGGCCGCTTCAAAAAAATGTACCGCCCCGTAGATATTCCCGTGGTCGGTAATCGCGACTGCCTTCTGGCCAATATCAGCGACGCGGTTGACGAGTTTTTCCACATCACAAGCGCCGTCCAGAAGCGAGTAATCCGTATGTAGATGCAGGTGGGTAAATTCAGCCATGAGTATGGCTCTATTTTAGTTCCGTCAGGCCTCACGATCGGGCGAAGTAAAGGCGCAAAGCGGGGTATCGATGAGGAAAAGCAGGGCAGAAATTCGTCCGTGTACACACCCGGAAAAGAAAAACGGCAGGCCGTCCTTGCCTGCCGCCTGTTGCCTGAAAATTTCAGGCTCTTCAGTCATAGTATTCCAGTCCAAGATGAGTGATTAAATCTTCACCCATGATGTGCCGCAGCGTATTTTTCAGCTTCATGGATTGAATAAACAGATCATGCTCCGGATAAAGTCCCTCTGCTGTCATTGGCGACTTGAAGTAAAAGCTGAGCCACTCCTGAATGCCCAGGTGTTTCAACTCAGGAGTGCGCTGCGCCAGGTCCAGGAACAGGACAAGATCCAGTGCAATGGGTGCGGCCAGGATTGAGTCGCGACAGAGAAAGTCCACTTTGATCTGCATGGGGTAGCCCAGCCATCCAAAGATGTCAATATTGTCCCAACCTTCTTTGTTATCGCCGCGCGGGGGGTAATAGTTGATGCGGACCTTGTGATAGATGTCTTTGTACAAATCGGGATAAAGTTCTGGCTGCAGGATATAGTCCAGCACCCCGAGCTTAGACTCTTCTTTTGTCTTAAAGGATTCCGGATCATCCAGGACCTCGCCATCACGATTGCCTAAAATATTGGTCGAGTACCAGCCGGAAACTCCCAGCATACGGGCCTTAAACGCCGGGGCGAGGACCGTTTTCATAAAGGTCTGCCCCGTCTTGAAGTCCTTGCCGCAAATGGGCGCTCCTGTCTGTTTCGAAAGTTGCTGCATACACGGCAAGTCCACCGTAAGGTTGGGTGCTCCGTTGGCAAACGGCACGCCTTCCTTCAGTGCTGCATAGGCATAGATCTGTGACGGAGCGATGCTGGGGTCATCATGGAGCAGTCCCTTCTCAAACGACTCAATGCTTGCATGGACCTCGGTTGGTTCCAGAAAAATTTCCGTGGAACCGCACCAGATCACAACCACCCGGTCCACCTGGGCCTTAAATGCCTGAATGTCGGAGCGTACCTGTTGCGCCAGGTCGCACTTGCTCTTGCCCTTCTTTACGTGCGTACCATGGAGGCGCTTCACATAGTGCTGATCAAAGACCGCGGGCATCGGCTGTATGGCTTCTAAAAATGGCCGGATGCTCTTAAGATGGTCGCGGTCCAGCACCGCAGCATGTTCGGCTGCTTCATACATGTTTTCAGGGAAAATGTCCCAGCCCGTAAAGACAATATCATTCAAATCAGCCAGTGGCACAAAGTCCTTAATCAGCGGAGTGCGGCCTTCCGTGCGCTTTCCCAGGCGGATCGTGCCCATTTGCGTCAATGATCCGATGGGTTTTGCAAATCCTTTGCGTACTGCCTCTACTCCGGCAATTAGGGTCGTCGCAACTGACCCCATGCCGACTGTCATAATTCCCAGTTTGCCTTTTGCCGGTTGGATCTTCGATTCCGCAGTCTTAGGCGTAGACATTCCTTGCTCTGACCGTCCTTCTATATGGGATAAAAATGGTGGGCTGCCCCCGGCTTCTAAGTCTCAGCCCTTGGACCAACATTTGGCAAATCGTGTGGATTCAATGGTAGATTGCGCCAGGCGAATGGAAGTACTTCCATAGTAAACCGCTGCTACCACGTCTTTCCCGGCATGTTGAAGACTCACGAAGCGGCCTTTCCATCCTCACCACGGGCGCTGGCCCCCATGCGGTTTTTTGAGTGTGTCCACACAAACCAGACCAGGCCGGCAAGCAGCGCAATTTCTACTGAAAGATGGAAACGATGGAATGCTGCCTTGAATCGCGGGTCTGTTTCCCAGGCTTGTCCCAATTTCATTCCAAACCAGGCCAGCGCATAGCACCATGGCCATGATCCTAAAAATGTATAAATGTGAAAACGAAGCTGCGGCATCTTGCCAATGCCCGCCGGCAGCGCAATAAACGTGCGAATCACAGGCAGCAATCGACCAATAAACACCGTAATCCCGCCAAAGCGATGAAAGAAGCGCTCAGCGCGTTCCAGATCGCGATGACTCAGCAGTACAAACTTGCCGTACCGTTCGATAAACGGGATGCCACCCAGAGCGCCGATCCAATAGGCTACCAATGAACCGAGATTGCAGCCGAAAGCGCCAGCCGTCGCCACCCAGAACAGCTTCAACTGCCCAGTGTGTACCAAATATCCGGAAAAAGGCATGATGATTTCCGACGGCAGAGGGATACATGCTGATTCAATGGCCATCAATAAAGCAATGCCTGCATAGCCTGCAGCGGAAATCGTAGCAATAATCAGGGAGGCCAGGACGGCCAAAATTTTTTCGCTCATTCAGCCTTGAGTATATCTGGCAGCCCCCTGAAAGACATGACTGGCATCCCATAAAAGCCATTTACTGGCCTGATAAATATGGCCTTGCCGCTGCACTCTTGCCATGAGAACGCATACTCTCATGCGATCCTGTTTCCACAACGCAAACCATCGCACTGCGCCAGGTTGCGCCATTCGTCTGCGATGTTGCTTTTGCACTGGCCCCGCCACGACGCGCCCGGTCCCGGATCCCTGTCACGCCATCCTGAATCCAGAAGACGAGGAATGCATCATGCCTGAAAGCTCGATTTATGACCGCATTGGAGGGGCCGCCTCTGTAGAGGCCGCTGTAGATCTCTTTTATCGGCGCATTCTTGCCGACCCCGAGCTCGCTCCCTTTTTTGCCAATGTAAACGTGGAAAGACTCAAGCGGCACCAATTCGCGTTTCTCTCCCATGCACTGGGCGGACCCGTCCGGTACACCGGAGCACAAATGTCGCAGGCCCATGCACATCTGGCAATCGAACAGCGGCATTTTGACGCTGTTGCCTCCCACCTGGCTCAGACGTTGCGCGCACTTGGCGTGGATGACCAGAGCGTGCAGGAGATTCTTGCCGCCATCGCGCCGCTTGCTGTACAAATCGTCAACACGCGCAGAGGGCTTGCGTCCGATTAGCAAGCCCCTTCTCAAAGAGACCAGCTGGCATACCATGCCCTGGATCGCGGCAGCTAAATCGGTGTGTAGATACGTTTCTTGTGCTGCTGTATCCTTCTCTTTGCGAGAAAACATTCTCATGCCTGCTTCCAAATCAGCTCTCCTCAAAGGTCCGGAACGAGTACCCGTGAAAGCTGCGGCAAAATCGCACCCAAAGCAAGAAAGGTTTGAACCCAAACGCGATCTGGCGCCAGAGCGCGTCAAAGAGATCCTCCGGCGACTGGATGCTACTTACCCCAATGCTGAATGTGCCCTCCACCACAGGAATGCCTGGGAATTGCTGGTAGCGACGATTCTTTCTGCGCAATGCACAGATGCACGCGTGAACATGGTCACCCCGGAGTTGTTTCGTCAATTCCCTACGCCCAAGGCGCTGGCCAATGCACCCCTGCCCGCCATCGAAAAACTCATCCGCTCCACAGGTTTTTACAGGAACAAAGCGAAATCCATTCAGGGGGCCGCACGAAAAATCGTCGGCGACTTTGCTGGACAGGTACCACGCACCATGGCCGAGCTGCTTACGGTTCCCGGAGCGGCCCGCAAGACCGCCAGCGTTGTGCTGGGCGTTGCTTACGGCCTGGCAGAAGGCATTGTTGTTGACACCCATGTCCTTCGCATCTCGCGACGCCTGCATCTTACCCAGGCTACGGAGCCCAAAAAGGTCGAGCAGGATCTGATGAAGATCATCCCCAAAGACCGCTGGATCTCGTTCTCCCATCAAGTCATTCATCACGGGCGCCAGATATGCATTGCTCGTAAACCAAAATGCTCTGATTGCCCGCTGGAAACCGTCTGCACCTCCTCCGATAAGACATGGTCCTCTCATTGAATGGCCACTCGCGGGTTGTTGTCGTCTTTTCTCTACAATCTGAATTTCATCAAACTCTGTAGGCAGAGCTTCCAAAAGAGTGGTAATCTTCGTGCGATGCATCTGCACCATCCACCAGTGCGAAGAAAGGGTGAAACAGGTATGATCCGCCATCAGCTTCTGGTAACAGCATTGCTATCCACGGGCTTGCTCTTCTCCGGATGCAACAAGTCTGCAAACAATCAGGAACAACCTCCGCAGTCGCAACCCGCCGCTGCTCCATCCGCTCAGCCAGAAGCGCAGAGTGCTCCTTCCGCCCCCAGGGAGCGGGAGCGGGCACGGTCACGCGAACAAGCGGCTCCGGCAGCAGCACCTGCGCCGGCACCCCAACCCATCGTTGTACCCGCCGGGACCCCTCTTTCAGTGCGCTTGGGCACAACACTCAGCTCCAAAACCAGTGCCGCAGGTGAAAGCTTCACCGGGACCCTGGCAAATTCCGTAGTCGTGGGTGGAGTCACGGCTATTCCCGCTGGATCAACCGTCACCGGCACAGTAACTGATGCCAAATCTGCGGGAAGGTTTAAAGGTGCGGCGGTCCTCTCCCTCACCCTCCAGTCCATCACCGTTCGCGGAAACAGCTATCCCATAGACACGACTACTTTCAGCCAGCAGAGCACAGGCAAAGGCAAACGTACTGCCACCATGGTGGGCGGAGGTGCAGGTCTTGGCGCGATCATCGGTGGTCTCGCCGGGGGCGGCAAAGGCGCTGCCATCGGCGCTCTCGCGGGTGCAGGAGCGGGAACGGCGGGTGCCGGGCTGACCGGAAACAACCGTGAAATCACGCTGGCTCCTGAAACCGTGCTCAGCTTCCGACTCCAAAATTCACTGACTCTGCCCGCGCGTTAATTTCTCCCCTGCATTTTCTGTCCCCATGCATTGCTTCTCGTTTTTCGAAGCAACGCATGGGGCAGCCTTCCCTTCCTACGATTTCGGTTTTGCGTTCTTTCCTCGTACCATGTACAGTTGTCCCTTAGAAATCCTTGAAGGAAATCGCTTTACTACAAGTACATGACTGGACAAATGCAGCAGACACTCTCCCCCACCCAGAGTTTTCTTGTCTCCCTCTGCTCAGAAGCACAGCTTCACAATGAAAAAAATGAAAAGCTGTCCAGACTCATGGAGTGGATGGATTCAAGGCAGCTGGATGCTATCCTCCTCCGCCGAAATGAAAACATTGCTTGGGTATCGTGCGGACAGGTAGAGACGACTGTGGCCATCCCAGCAGAAAGCGGCGTTGCGTCCCTGCTTCTGCTGCGCGATGGACGCAAATTCTACCTGACTACAAATAATGAAGCTGGGCGGCTGGCCGACGAGGAGTTTACAGGCCTGGATTATGAACCGATCATCACTCCATGGTATGAAAACACAATAAACGAGATGGTCCGTAAAACTGTCGGCTCGGGTAAAGTTGCTACGGATCTGCCGATGGATGGTCTTCCGTCTGTGGATCTTTCGCTGCTGCGTTCTCCCCTTACCGATGCAGAAGTCTCTCGTTTCCGCTGGCTGGCTCAGCAGGCAGCTGAAGTTACGGCTGTGGCCCTGCGGGAACTCGAACCAGGGATCACGGAAGAAGAGATGTCGGGGCTGGTATCCCAAAAGCTTCTCTCCCGGGGTATCCTGCCCACTGTATTGTTGATGGCCACCGACGACCGTATCCGCAAATACAAACATGCGGTGGCCCGGGGAGGCGTGTTGCAGCGTTTCGGAATGCTGAATCTCTGCGCACGCAAGTGGGGGCTGGCTGTCTCGATCACCAGATTTGTACACTTTGGAGAACCTCCGAGGGACCTGATCCATGGTTTTGCAGCCTGTGCTGACATCCATGCCAAGTTACTCCATGCCAGCCAAAAAGGTACGACCTCCGCTGAGTTATATGCCGTGGCTGAGCGCGCCTATCGCGAAGCTGGTTTCTCTGGTGAAGAAAAACTGCATCATCAGGGGGGCCCCGCCGGATATCTGGAACGCGAGTGGGTGGCCGCACCAGGCGGCCAGCAACAAATTGCCGAACCGCAGGTGCTGGCCTGGAATCCCAGCATTCGCGGTGCCAAAGTGGAAGATACGGCCCTGCTGATGAATGGCCGCATTGAAATCCTGACTCGAACACCCACCCTGCCGCACATAGATGCAAAAATAGATGGAATCAGCTATCCTGCGGCGGACATCCTGATTCGTTAATTCCAACTCTGTCTCCTTTCACGGAGCAGGGTGATTCTGGAGGAAACCGGTTACATGAAGTCGATGCTCTCCGCACTGCTGTTTTCTGCCGCCACTGCAATACTTCCCATCACCCTCTCTGCCCAGGCCACCTCCTATCCTGATAAACCCCCTCTCCTGCTCGGTGCGGCATGGTATCCCGAGCAATGGCCTGAATCGCGCTGGGACGCTGATCTCTCGCTCATGGAAGCGGCCCACATCAACCTCGTCCGCGTGGGTGAGTTTGCCTGGAGCACCATGGAACCCGCCGAAAACCAATACAACTTTGCCTGGCTTGACCGGGCCATCGCTTTGGCGGCCAAACACCATATCTGTGTTGTGCTCGGGACCCCAACGGCCGCACCTCCGGCTTGGCTTACAGCCAAATATCCGGACACGCTGCGCGTAGATGAGAACGGCGTGCGCGATGAACATGGCAACCGTCAGCAGTTTTCTTTTGCCAGTACACGGTATCGCCAGTTTGCACATGACATCGCCGAAAAGATGGCGGAACGCTATGGTCACAACCCGAACGTGGTCGGCTGGCAATTGGATAACGAATACGCTGCTCCTTCCTTTGATCCCGAGGCAAAGGCCCAGTTTCATGCTTGGCTCAAAAAGAAATACGGTACGATTGAAAACCTGAACCAGCATTGGACCACAGCCTACTGGAGCCAGACATACGACAATTTTGACGAAATCCCCGTGCGCCAGGAAGGCGAAAACCCCGGACTCCTGCTGGACTGGAAGCATTTCGTCAGCGATACCTGGAAAAGCTACTCTGAAAATCAAATCAGCGCCATTCGCCCCCATGCCGACAAACGCCAATTCATCACAACCAATACGATGGGATGGTTTGATGGATTTGATGAGTATGTGGTCCATTCTGTGCTCGACATTGCTGCCTGGGATGACTACGTCGGCAGCCAATATGATTACATCGACAATGGCGCCCGGCATGACCTGGCCCGCGGCTTCAAGAACAAAAACTTCTGGGTCATGGAAACCCAGCCGGCCTTTGTAAACTGGCGTCCTGTGAATGCCGCCATTGATCGTGGCCAGGTGCGCGACATGGCCTGGCAGGCGATTGGCCATGGCGCTGAGGCTGTCGAATACTGGCAATGGCGCAGCGCCCTTAATGGACAGGAGCAGTACCACGGCACTCTGGTCGGGGCTGACGGTACTCCCGTTCCTGTTTACGATGAGGTAAAACAGGTCGGTGAGGAGTTTGAGAAGGTGGGCCAGGCGCTCGCAGGAACCGCTCCCCAATCTGCCGTTGCCCTCATCAATGACTACGACAGCCGATGGGCCATCAATTTCCAACGCCATAACCGGAACTTTGACCCAGTGGCCGAAATGCTTGCTTTCTATACGCCCTTGCGCAATCAGGCACAGGCTGTCGACGTCATTTCTGTGCGCGCTCCGCTCGACAAATATAAGCTCGTTGTGGCCCCCGGGCTGAATGTCCTCCCCCAGGATGTCGCCGCCCACCTGCTTGCCTATGTAAAGCAGGGAGGGAATCTTGTGCTTGGACCGCGTTCCGGCATGAAAGACGAATACAATGCACTCCATATTGAACGCCAGCCGGGTCCTCTGGTAGACGCTCTCGGCGGGCGCGTTGAACAGTTTTATGCTCTGGACAATGCGGTCCCTGTAAATGGAGAACTCGGCTCAGGGACGGCCTCTCTCTGGGCAGAGCAGCTCAGTACGAAATCCCCAGACACTCATGTTCTGCTCAGTTACGGTCCGAGCAATGGATGGCTCGACAACCAGCCTGCGGTGATAACCCGCAAAGTGGGTAAAGGCAGCATTACGTATGTAGGCGCATGGCTCGATGCTGCTCTGCTGGCCAAACTTACCTCGTCCTTGCTTGAGCAAAGCGGTGTCAGGCCAGTCCTGCAAAACGTACCTGAGGGCGTCGAAGTCTGCCAGCGCACCGGTGCAGGAAAATCCGTGCTGGTTCTTATCAACCACAACCAGACGGCGGCGCATGTGGACCTGCCTCAAGCCATGACTGACCTGCTCGACTCCTCTCATGTGAGACGTACATCCGTGGATCTGCCTAAATATGGGGTCGCTGTTCTGGAGATGTAAGAGAACCACCTTCCGCGTTTCGTCATACTTCGCTTTTGCTTGCCATGGCTGCTATGGCGGAACGCGGACTTCAATTTCTTTCTTCCGCCCCCTTCTTCCCAAATCCAGCGTTTGTTTGTTAGCCTTTGGCTTCCGTTCAATTTTGGGAGGGAACGTCTTGCGTAAACCGTTTCATCTGACCGCTTTGCTCCTGCTGAATTTTTCTGCTTGTTCCTGCATTGTCCATGCTCAGGCCCCGGTGCCGGACAGTCCTATGATTGAGCAAAAAGCAGATTCCATGCTCAAAAAGCTCTCGCTTGAAGAGAAAATTGACCTCATCGGC
Source organism: Pseudacidobacterium ailaaui (assembly GCF_000688455.1). NCBI lineage: Bacteria > Pseudomonadati > Acidobacteriota > Terriglobia > Terriglobales > Acidobacteriaceae > Pseudacidobacterium > Pseudacidobacterium ailaaui. Next base: position 238,971 of record NZ_JIAL01000001.1, read on the forward strand.
GGCGTGGATGGGATGTACATCCGCTCGGAAGAGGCCGCCGGGTTTCCACGCCTCAAGATGTCTGATGGTCCTTACGGGGTCCGCACCTGGGGGCCCGACACGGCCTATGCTGCCGGTATCGGTCTGGCCGCAACGTGGGACCCACAGCTGGCACAACGCATGGGCGTCGCCATTGGACAGGATGCGCGGGCGCGCGGCGTCCACTTTCTACTTGGACCCGGCGTCAATATTTATCGCGCGCCGATGGGTGGGCGTAACTTTGAATACTTCGGCGAAGATCCCTTTTTGGCCGCACACATTGCAGTCCCCTACATTGAAGGGGTGCAGAGCCAGGGTGTCATTGCTACAGTTAAGCACTTCGCTGCCAACAATCAGGAATATGATCGCCACAATGTGAGTTCTGATATGGATGAGCGTACTTTGCGGGAAATCTATCTGCCTGCCTTTGAAGCTGCTGTCAAAGTGGCCCACGTCGGCGCAGTCATGAATTCCTACAACCTGTTGAATGGTGTTCATGCAACGCAGAACTGCCATCTGAACAATGACATTCTCAAAAAAGACTGGGGCTTTGACGGCATCCTTATGTCAGATTGGGTGGCAACCTATGATGCCGTCGGCGCGGCCAACTGTGGTCTCGACCTTGAAATGCCCTCTGGCGCCTTCATGAACCGGAAAAACCTGCTGCCCGCAATCAAGGACGGAAGGGTCTCTGAAGCCACCATTGATGACAAAGTTCGACGGATCTTCCGGACATCGCTTCGCTTCGGCTTTCTAGACCGAGACCAGACCGACCTGAGCATTCCTTATGACAACCCTTCAGGACGCGCCGTTGCACTGGATGAAGCAAGAGAGAGCATTACTCTGCTCAAAAATGATGGCAACCTCCTGCCGCTTGAATCGGGAAAAATTAAGACCCTTGCCGTGATTGGCCCCGATGCCTGGCCTGCCGTACCCGGCGCAGGCGGAAGTTCCCAGGTAGAACCTTATTCCGCGATCAGCATCATGAGCGGGTTGACGAACGACCAGGGTTCCGGGATCAAAGTGCTGTATACAAGAGGAATCCCTACGACAAAAGAGCTGTTCCAACGCACGCACTTCGGCACAGACCAGTCCATGACCTCATCGTCCGATCCCTTCTGGGAAGACTGGTTTGGCAAGCCGACGGTAAAGGTCGAAACATTTGACAATCCAAATTTCAGCGGCATCCCCACAGTCACGCAGGTCAAGCATATTGACTCCTGGGGAGCGCATGAATTTACTCCCCCCGGCCAGGGCAAACACAGCATCCGATACACGGCCGATTATCTTCCCCACAAAACGGGAGATTACCTTGTTGTGGCAGCAGGCAATTGGGGCGATTCCTGGAAACTGATGGTGGACGGCAGGCAGGTACTGGAACAGCCGCACCGTGAAGGGCAGGCCCCGCAGTCTACAAAACTGTTCTTGACCGCCGGCAAACCGGTCCATATTCAATTCGACTACATACCGGATGGAAACCACGTTCTGGCCGGGGTCGGAATTTTGGCCGTAGACGACCTTGTTTCACCCGAAGCAAAAAAGATTGCAGCAATGTCTGATGCTGCACTGGTCTCGGTAGGCTTTGATCCTTCAACAGAAAGCGAGGGCATGGACCGCACTTTCGCCCTGCCCTGGGGACAGGACGAGCTCATTGAGGCGATAGCCTCAGTCAATAAAAATACAATCGTTGCGATTACTGGTGGAGGCGGTGTGGACATGCGCCGCTGGATTGACAAAGTCCCAGCCCTGCTGCACAACTGGTATCCCGGAGAAGAAGGCGGCCAAGCGCTCGCAGAGATTGTCTATGGAAAACGCTCGCCTGAAGGCCATCTACCGGCCAGCTTTGAGCGCTCCTGGGAAGACAATCCAACCCACGATTCTTACTATGCGCCACCGGTTCCCCAGGGCCAAACACCGCATGTCAGATACAGCGAAGGTGTCTTTCTCGGTTATCGCTACTACACCAGTCGAAATCGAAAGCCTCTCTTCCCGTTCGGTTTTGGACTGTCCTACACGACGTTCTCCTTCAGCAACCTACAGGTCTCCCCCAGTCAGGCCTCCAGCGAAGGCAAGATCACCGTTTCCTTTGACGTGACCAATACAGGTCAGCGCGAGGGAGCGGACGTAGCCCAGCTTTATGTGGGTGACCCCTCGGCGAAGGTCGAGCGCCCGATAAAGGAGCTCAAGGGTTTTGAAAAGGTACGTCTCAACCCGGGAGAAACGAAGCACATTTCTCTCTCGCTCGACCATCGTGCCCTCGCCTATTGGGACACAAAGTCGAATGACTGGCGTGTGGATCCGGGTGAGTTCAAGGTCTACGTGGGTGACTCGTCCGAGAATACACCTTTGAGTACCAGTTTCGATGTGACGAAGTAAAACAAGGGCAGGTTGGCCCCTCTTGTGATATCTTCGCGGCCATGAAAGATTTTCCTGGCCGCTTTCTTCTTTTTCTCGTTCTGCTCTTCCCTGCCCTCGTCCACTCGCAAACTCCTTCCCGCTATCTAAAGTGCGGATCGCTCTTCGACAGCACAAACGGAACCCTGCGCCAGCATGTCACCATTGAGATACAGGGAAACAAAATCATCAGCGTAACACCCTGGGAACAGCTGCCATCGGGAGCTGAGATCACCGATCTCTCCACGCAAACCTGCCTTCCCGGCCTCATTGACACGCACACTCACGTGCTTCTGCAGGGCGACGCAACGGCCGCAGAGTATGCCGACCAGCTTTTGAAGCAGTCACTTGCATATCGCGCGATTCTTGGCGCCGTGACCGCTGGCAAGGCGCTAAATTATGGATTCACGACCATCCGCGATCTGGAAACGGAAGGCGCCCTCTATGCTGACGTAGACATCAAACACCTCATCGAGCAGGGCGTCATTCCCGGCCCAAGAATGCAGGTGGCGACACGTGCGCTGGACGTGACTGGGGCCTATCCCCTGCTCGGATATGCCTATGGAATCTCTGTTCCGCATGGCGTGCAGATCTGCGATGGCCCGGAAGAATGCCGCAGGGCCGTACGCGAACAATTGTCCTATGGCGCTGACTGGATCAAAGTATACGTGGACCGCGGCTACTTCATGCGCCCCGACGGTGTGCTTGACGACATTCCCACATTCACGCCCGATGAGTTGGCCGCAATCGTCGATGAGGCCCATCGTGAAAACCACCGGGTCGCAGCACACGCCATGGGCCTGCACGGCGTTCACAACGCAGTCACAGCAGGTGTGGATACACTTGAGCACGGCGACTATATCGCACCGGAAGACTTGAAGACCATGGCCGAGAAGGGCATCTGGTACGTGCCTACAACGTATGCTTTGGAGGCAGTAGCCGAAGGCCGCGCCAGCGACGGCAACCCCGTTTATAAACAGATGATCAAAACCCACGCTCAAACCATGCATCGTGCAATGGAGGCCAACATCAAAATCGCCTTTGGTACTGATGCGGGTGCCTTCCCCTGGAGCATCAATCCGGCAAAAGAGTTTGCCGTACTGGTACGGGATGGAATGACTCCCTCTCAAGCAATTCAAAGTGCCACTTTGCAGGCTGCAAGATTGATGCACCTTGATGACAAGCTTGGCTCAGTGGAAACGGGCAAGCTGGCCGACATTGTCGCTGTGCCTGGCAATCCACTGGAACAGATCACGCTCATGGAACAAGTGAATTTTGTCATGAAAGATGGCATCGTCTATCGCACACCAACACCTTGACCGATGTCTCAGGATCTGCAGATGGCCTCGCTCTGCCCGATCCCGGAAGGGCGAAGCCCTGTCTTAACGCGGAGAGAGCGAAGAAATGACTGCTTGGACCAGCCCCTCAACGTTATGAGGATCGGCCTCTGCCGCAGGCTCCCATCCATGCTCCCGCAGAGCAGTAGAAGTGATGGGGCCGATGGAGATTGCTTTCACTTGCCTGGGCAGAAAATCAATTCCTGCATTTTTTAGCAGCTGGAAAAAATTGGTCACAGTCGAAGAGCTGGTAAACGTTACAGCATCTGGCAATGCGGACAAGGGCAAGCTGGCGCTACTTTTCGCTATTGAATCCCGCGATTGGTCGGGGTGAAAAATTTTCCGCATGTTGGTAACGGATGCTGGCGGTAGTACGGTCTGATATGCATCCACCACGTCCACCTTCGCGCTTACTTTTCTTAGCTCATCGGGGATAACGTCACGCGCAATCGCAGCGCGTATGAGAAGGACGCTTGCTCCGGCCACATGGCCGCGGAGCGCCTCCGCGAAAGACTCTGCAATATATTTCTCTGGAACAAGGGCCACCGGAAGGCCCAGGCCGCGCAGTGCCTCAGCCGTTGCTGGTCCTATGGCAGCGCACCTTATGTGTGCAAACTCTTCGGGCGACTTCTCAACGGCTGCCATCCGTTCGCCGAGCACTCTGACAGCATTGGCGCTGGTGACAATCAGCCAATCATACTTTTGCATATGACGCAGAGCAGTATCGAGCGGCGCATACGATTCTGGAGGAACAATTTCAATGGCAGGGATTTCGATGACGTGCGCACCCAAGACCTGCAGCTCCCTGCTCAGCCGGCCCGCCTGTTGCCTGGCCCGCGTGATAAGAATGGTCCTGTTTTTCAGCGGTTGTACGTTCACAGTTGGACCGCTCCCAGAATCTTCCGCGCCCCCTGCTCCAGCAGCCGTTCCGCCATCAGCTGACCCAGTTGCTGTGCACTCATTGCGCTCTGGAGATCCAGCTCTACGCGCACCATGGGTGATCCTTCCGGATGCGCTACCGTTCCGGTCACAACGACACCCTGCTGCGTATTTCGGCAGTACACACCAATCGGAACATGGCAGCCTCCGCCCAGCAATCCGAGCGCCGTGCGTTCCACCGTGACCGCATAACGGGTCTGCTCATCCTCAAGGAAGGCAAGGAGGCTGCGCGTTTGCATGTCCTCGGAACATGTTTCAATGGCCAACGCACCCTGTCCTGGAGCCGGACAGAGATCCAGCGGCGAAAAGCGCTCCTGGATCCACTCTGTGCATTGCAGCCGCTCCAGTCCAGCAACGGCCACCACAATTGCATCCACCTGTCCGTCCTGCAACTTGCGTAGACGCGTATCCACGTTGCCGCGGAATTCAACAATCTCCACATCCCGTCGTATGGCGCGAAGTTGTGCCTGTCGCCGTAAACTGCTGGTGCCGATACGGGCGCCAGGTGGCAATGCGGCAAATGACTTGTATTGGATGGATACAAAAGCGTCTCTTGCATCTTCCCGCTGCGGAATCGCGGCAATGGTAAAAGCCGGATCAAGTTCTGTAGGCAGGTCCTTCAGGCTGTGTACCGCAAGATCAATCCTGTGCTCACGTAGCGCCTCTTCAATCTCTTTGGTAAACATGCCCTTCGTACCGACAGCGGGAAAGGCCACATTCTGTCGCGCATCTCCGGTGGTACGAATGATCTCAATCGAGACATCGTGCCCCGCCTCGCGCAGCTTCTCGGCAATATAATTGGCCTGCCACAGAGCTAGCTGTGACCCCCGTGAACCGATACGGACCATCAGCGTGCTTTCCGCCCCCCAAGCACGGCAGGCTCCTCATCCTTTTCCGCTTTTTCGGATGTATCTTCCATCTTCTGGTCCTGTGACAGGCCGAAGATATCACGCAGGACTTCAAGCATCACCGCATCTGCTTCCGCTGCGGCAGCCTTGACGGCCTGCATCGGCAAATGGAGAAACTTGTTCATCAGCCCGCGAGTTAAGGACTCTACCGCAGCCTGCTGCTCTGCTGTGAGCGACTGTAGCTTCTGCTGGACCCGGCGCAGCTCAGCCTGCCGCATCTCTTCGGCCGCATTCTGTAGTCCGACAATCAGCGGGGCTACATTTAACACCTGAGCTTTCCGTTCAAAGCGCAGTACTTCCTCTGCAATGATCTCTTCGGCACGCTGTGCCTCCCGCACCCGGTCGGCAAGATGAGAGGCAGCCACAGATTGCAAGTCATCAATATCGTAGAGAAAGATTCCGTCCACGCGGTTCATTTCCGGGTCCACGTCCCGCGGTACGGCAATATCAATGAAGAACATCGGTCGGTTACGCCGCCTGTGCAGAAACTGCTGTCCGTGCTCGCGCCGGAAAATCTGCTGCTGCGATCCGGTCGATGTAATGATGATGTCTGCCTGGTCGGCCGTCCCATAAAGATCTTCAAAGCGTACGGCATGGCCCTGGAACTGCTCCGCAATCCTTAATGCACGATCAAAGGTGCGATTAGCAACCAGCAGTGAATGGGCACCTTGCTGCATCAGGTGTCGGGCCGCCAGCTCGCTCATCTTTCCCGCCCCCACAAGCAGAATGCGCTTTCCATCAAGCGAACCAAAGATCTTTTTCGCCAGGTCCACCGCTACGGAAGCAATCGAAACCGAAGAGTTTCCGATCTGTGTTTCACTGCGGATCTTTTTGGCAACGGTAAAGGTAGACTGCAGCAGCCTTGCCAGGTGGGTCTGCACTGCGCCCACTTCCCGCGCCACATTGTAAGACTCTTTCACCTGGCCCAGAATCTGCGGCTCACCCACCACCATGGAGTCCAGACTGGAGGCCACACGAAACAGGTGCCGCACCGCCTCACGGTCACGATATTCGTATACATGGGGGCGCATCTCCGTAATGTCCACACGGAGAAATTCGTGCAGAAAATGCAGCAGGTCCGGACTGCCGTTTTCGTGGCAGGCGATCAGTTCCACCCGGTTGCAGGTGGAAAGAACCATGGCCTCACTTACTCCAGGAAACTGGTGCAAGGCGTGCGTCGCCTCTCCCAGCCGGTCCGGCGCAATGGCAAGCTGCTCCCGCAACTCGACGGGAGCTGTCTTGTGGTTCACGCCGGTCAGTAGAAGATTCATGGTGTGGTGTACCTGTGGACCGAACTGAATAAGTTTGCCGCCCACACACAAAGCATCAGCAGAAAAACGGCGCTTGAAAGATAGGCCGCTCTGCGTCCGCGCAGACCGGTAGAGCGCTGCACCAAGATCATGATGACGTACAGCACCCACATGACAAACGACAGCACCACTTTCGGATCAAGAAAATAAGTAGCGCCAACGTGTTCCTGGGCAATCAGAGAGCCAATCAGCAGGCCGCCCGTCATGCAATAGAAACCAACAACCAAAGCCTTCTGGGCAATCTGATTCATGATGTCCAGCGGCGGCAGCCATTCCAGAAAACCCGGCGTACGCTTGTTCTTCAATCTGCGCTCCTGCACAAGGTACAAAAGACTTGCAAGCAGACTAAAAATCAGCGCGGCATAAGCAGCCAGCAATAAAGCGATATGGATGTAGATCCATCCGCTCCGGATCAGAGGCGAAGAAAATGTGTGACGGTCCGGTCCAAGAGCCGGCATCAGCAGAAGGAAAAAAGCCAGCGGAAGGGCAAAAACACTAAAGGAAATGGTCCGATAGCGGAGCCAAATTAACAGAAAAGCAGCCACAATCAGCAGCGAGAGGGCCGCCTGCACCTCATGCATTCCAACCGGCATCCACCGATGTGCAGCAACCAGAATCTCCACGATGGCAACCAGATGATACAACCATCCCATGACAGTCAGGAGCAGGCATGCTTTCTGCCATCTGGGGCGCTCGCCCAACACTGCAGGCAAAGCCGACACGCTGGCCGCTCCATACAGCGCCGCCGCTACTCTGAGCCAAAGCAAAAACATGGAGTAATACTTCAGTATAAAGCGGGGCCGTGTGCCGAGGGCGACTGAAATTAGTCTTTCCCCGTCTCCAATCCTTCCGGATGAATGCACAGTGGCATATGCGATATTCTTGCCTTTTCCTGTGACGGAAAACACTCACCAGTCTCTCGATGCGGCCCAGACGCCGCTGATGCGCCAGTACGCCGCGGCCAAACGCGAGCATCCTGATGCCCTGCTCTTTTTCCGTCTGGGTGATTTCTACGAGTTGTTTTTTGAAGACGCCCATATTGCCTCTCGTGAGCTTCAGCTGACTCTGACTGCTCGCGACAGGGAAAAGTCCCAGCCCATGTGCGGCGTTCCCTACCACGCAGCAGAAACGTACATTGCGCGCCTGCTGCGCAAAGGCTACCGGGTGGCCATCTGCGAGCAGATGGAAGACCCGAAGCTGGCAAAGAAAATTGTCCGCCGCGAAGTCACACGAGTGCTTACCCCAGGCACCGCGGTGGATCCTGCCCTGGGCTCCGAGCAGAACAATTTTCTCGCTGCAGTCCATACTGAAGAGAATCTTGCTGCACTTGCCCTGCTGGACCTCTCGACAGGTGACTTCCGCGCAGCCGAGTTTACCGGCCCACAGGCAGTGGCCCAGTGCTTCGACGAGCTGGAAAAGGCCACTCCAAGTGAAGTGCTTTTGCCCGCCTCTGCCCGCTTGGAAAATGTCCCGGCCCTGGATCGCATCCGTACCAAGACCTCGATCGAGGACTGGGTCTTTACTCGGGACTATGCTGTTCCCTTGCTGAAAAGGCAGCTAGGCGCGGCCTCACTGGATGGGTTCGGCCTTGGGAACCATCCCGCAGCAGCTACCGCCGCAGGTGCTCTCCTGCATTATGTGCGCCAGACCCAGCGTACAGAGCTTGACCATATTGACAGCATCCGTTTCTATGAGCGTGCCGAATATTTGCAATTGGACCCGGTAACGGTACGAAATCTGGAACTGGTAGAACCGGTCTTCCATGAAACTGGCAAGGAGACAACACTCTTCCATACGCTTGATGCCTGCCTGACCCCCATGGGAAAGCGGCTGCTGCGCGCTTCCATTTTGCGTCCGTTACTGGAAGAAGCACTCATTGAGCAGCGCTATGAGGCCGTCTCCCTGCTCCTGCGCGATCTCCTTCAGCGGGAAGAACTCCGGCGCTGCCTGGGCGGAATCCTTGATCTGGAGCGTATGCTGGCCCGCATTTCTCTGGACAACGCAGGACCGCGCGACCTGTTGGCCCTCGCCTCTTCCCTTCAGTACCTTCCACAGTTACAAACAACGCTGGCAAAGCTGGACACCACTCTCTGGAAGCATCTCGCAGATCGGATTGACCCCTTGCAGGACGTCTGCTCTCTGATCCTGAAGACTATCCGTCCTGATCCTCCCGTAACGCTCGCCGACGGTGGTGTCATTGCACCTGGCGTGGACGCAGAACTCGATGAACTCCATGGCCTGAGCCAGAGTGGACGCCAGTCCATTGCCGCCATTGAGGAGCGCGAGCGTGCTCGCACGGGCATCGCGTCCCTCAAGGTACGCTTCAATTCAGTCTTTGGCTATTACATTGAAGTGACGAAGGCCAACCTTGCCAGCGTTCCGCCCGAGTACGAGCGCAAACAGACCCTGGCCAACGCGGAGCGTTTCACGACCCCGGAACTGAAGGAATACGAAACAAAGGTACTGACCGCACACGAACGGTCGATTGAAATCGAAAAACGCATCTTCGGGGAGCTCCGCAAAAATGTCCTCGAACATGCCCGCCGTATCCGCAAGTCAAGTGCTGCCGTAGCAGAGGTCGATATGCTGTCGGCCTTCGCGCATCTGGCCGCCCTCCGCAATTACAAACGCCCTCAGCTTCTGTCCGGTGCCGTCCTGGAAGTCGCCGCCGGCCGTCATCCGGTCGTAGAATGCCTGATGGAAAAAAGCGGAGAGGGACGTTTTATGCCCAATGATCTCTATCTCGATGTGCAAGGACCCGCCATTCTGCTGCTGACCGGTCCTAATATGGGCGGCAAATCTACTTATCTTCGGCAGGCCGCGCTTCTCATCATCATGGCCCAGATGGGGTGCTTCGTGCCCGCCGAACAGATGCGCTATGGACTCGTGGACCGTATCTACACGCGCATCGGTGCCAGCGATAATGTCGCACGGGGCCGCTCGACCTTCATGGTCGAAATGACCGAGACCGCAACCATCCTCAATACCGCAACTGACCGATCTTTGGTCCTTCTGGATGAGATGGGACGCGGGACCGCCACCTTTGACGGCCTCTCTCTGGCATGGGCCACTCTTGAGTATCTGCACGCAAAGATTGGTGCACGCACGCTCTTTGCTACGCATTACCACGAACTGACCATCCTGGCCGAACAACTGCCGCGTCTTGAAAACCTTCGCGTGGCCGTAAAGGAAACCCCGCAAGGCATTGTCTTTCTTCATACCATCGAACGCGGCCCGGCCAATAAAAGTTATGGCATCGATGTGGCCCGCCTTGCTGGACTACCTTCTGAGGTCATCCAGCGGGCCCGCCAGATACTAAAACAGCATGAGCGATCAGAGCGCCACAATGTTGCTGCTGAAACCTCTGCACCTTTGCAGCTCACCATGTTCACTCCTCTTTCCCAGCGCGTCGTGGACCGCCTGATGGAAACGGACATCAACACCCTGACGCCTTTGCAGGCGCTCAACCTTCTTGAAGAGCTGCAGAACGAAATCAAAGGCGCAAAAGCATGAAAACAACTCTGCGGAGCCAGGTAGGCCGCCTCTTTCTTGTCGGCCTGGAAGGCACGGAGCTTACTTCCATAGAACGTGCCTGGCTCAGGCTGGTCCGCCCCTCCGGAGTCATCCTCTTCCGCAGAAACATTGAGGAAGCAAGACAAACCGCGGCCCTGTTGCGCGAAGCTTCCAAAGTCATCGGCAGTCCTACTCTGCGCTGTGTAGACCTTGAAGGCGGCCTGGTCGACCGCCTCCGCGACCTCATTGCGCCTATGCCTTCTGCCGCTGAAGTATTTGCCACCGGAAATCCGGTCCACTACAGAGAGCATGGCCGTTTGATTGCCAAAGAAGCAAAACTGCTGGGCTTCAATACAGTCTTGGCCCCCGTGCTTGACCTGGCCCTCCCGGAATCCTGCGCAGTCATGCGGACCCGCGTGGTTTCTGCTAATCCAGATGACGTCGTCCGTTACGCCTCTGGCTTTCTTGCTGGGTTGCAAGCAGAACGAATTCTGGGCTGCGGGAAACACTTTCCCGGCCTCGGCGGCGGCAAGCTAGACTCCCATCACGACACCCCTGTGATTCAGCGCTCCTGGCCAGACATGTGGAGAAACGACCTCCTGCCTTTCCGCGTTCTTGCGCAGCGCCTGCCGATAGTAATGATTTCTCATGCTGCATACCCTCGGGCATCCGGCCTGATGCAGCCAGCATCCATATCACCATTCTGGATTTCAGGTGTTTTAAGACAAAGAATGGGCTATCGAGGCCTGGTTCTTTCCGACGATATGGAGATGGGCGGCATTTTAAAGCAACTGCAGATCGAGGACGCTGTTATTTCCGCAATCGCCGCAGGGACGGACTTGATAGAAATATGCAGAAATCCGGCCCTGGTTCTGACTGCTTATGAAGCAGTCCTTTCAGAAGCAGAAAAGTCCCCCGCCTTTCGCAGGCGTATCACGCAAGCAGAAAAACGTGTTCTGGAGACCGGGGTTTTTCAGCAACCGGGTCCGCAGGGCCGCATTTCCTCGGATCGTCTCACGCGGCTTCGAGAACAAATAAAAGCTTTTTCCCGGATAAATTCTTCTACTTTTTCATGTTCCGTTGATAGAACTTGAAATCAAAAGGGTAGGATATAAGGAGTCAGGAAGTTATGAAAAACTTACGCCCCTGATTGTCCTGTCCCCAGCATATTTTAGGGTGTTGACTTTTGTTACTTTAGAAGTTACATGAATATCGGCAGTTTTTACCTGCCGATGCGTGTTAAGATTAAGACTCTAACTGATCGAGCAACAAAGGTTGTCGACTTGGGTTTCAAGTATCTGACTGCTTCACATCTGGGGCCCAAGTAGAAAAGTAAATAAAAATAACACCCCCCTCATTTTTGGTAAGCCACGATTTCGTGGAAAGCTAAAACGCTCTCTTCAGGGTGACGCGACTGCAATGGCCACATCAGAATACATTCGGAAAAATACCGGAGCTGGAAAGCAGATTGTAGAGGCATTGCCCAGTCTGGTGGTTCCCGATAACCGGATCTCTGGTCCGGCTTTCGCCCCCAAGCTCCTTTTAATGCTGAGCGATGTACTGGTCATCTCCCTGACGTTTGCCTTTGTACTGGTGCTCAAGGTCAGGTTTTTGCCGGGCTATGGTGAATTTCACTCTCTAAGCCTGTTAAAAGCACCGGTATACTATGCATTTTTTGGGTGGTTCCTGCTTTCTTTGCTTTTTGTTTGCCGCCGTTATGGACTATACAATCTGACTCGTCCTTTCAGTGGCACACATGAGTTAAGACTGGTCGTCCAGGCCACTTTGACTGCCGGGCTCCTGCTCTGTGGCGGTCTGTACCTGGCCCATTGGAACATTGCATCGCGGACTGTAGTGGTTTTACTGATTTGCACCAGCGCCTTTTCACTCAGCGTATGGAGATCAGGCCTGCGGATTGCCCGCTATCGCAATTTTGAAAAAGGTGTTGGCACCAGGAATGTGGTCGTGCTGGGGAACAATTACCTCAGCCACGCACTCGGTCAGCACATCGCCAGCAATTACAGGCTTGGGTACAGGTTCCTTGGACATATTGCCCCGGGTCGCCTACATACCGACGAGCACACGGTCGTCACAGATGTGCTGGGCACCCTGGACCGGCTGCATCAGCTCACCCGCCTGCATTTTATTGATGAGGTTGTCATCGCCCAGGCACTCCCTAGTGAAGAGGTCATTGGCCTGCTTGAACAGGCCCGCGAGTTGGGAATCGACGTACGCACCATATCGGGCCTCTACAGCGATCTGGCGACAAATTCCTCCATCGAGTATCTGGGGGTTTATCCTGTTACCTCGCTGCATCGCACACGCTCAAAATTCTTTTCCACAGTCATTAAGCGTATCTTCGATATCCTCTTTTCCACCCTTGCGCTGGTCATTGCTGCCCCTCTGATGGTGATCGTGGCGCTGGCCGTGCGCCTGGATAGCCCAGGACCAATCTTTTACATCTCAGAGCGCGTTGGAAAACGTGGTCGCGTCTTCCCTTGCTTTAAATTCCGCACCATGGTGAAAGACGCGGAGAAAAAGAAAAAAGAGCTTGTCGCGCTCAACGAACGTGACGGCATTCTCTTTAAGATCTCCAATGACCCACGCATCACCCGCGTCGGGCGTTTTCTGCGCAAATACAGCCTGGATGAGTTGCCCCAGTTCTTTAATGTTTTACGTGGAGAAATGAGCATTGTGGGGCCGCGTCCACCCATCGCAAGTGAAGTGGCGCAATATGAGCTGGAACACTTCCGTCGCCTCGAAGTTACCCCAGGGCTTACGGGTCTCTGGCAGGTCCAGGCCCGTCAGGATTCCTCCTTCGCGAAATATATCGAACTGGACACCGCCTATGTGGAAAACTGGAGCTTCTGGCTGGATTTGAAGATCCTGATGCGCACGGCCTTGGTCGTCATCCGGGGGACCGGAACATAACTCCTGGACCGGAGTGCTTTCGCCACTGCCTGAAGGGCCCCGGTCCGGTCACAATTCAAACTCCAACCGTCGACAGCAAGCCATCTTTCAGAAACATCTGCTTGATTCCCCTCAATGCTTGCCGCGTGCGCTCTTCATTTTCGATCAAAGAAAACCGCACATGTCCGTCGCCGAACTCTCCAAACCCAATTCCCGGACTCACAGCAACCTTGGCGTCTTTCAGCAATTTCGTTGAAAATTCCAGTGAACCAAGAGCACGGTATGGCTCCGGTATGGGTGCCCACACAAACATGGTCGCCTTGGGCAAAGGCACCTGCCACCCCAGACGGTTGAGGCCCTGCACCAAGACGTCGCGTCGTCTGCGGTAATTCTCGCAGATCTCCTGCACACATTCCTGCGGCCCTTCCAGCGCCAGAATTGAGGCCACTTGGATCGGTGCAAAGGTTCCATAATCAAAGTAGCTTTTGATGCGGGCCAGCGCACCGACCAACGCCTTGTTTCCTACCATAAAGCCCACGCGCCATCCCGGCATGTTATAGCTCTTGGACAGAGTAAAAAACTCGACCGCGATGTCCTTTGCCCCGGGGACCTGAAGGATAGACGGGGCCTTATATCCATCAAAGCAAATGTCGGCATACGCCAGGTCGTGCACAAGGTAGATGTTTTGCTCCTTGCAAAGAGCCACCACACGCTCAAAGAAGTGCATATCGGCGCACTGTGTCGTGGGATTTGCTGGAAAGTTCAGAATCAACATCTTCGGACGCGGATACATCAGTGGAATGTTCCGCTCAAGCTGGGCCAGGAACTCTTCCGTATCATGAATCGCGACGCTGTGAATGTTCGCACCAGCAATCACTGGCCCATAAATATGAATGGGGTAGCTTGGATTCGGCACCACGACCACATCTCCCTGATCGAGCGTGGCCAGGCAAAGGTGCGCAATCCCTTCCTTGGAGCCAATCGTGACAATGGCCTCCGTCTCTGGGTCCAGCGCCACTCCATACCGGTCCTGATACCAATGGCAGATTGCCTTGCGAAGCCGCGGAATGCCCCGCGATAAGGAATAGCGGTGGGTTTCCGGCTTGCGCGCCGCTTCTATCATTTTGTCCACAATGTGCTGCGGCGTTGCCCCGTCAGGATTGCCCATTCCAAAGTCAATAATGTCTTCGCCGCGCTTGCGGGCAACATTTTTTAGCTCCGACGTGATATTGAAAACATAGGCCGGCAGCCGTTTAATTCTTGGAAACTCGTCCACGCTTCGTTCCTTCCCTGAGTCAACTGACTTCACTATAGAGGAATGGACCATCATTTTTCACTTGTTCGCGCACGTTGCCTGAGATTTACGAAAAATCGCTCCAGAATCGGAAGATACAGCCTTTACAATGCTTCCAGCGCGTATGGAATGGCACACTGTCCTGGATGCACACAGTCCTGAGCTTGACGAGCTGGCCCTGCGATACCACCTGCATCCTCTCCACGTTGAGGACTGCCGCCAGCACCTGGAGAGCCCGAAAATCGAAGAGGGTGAAAACTATCTCTTTACTGTCATCCAGTGCGTTGAGTCACAGAGCACCGGCATTCAGACACATGATATCTGCCTGTTTCTGGGCCGCGACTTCCTGATTTCCATCCTTGAACCCGATGACAAAGATACCCAGCAGCGCCTGGAACGGCTGCGAACGGCCAACAACATCTCCCGTGCAGACCAGATCTACTACCGCATCATGGACTCCACGGCTGACGCATACTTCCCTGTCCTCGACAAATACACCGAAGCCATCGATGCGCTTGAAGATGAGGCCCTGGAGGCCGCTACCCCGCATACCCTATCGCGTATCTTCGCCATCAAGCGGATTTTGATTGATCTCCGCCGCATCTTTGTCCATACCCGAGATGTCTGCTCTCATCTGCAGCGTGTAGATTCGCCCTATATCCGCCGCGATATGTGGCCTTTCCTGCGCGACATTTACGACCATATTGCGCGCAATTTAGATCAGGTGGAGGTCATGCGCGACCTGCTCAGCGGCTGCCTTGATGTCTACCTCTCCAGCGTGGCCAATCGCACCAATCAGGTCATGAAGGTACTCACTATCCTCAGCACCATCGCCCTGCCTGCACTTGTCATTTCAGGAATTTACGGAATGAATGTGAAAGGATTACCTGCTTCAGAAGCCCAGCATGGTCTCTGGATCGTACTCGGACTGATGCTGGCCTGCACTATCGCCCTGCTCTGGTTCCTGCGTAAACGCAAATGGCTTTGAGAAGGGGACCCGTCCGCAGGCTAAGCGATTGAAATTTTGGGATTTATCTGGTGGGCGCAGCAGGATTCGAACCTACGACTTCCACCGTGTGAAGGTGGCACTCTACCGCTGAGTTATGCGCCCGAATCGACATTTCTTAGCTTACCATCTACCACGGACCTTGCCAAACTTCTCCCGATTCTGAGTCAAATTTCTCCTTTCCCTGTTTAGAATCGTGTCAGGCAGGTTTCATGGCGCATCAGGACCCATCCGGCCCTCCGGAAATTAACCCTCCCCTGCCTCCGGAGATCGGGGGAAGCAGTGGAAACCCGATTCCGCATTCCGGTTCTCCGCAACCTCCCGGAGAAACTGGTGTTCCTATGAGTAGTATGGCAACCCTAGCCCTTGACCGACCGATCTTTCAGGAGGTCCGGAACGATGCCATCCGGCTCGAACGGGCCGCAGACTGGAGCACCCTCAGCGATGCGGAAATCATGTTGCGGGTCAGCCAGGGGGATGAGGCAGGCTTTAACTATCTGATTGAAAAATATCGGAAGCCCATCATCCATTTCATGTTTCGCATGGTCCATAACCAGGCGGTTGCTGAAGAGCTGGCCCAGGAGGTCTTCCTGCGCGTCTACCGCTCGCGCGAGACTTATCGCGCGGAAGCCCGGTTCAGCACCTGGCTCTACCGCATCGCGACCAATCTCGGCGTTAACTATGCGCGAGATACAAAACATGAGAGGGCAGCGCAGAATGTCTACCTTGACCAGCCCGATCCGGAGACAGGTACGACACCCGATCTGGCTGACAGCACACCCTCGGTTGAGCAGGACTTGGTTCGCGAGGAACGGATGCGCGCCATCCGCCAGCATGTAATGTCTCTGCCCGAACGGCAACGCATGGCCGTGCTCATGCACAAATATCAGGGCATGGACTACAAACAGATTGGGGAGGTCCTGAAACTCAGCGAATCTGCAACAAAATCACTACTCTTTCGCGCCTATCAGACCTTGCGCGAAAGACTTAAAGAGTTTGTTTAAGTTATTGGGGAAATGTTTATGATCTGCCGTAAAGTAAAAGCGAATCTTGCTGACCTCCTTCTGGATCCCGGAACGGTTTCGGCTGAGGTGCGCAACCATATCGACCAATGCGCCGGATGCCGCGCCGAGCTGGACTCTCTGCGGGCAACCATGCAGCTGATGGACACCTGGCAGGCACCGGAACCTTCACCCTATTTTGATTCCCGGATGATGGCCCGGCTGCGCGAGGAGCAGCGCGCCGAACCGGCTGGCTTCTGGGAGCGCATTCAAGCCCGCCTCCTTTATGGCAGCAATATGCACTTGCGGCCCATGGCGGCAGGAGCATTGGCGCTTCTGCTGATTATTGGCGGTGGTACCTATGCTGGATGGATGTCCTCATCAACAAGCTCCCGGCCGGTCCGGGCTTCGGCCGTCGTCGAAGACCTGAAATCGCTGGATGAAAATGCCCAGATCTTGCAGCAATTGAACGCGCTGGATGAAAACGGGCAGGACAATAACAGCGCTTCACCTGATAACCTGTAGGGCGGAAGAGAAATTCATGCAGGGCTTTGCCTCATTTTGCTTTACACTTCGTCCCAGCGGACGAAAAGAGGTCCCTGAAAGTTACATCCATGAAAGTCATCAGAGAGAAAAATCCGGCCGGACGGAGTAGGAATTCTTACCGTACCGGATTTGTCTCTGCCAGCCTGCTGGCCTTTGGCTTGGTTCTCTCGTTGTCGGCCCCAGCCCAGCGTGTTGGTGCACGGCCCCATTTTTCGCCTCCTCCGCGGATGCAGCAGCCGCGTTCGCAGCCACGGCCATCTGCTCCACAGCAAAACGAACCTCGTCTTGCCAACCCGGCAACAAATCAGGCACGGCCTGGCCATCTGCCAGAGTGGCTGAACCGGCACCAGAACCTGACCCCTCAGCAACAGGAAGATGCCTTGCGCCGCGAGCCGGGCTTTAAAAACCTGCCCCAGGACCAACAGCAGCGCCTGCTCAACCGGCTCCATACCCTGGACAGCAAACCGCCTCAGGTCCGCCAGCGTCTGGCCATGCGCAATGAGATGTATGAAAGGCTGAGCCCGGAGCAAAAGGCCAATGTGCGGGGGGCACTCCAGGCATTTCAGCAAATGCCGGCAGACCGTCAGACGGCCATGCGCCGCGCTTTTCAGGACCTGCGCGCTGTCCCCCCGGAACAACGCCAGTCCGTCCTCGATTCTTCCCGCTTCCAGCAGCAATTCTCTCCGCGGGAACGGACCATCCTGGGCAATATGCTCAGAATCGAGCCGTATGAGCCGCGCGCAGCAGCACCGCAGCCGTAGACAATACCGACCGCCAGCCTTGCCCTATCCATCGAGTGGGAGACGGGCCTGACTGATCCTTTGCCGAAATGACCGTCACTGCTTAGAGATCGTTCCTGCCGACTCAGCCCTCGTTGGCACCGTGGCATTTTTTGTATTTTTTGCCTGAGCCGCAGGGGCAGGGATCATTGCGCCCGACTTTTTCTCCGGTCCTGCGCTGGGCCGGCGCTGAAGCATCACCGCTTCCAGCCATGCGGGCCTGTTCAAGTTCACGCTGCTTTTTGCGTTGGAACTCGCGCTCAATCTCGTCAATCGTAGTGGAAGGCTGGCGGACGGGGATCGGGACTGCCGGGGGCTCTGCAACTGCCACGGCAGAAGAGGGATGCTGCTGGGCAGCCTCTGCGGAAGCCACCGGAGGGGCCGCGGGGATTGCAGGACGAGGACGGGACGGAATCTGCAAAGGACGCCCGTCGGGCCCGACAATCTGCATATGGAAAAGGAAGCGCACTGTGTCTTCCTGGAAGCGCGTCATCATCCCCTCAAACATGTCGAAGGATTCCTTCTTGTAGGCCACCAGCGGGTCCTGCTGCCCATAGCCGCGCAGTCCGATGCCTTCCTTCAGGTGGTCCATGTTGTAGAGGTGGTCTTTCCACAGGCCATCGAGCACGCTGAGCATAATCATGCGCTCATGGAAGCGCATCTGCTTCTCTCCGATGACCTGCTCTTTGGCCTCATAACGCTCTTTCAGGCGCTCAAAGATGGTCTCACCGATTTCGTGCCGCGTCAGCTCCGTGAGCGAGATCCCCTCTGCATCCAGGTCCAGGCCAAAGTGGCTGACGAGCTTTTCTTTCAGTCCTTTCAGGTCCCACTGCTCGGGATGAATTTTCTCCGGAGTGTGCTCATCGAGAACGTTACTCAGAATGGTTGCAACATAGTCCTCAAGAATCAGCTCTTTCTGGTCAAGTCCTTCAAGTAGCTGATGGCGCAGTCCATAAACGGCCTCGCGCTGCTTGTTCATCACATCGTCGTATTCAAGCAGGTGCTTGCGGGCCTCGAAGTTCTGGGCTTCCACGGCCTTCTGCGCGGCCTCAATGCGCTTTGAGATCATGCGCGATTCAATCGGCACGCCTTCTTCCATGCCCAGTCGCTGCAACAGAGTGGAGACCCACTCTTTGGCGAAGATGCGCATCAGGTCATCTTCAAGGGAGAGATAGAACCGTGATGCGCCAGGATCTCCCTGACGCCCGGCGCGCCCGCGGAGCTGGTTGTCAATCCGCCGCGACTCATGCCGTTCCGTGCCAATAATGTGTAAGCCGCCTGCAGCGATGACAGCATCATGTTCTTGCTGCGCTCGGGCCGCATGGACAGCGTAGGTTTTGTCCCAGTTTTCCTGGGACGTCTCGAACTCCTGGCCCTGGTAGTAAAACCGCATCATGCCCGGAGCGGCCATCGGGTTCAGAGCACCCTCGGCCACACTGATGGCACGGGCCATGCCCTTCTTCACCAGTTCCTGCTTGGCAACAAATTCTGCATTGCCGCCCAGCAAAATGTCAGTACCGCGGCCGGCCATGTTCGTGGCGATGGTGACCATGCCAAGGCGTCCGGCCTGGGCGACGATCTCGGCTTCACGCTCGTGGTATTTCGCATTCAGAACAACGTGCTTGACGCCCTTGCGCTGAAGAATCTGCGAAAGCAGCTCCGACTTCTCAATCGATGTGGTGCCCACCAAGACAGGCTGGCCTTTTTCGTGCAGGCGCGCAATTTCGTCGGCAACCGCAAAATATTTTTCCTTCGCCGTCCGATAAACCACGTCCGGATGCTCGATACGCCGCATCGGCTTATTGGTTGGGATGACGACAATTTCCAGCTTGTAGATTTTGTCAAACTCTGCCGCTTCGGTCTCCGCCGTTCCCGTCATTCCGGCGAGCTTCTGATAAAGCCGGAAATAATTCTGGAAGGTAATCGTAGCCAGTGTCTGGTCTTCGCGGCGGATATTTACGCCTTCCTTGGCCTCAATGGCCTGGTGCAAACCATCAGACCAGCGCCGCCCTGGCATCAGACGGCCCGTGAACTCATCTACGATAATGACTTCCTTGCCCTGGGGACCATCCTTCACCACATATTGCACATCGCGCTTATAGAGAGAATGCGCCTTAATGGCCGTCTCGACGTGGTGCTTGTATTCCCAGTTTTCCGGATCAGCGATATTGCCAATGCCAAGGAGCTTTTCAATTTTTTCCCAGCCCTCATCGGTCACGCTGATGGTCTTGTGCTTCTCGTCCACGACATAGTCGCCGGTAAGGATTTTCTCCTCCCCACGCTCAATCTCTTCACCCTGCACAAGCTGCGGAATGATGCGGTCTACGCGGACGTATTTATCGGTCGTCTGGTCGGTTGGGCCGGAGATAATGAGCGGCGTACGTGCTTCGTCAATCAGGATCGAGTCCACCTCGTCCACAATGGCGAAGTAATGGCCACGCTGTACGCAGTCGGCCAGCTCAAACTTCATGTTGTCGCGGAGATAATCAAAGCCGAACTCGTTGTTCGTGCCGTAGGTGATGTCCGCAGCGTAGGCCTGTCGACGCTGGTTGTCGTCCAGATCATGGACAATGACGCCGACGGTAAGGCCCAGAAACTCATAAATCTTGCCCATCCACTCGGCGTCACGCTTGGCCAGATAGTCATTGACCGTCACAACATGGACGCCGTGACCGGCCAGTGCATTCAAATAACAGGGCAGGGTAGCGACCAGCGTCTTGCCTTCGCCGGTCTTCATTTCTGCAATCTTGCCCTGATGCAGCACCATTCCGCCAATCAACTGCACGTCAAAATGGCGCATGTTCAAAACGCGGCGGCCTGCTTCTCGCACTACGGCAAAAGCTTCCGGCAATACCTCGTCGAGCGCACGCTTTTCGGCCGCTTTGCGCTCCTCGGCATCCGCGATGCCTTCCCGGGCTTTCGCAATCCGGGCCTTGAATTCATCTGTTTTCGCGCGAAGCTCACCGTCTGAGAGCCGCTGGATTTCCGGCTCCATGGCGTTAATTGCCTGGACCACAGGCATCAGCCGCTTTACCGCGCGTTCGTTGCTGGTCCCGAAAATTTTAGTAAGAGCACTACCAATCAAAGCAGGATGTCCTCAAACTCTAGTGTAAATGCTTCAGAGGACCCCCGCCTGAATTTCCGTCTTACCCCTGTGGTAGAAAACAGTACCCTTATCGTTCTTTCGCGCCAAAAACCAGCAGGGCGCCTCCACCCACAATTGCCACTACGCCCAACACCGGTGGCAGAGGGATGCTGTGGGTCTCCTTTTTCTCTGCCTGGATTGGACCCATGTCGATCACTTTTTTGTGCGTGGTGTAGGAAATTCCGCCGTAAATCAAAGCTATGACCCCTACAATGATTAGAAGAACACCTGCAATCTTCATGAATTCCTTCCCCTCCTCGGATTCCTCAGGTTAGAGGCGCGGGCCATCAAATCCGTTGTATTTACTCTTCCCGCAGGACCTCCAGCGGCTTCTGTCCAAGAATGCGGAAGCTGGCTGTCCACCCGGTCAGAACAGCAAGAAAGGCCGTTGCCAGTACAGAAATCACACTGACAAGCACTTCCGGATGATAGGAAATCTCCATCCGGCGCAGAAGTATGTCCGCCAACAGATTCGCAAAGACTGCTCCCACAATTCCTGCCAGCAACCCCAGAACGGCAAATTCGATGCTGAATACGCTGGCGATACGATTGCGTGTGGCACCCAGTGTTTTGAGTACAACAACCTCGCGGATGCGCCGAAAGCGCGTGCTGGCCACACTCGATGCCAAAATTACCGCGCCGGTCAGGATCGAAAATCCGGCAAGAAAACGGATCACAATCGTAATCTGGTGAATCACGCTCTGCACAGTTTCCAGAATGTCGGCCACATTGATGGTGGTTACCGTAGGGTAAGCGGCAAACAAGGCCCGCTCAAGCGGCGCAATCTGCCCGGGCTGCACATGCACCGTTGCGTACCACACCACGGGCAGTCCCTGCAGCGGTCCGGACGGAAGAATGAATTCGCTGCGTGCAAAGGCATGCTCTCCTTCAGGCTTATAAATGGCCGCTACATGTGTGCGGACCTGCTTTTCACCGGCCTGAAAAACCACCTCGGAACCCAGATGTAGATGAAATCGTCTTGCCACACGGTCTACTACAGCAAGCCCATCTGCGTCGCTGCCCTGCCACCACCTGCCCGCAACAACTTTTACCCCTTCCGGCGATCTGTCTGACCAGGTTACCGGGACCGAGGACAACATCCGACGCGGATAGTTTTTCAGTTTCAGATCTGCCACTCCGGCCCCATCAACGTCTGTAATGCGAGCAGTCACAATGGGGATGGTCTCCACTTTCCCTGTAACTCCCGGCTGATGGGCAAGCAGTCCCTCTACACCAGCAAGCTCACTTTGTCCGATATCAATGAGGAAAATGTTGGGTGCGCTGGAGCTTGAATCGGAATTCAGCCGATTAAGAATCGCGTGTTGCATGAGAAACACGCTCAAAATGAGCATGACACCAACACCAAGTGCCGCCAGGACCGCGGCGGACTGGTTTCCGGGTCGATAAAGATTCGCCAGGCCCTGCCGCAGCACTGAATGCAGATGAAGCCTTGTCCGGTCAAGAAATGCCCGCAGGACCCGCAACGTAAAGGCAGCAAGCGCCAGCAACACAATCAGGACGGAGGCCAGCGCCGCGGTAAACCATCTTCCGACAATCATGGAGTCGGCCAGACCCGCGGCGATGGCACCCAGTGCGAGAAGCACGACGATCGAAGAGATCCATCGCGCCTTGTTTTCTTTGAGCCTCGCCGCCCATCCTTGTTTCTCCGCCGATTCCTCCACCGTCTTGCGCAGAACAACATTGGGCCGGACCTTCCGCACATCCAGCAGCGGAGGCAGACAAAACAGAAGTGTCGTCAGGGTCCCAGTACCAAATGCAGCCACCACAGAACGCAACGGCAATCGCAGCGGCGGATGGATCGGCAGCAACCGGCCAAAAAGCGACGGAAGCGCCCACTCCACTCCCACCCCCAAAGCAATGCCGAGCACGGAACCAGCAACGCCCAGCAGCAGGGTCTGAAAAAGATAGATCTGCAGAATGTCCCCGGATCGCGCGCCGATGGACTTCATGATGGCAAGCGTGTCCATGCGCTGCTGTAAATGGGCGCGCATCGCCATCGCCACACCAATGGCGCCCAACACCATCGCCACCAGACAAATCAGACTTAACAAGCCTGTTGCTCGGTCAAGCCCTTCGGAAATCGCCGGACTGGTCTCACGAAAGTCAGAGACCTGCGCATCGGGCAGGACCTTTTCAATCGCTTTGCGGAGATCTTCTACCTTTCCGCTCTGTGGACCGAGCTTGAAAAGATAGCGTTCCGTGGCGCGGCTTCCCGCTTGCAGCAATCCGGTCCTGTCGAGGGCTGCGCGTGTCATCATTACGCGCGGTCCCATGCCCACTCCGGCCGTTAAACGGTCCGGCTCTTTCTGGATGACAGCAGCAATGCGGAAAAACTGCCCGCCAATCCGGAGCTGGTCCCCAACATGCGCCTGGAGCCGGACAAGCAAATTGTCGTCGACAACTACAGTCGAGTCTGTAAGAAAGGTCCGCAGATCGCCCGCCGGAGAAAGCACGACATTTCCATAAAACGGGTACTCCGTAGGGTCTACCACTTTGAGCGATACCAGTAAGGGCACCAGGTCCCCCTGCCGCGAAGCCATCGAGACCATCTCCGTGACCCATGTGCGCTGAACGGGCATTGCATTCAGCTCCGCGTTTTCCTGTGGAGTCAGAATACGGAACATGCGCGCCGAAAGGTCCGCTGCCATGATGCTGCGCGCCTGGTTAAGTAGCGCCTTCTGGAAGGACTCGCTGAACCCGCGCACGCCCGTCAGGGCTGCCACGCCAAGGGCGACGGAAAGCACCACAAAGACAAATTTCGTTCGCGAGGCGTGCAGCTCCCGCCAGGCAATCTTGGCCGCAGTCGTCCAGCCGAGAGCGGGTTTTTGCTTAGTTTCCATTGGATTCATCCGCGATAATGCGTCCGTCCTTCATCACAATGCGCCGGTCGGCGCGGCCGGCAATCTGTGCATCGTGCGTCACCATGACCAGCGTGGTCCCGGCCTCGCGCTGGCGCTCCATCAACAAATCAAGCACATGCTGCCCGTTTTTTGAGTCAAGATTTCCCGTCGGTTCGTCTGCCATGACGATTGGCGGCGCAAGAACAAAGGCACGGGCCAAGGCCACCCGCTGCTGCTCTCCACCGGAAAGCTGGACCGGGTAATGATGCAGACGGTCGGCCAGACCTACCGTTTCTAGCAAGGAAACCGCCCTCTGCCTACCATCGCCATTCGCATTGAGCTCGTAGGGTAGCAGCACGTTTTCAAGCGCAGTCAGTGTAGGAATCAGTTGATAGGACTGGAAGACAAACCCAATCTTCTTCCCGCGCACCTGCGCCAGTTTATCTTCCGGCAGATGGCTGATTTCGCTCCCGTCAATCAACACCTGTCCCCCTGTGGGAGCATCCAGTCCAGCCATCAGCCCCAGCAGCGTGCTCTTGCCGCTGCCGGAGGCACCCATAATCGCCAGAAATTGTCCCTGCGGCACGGTAAGGTCAATTCCCTTCAGAATCTCTACCACCCGTGGACCGTTGCGGATGGTCTTGGTTAATCCTCGGACTTCAATCATGCAAAAACACCTGGCTGCATACAATATGGATGTGAAGCGACGGCATTTTCTCCTCTTTCTTTTTACGCTGTTCCTCGGAACCGCGTTCCATCATGGGTGGGCCGCTTCTGCTCCGGTGATTGCCTGCTTTGGAAACTCGCTGACCGCAGGATACGGCGTCAGCCCTGGCCACAGCTATCCCGACGAGTTACAGAAGCTCCTTGATGCACGTGGATATCACTACCGCGTCGCGAACCTGGGCGTCAGCGGCAATACTTCAAAAGACGGAACAGACCGCTTGAAAGACGTGCTTGCGCTGCGTCCTCAGATTGTCATACTGGAATTTGGCGGAAACGACGGCCTGCGTGGTCTGCCCCTGAACGCAACGAAGCAGAACCTCGAAGCCATGATCGCGGCATTGCAGAAGGCCGGCGTCAAGGTCGTGCTGGCTGGCATTACCCTGCCCCCAAATTACGGGCCGGATTACATTCAGCAGTTCAACAACATCTATACATCGCTGGCAAAGAAATACCGCACACCGCTGATTCCCTTTCTGCTGCAAAGCGTGTATGGGGTTCCCGGATCCATGCAGGAGGACGGGATTCACCCCACCGCTCAGGGGTGCAGACAAGTGGCGCTGAATGTATTTCAGGCACTACGCCCCCTGCTCAACAAGTAGCCAGCAGGCTTGTCCTGCTCATGGGACTTCACCCTCACACTTCAGCCCTTTGTGCCAGCAGCACTTTGGCCGTTGTCACCACCTGGCCCACATGGCGCTGGGTGTGGTCGGCCACATGCACCAGCAGTCCACCCACCGTCGTAGGAAGCTGTTTCTTCCCCACAAAGCGCGGCTGCCCCAGATCGCCGGCACCCAACACCCGCACACGCCGGGCCGCATTTTCCAGGCCTCTGTCAAATTCGGCAAACAGAGCCTCCCGGCTTGTCCCGACATCCATTTCCGTCTTCAGAGCAGCAATCTGATCGCTGGAGAGCTGCTCCCCTTCGGCATAGGTCAACAGCCGGTCACAGCTCCGCACAATATGTTTCAGATGAAACGCAATCGAAGGCAACTCCAGCGGGCGCATATCCATCTCTTCATCGGCCAGCGGACCACACCACCGCTGCACATCTTCTTTTGCTAACTCCAGGGCGTGTAAAACCGCCCGGGCCACAGGTAGAACATCGGTCAATGTGCCGCGCAGCCACGGTTCTGGCTGCTGCGCTGGGGCCACTTTTACTGACTCCATCATCAAAGCCCTTTCTTCTGCCGGAATTCGCGCACCACCTCTGCCGGATCACGATGTTCCGCATCCACGGCCTCATTCATGGCGCGCATTTCGTCTACGGATATTTTATTTGCCAGCTCCGCCAGTGCGCCGCGCAGCGCAGGCCAGCGCCGCAGCGCATCTTCTCGCACGAGCGGAACGGCCTGATAGGGCGGAAACGCATGCTGATCATCTTCCAGGACCTTCAGGCCAAACTCGGCAATCTGGCCATCGGTTGAATTGGCGGCAATCATGTCCACTTGATGGGCATTCAGTGCGCGATACAACAGACCGAGGTCCATCGTGCGCGGTGGCCCTTTAAAATGCAGCCCGTAGCTCTTGCTCAGCACAGAAAGTCCATCCGGGCGCTGCTCAAATTCATAACCCACTCCCAGACGCCATTCCGGAGCATATTTTGCCGCTTCGCTTAACGTGTTCAAATGCAGCCGCTGCGCATCGTCTCCACGAATGACCATGGCGAACGTATTCTCGAACCCCAGCGACGGCATGACGGAAATCTGATACCGTTGCTGATACAAATTTTGCACGGCATGGAAGACTGCCTGCGGATTTCGGCTTGCCGGCTGCCTGAGGATCGCGGTAAGCGCGGTACCGGTGTATTCTACGTATGCGTCAATGCGCCCGGAAATCAGGGCCTGATGACAGATGTAACTGCCGGCAAGATAAAAACGGCGCTCCACCTTGATTCCGGTGCTGGCTTCAATGTGTTGGGCCAGCAGCTCACCCAGAACCACCTGCTCTGTAAAGTTTTTGGCTCCGATGACCAGGTGGTCTGCATGTGGCGGAGAACAACTTGTGCATAGAAAAGCCACAATTAAACATGCACAGAGTGTGCAGGCACATTTCCAAGAGCCGGGTTTCAGATTGCTGAAAAAGAAGGAGGAAATTTTCCGGCACACTGCCTGCTTATGGCCCCGGCTGCTCCATGCATTCGTACCGCGAAAAAGCGGAAGTTTCGCCAGACGCTTCCCCTTCATGGATGTCTCATTCCCGGCACCCGGACCCGGCGCTCCACCAGCCCCAGCAGCCCATCGGCGCCCAAAGCCAGCAGCGCAGCAGGAATGGCCCCGGCGAGGACCAGCCTGTTGTCCACCGAAGCGACGCCGCGAAAGATCAACTCACCCAGCCCGCCTGCACCCACCGCGGCAGCAATTGTCGCGATTCCAACGCAGGTCACCGTGGCCGTGCGCAGTCCGGCAAGAATCACCCCGGCGGCAAGCGGTAGCTCGACTTTCATGAGCACTTGCCTCTCCGTCATACCCAGGGCGCGCGCCACGTCTGTGATGGTTGCATCAATCCCTCGAATTCCCGCATAGGTATTGCGAATGATTGGCAGCAGCGCATATCCGGTAAGTGCAACAATCGCAATCCGTGCAGCCCGCTCGCCCAGCCACGGCAGTGGAAGTAAGAAGCCGAACATCGCGAGGCTGGGGACGGTCTGAATCACATTTACGAAGCTGATGACAGGTTTCGCCCATCGCTCATGCCGGGTCAGCCAGATTCCCGCGGGGATGCCGATGAACGATGCAAACAGCATTGCAGCGCCCGTCAGCCACAGATGCTCCAGCGTCAGCTCGCGGACCTCGATGCCATACTGCGCAAGAAAACCGCTCACGGCATCACTCCACGATGGATTGCTTGCACATATGCGCGTACAGCCGGCACCTCAGACCTCGGAAATTCCTCAGCCGGCAGATCAACCACCATGCGCCCCTCTTCCAGCAACACAATGCGCGATGCCAGATACAGCGCCTCGTCCAGATCGTGGGTCACCAGCAGCACGGTCTTTTTCAGGCGCTGGAGCAGGCCGCGCAACATCTGCTGCATCTCTGCGCGCGTCAGCGGGTCAAGCGCACCAAATGGCTCGTCCATCAGTAGAATCTGCGGATCGGCAGCCAGGGCGCGGGCCAGACCGACACGCTGCCGTTGTCCTCCCGAAAGCTCGTGCGGCCAGCGCTGCGCAAATCTCTGCGGGTCCAGACCCACCAGCTTCAGCAATTCATGGATCCGACCTTTGTCCACGCAGCCTCCGTTTAACTCAGGCACAAGGCCGGCATTTCGCTCGACCGTGAAGTGTGGAAACAGGCCTGTCTCCTGGATGACATACCCGGTCCTGCGCCGCAGCCGCACTTGGTCCTGCGTAGAAACATCCTTCCCGTGGACAAAAACGCTGCCGCTCGTAGGCCGCGCCATGCGGTTTACCATGCGCAACAACGTCGTCTTTCCGGACCCGCTGCGGCCCAGGATGGCCACCGTGGTCCCTTCCTCAATCCTCAGGCAGAGGCCATCGAGCAGCCTTCGTCCATCTCGTGTTGCGAGCGTGACATCGCGGAATTCAATAGCGGATGACATTGGAAATAGGAAAGCCGGACATTGCTGCCCGGCTTCTTGCTTGTTTCGCTGCCTAAGAATGGCTTTCGTCTCCCGGAGCGCTTTCTCCGGAAGACCCAGCCGGGGGTTGTACCGGCGGCGCTCCCTTGACGCGCACCACAGTAATTTTTGAAAAACCCTCTTTAAAAGAGGGCGGACGCAGCCGCTCAGCCATCTTTTTCATCACCTCGTCGCTGACAACACGTTCGCGGCGGCGGTTCCGTTCCATACAGACTTCAAAGGGTACATCAAAGAACACCGCCTGGACATCGTAGCCAAAGCTCTTGGCCATCTTGATCCACTGCCTCCGTTCATGGGGAGACAGGTTGGTGGCGTCCACATAATTCCACGGCATCTTGGCAATCAGCCTGGCGCGCAGCAGCGAACGCAGAGTGGAAAAGACCAGGCCCTGATAACGCTGCTCAGTGATGTCGTCAAAAAGAATTGTCCGCAGCAGATCACTCGACAACGGAGTCACGCCGCGCCGCTTGAACCACGTTGTTTTGCCAGAACCGGGGAGCCCAATGGCCAGAACAACATATCCTCGGGGGCTGCGCTGCGGCGTCGCCTGGGGCTCTGGCGGAGGAGTCGATGGTGACTCGGGCTGGGTCTCCACCTCAAATTTACCCGTTGCCTCCTGGGCTGGCTCCGGCAGGATCTCGGCCGCTGGCGCTCCGGCCGCCTCCACCGGAGTGGCCGTTTCTTCTGCCTTTTCTTGCACATGCTGCACCTGGTCCCCATAGCTTGGCTGCAATGGCGGAGGCTGGTTGGCTGGCAGTTCCTGCCCGATTTTTCCTGTGGACTCGGAGGTGTTCGGTCCACGCTTCAGACGTCTTCTCATGCGTTCGCGCATCCATTCGCGCATGATGTGGATGTACCACAGCCAACGCCATCAGAGCAAACATCCGGCAAAAATCGGGGGAAATTGCAAAATAAATTTTCCTGATTCGCCCCAAAGGCTTTCTTGATATTGACGACAGTGCTAGCATCATTATTGAGTGGCGCTCCGGCGGCGGCCCATCATCACTCTCTGGATCAGCCCTCAAGACTTAAACCTTTCAGCGAAAAACCTCTTAAGGAGAACTTTTTAAATGGCAGTTAAGGTTGGCATCAACGGTTTTGGCCGTATTGGACGCAATGTATTTCGTGCCTCCCTCGGCAATCCGGACATCGAAGTGGTCGCAGTCAATGACCTAACCAGCCCCGCAACTCTCGCCCATCTGCTGAAGTATGACTCCATCCTGGGTAACGTACAAAACGAAATCAGCGCTGGAGAAGACTTCATCTCCGTGGACGGCAAGAAGATCAAGGTCTTCGCGGAAAAAGATCCTGCAAAGCTGCCCTGGGACTCGGTCGGCGCTCAGATCGTCGTAGAATCAACGGGGCGTTTTACCGACGCCAATGCGGCCAAGGCCCATCTGCAAGGTTCCGTCAAAAAGGTCATCATCTCTGCTCCTGCAACCAATGAGGACATCACGATCGTCCTGGGCGTGAACGACGACAAGTATGATCCGGCCAAGCACAACATCATCTCGAATGCTTCCTGCACCACAAACTGCCTTGCTCCCGTGGTCAAGGTGCTGCACGAGAACTTCGGCATCATTTCCGGCATCATGACCACCGTGCACAGCTATACCAATGACCAGGTCGTCCTCGATTTCCCGCATAAAGACCTGCGCCGCGCCCGTGCCGCTGCCCTCAACATCATTCCCAGCTCCACCGGCGCCGCCAAGGCCCTCAAGCTGGTCATTCCGGAGATGGCCGGAAAGCTCGATGGCTTCGCCCTGCGTGTGCCCACACCCAATGTCTCCGTCGTGGACCTGACCTTTATCTCAGAAAAGGCCGCAACTGTGCAGTCAGTCAATGAGGCACTCAAGAAGGCTGCCGAAGGGCCGCTGAAGGGCATCCTCGGTTATGAGGCCGGCGAGTTGGTCTCCAGCGACTTTAAAGGCGATCCCCGCTCTTCCATCGTGGATGCACCCCTGACCAAAGTCATCGGGAACTCAGTAAAGGTCATTAGCTGGTACGACAATGAATGGGGCTACTCCAACCGCGTTCGCGACCTCATTCTGTATATTGCGAAAAAAGGTCTGTAATCCATCATCGTAGTTGCCCTTCCGGGCGTAGCCAGGGACCTGCTTCTTCAAGGCAGGAGCAGGTCTCTGGACCCCGCGCTTCTTAGCGCTCCGCCCAGGATGACAATACAATTCTTACTATCCAGGAGCCACCCCGATGCGCCAGAACATCTCAGGTTCCTCGCCTTATGAGCCAATCATTGGCTTCTCCCGTGCTGTGCGTGTCGGCAATCGCGTCTATGTGTCCGGCACCGCCCCCGTCGGCGCGGAAAGTGCTGAACCTGCCGCCCAGACCCGCCAGTGCCTCTCCCTGATTCAGAATGCGCTTGAAAAGGCCGAAGCAAAGCTTGAAGATGTCGTCCGCACGCGCATCTATCTTACTCATGCTGAGGACTGGGAAAGCATCGGCCGCGCGCATGGCGAATTCTTTGGTAACATCCGCCCGGCAGCAACCATGGTCGTTGTGGCAAAACTTCTAAACCCATCATGGCGTGTTGAAATCGAAGCCGACGCCATCATCTCCAATTCAGAAATCCAGTGAGTCTATCTATGTCGAAACTCTCTATCCGCGATCTCGATCTTCAGCACAAGCACGTTTTCATGCGTGTTGACTTTAACGTCCCACTCACCGAAGACGGCAGCGAAATTACTGACGATACCCGCATTCGCGAGACACTGCCCACCATTGAATACGCGCTGCGTCATAAGGCAAAGCTGATTCTTGCCTCCCACCTTGGTCGCCCCAAAGGCAAGCCAAATCCCAAATACAGCCTGCGGCCTGTGGTTGACAGGCTGCGCGTCCTGCTAGACCACCAGCTGGGAGAAAGCGTCAATGTTGCCTTCTCGCCGGACTGCGTAGGTGATGTAGCCAGGGAGCTGGCACGGCAGCTCGAATCAGGCCAGGTGCTGCTGCTTGAAAACCTGCGCTTCCACGCCGAAGAAGAGGCCAATGACCCCGGCTTCGCCAAGCAGCTTGCTTCACTCTGTGAAATCTATGTGAATGATGCCTTTGGCAGCGCCCATCGTGCACACGCCTCAACCGAAGGAATCACTCACTTTGTGAGCAAGTCTGCTGCCGGCCTGCTGATGGAAAAGGAGCTCCAGTACCTGGGCAAGGCCCTCTCTGAGCCGGCACGGCCTTTCGTCGCCATTCTTGGCGGCGCCAAGGTATCCGACAAAATTAAGGTCATTGATAATCTTCTCGGCAAAGTGGATTCTCTCCTCATCGGCGGCGGCATGGCCTACACCTTCCTCAAAGCCAGAGGGCAGGACGTCGGCAAGTCCCTTGTCGAGGCCGACAAGCTGGACATTGCCAAAGACGCCCTGAAGAAGGCTGAAGAAAAGGGCGTCCGCTTCCTGCTGCCCGTGGACCACGTCCTGGCTGACAAGTTCGCACCCGACGCCAAGACCCAAACCTTTGCCGGAGATGCAGCTTTCCCAGCGGACTGGATGGCCCTTGACATCGGCCCCAAAACGGTCGAGCTCTTCAGCCAAGAGATCGCCGAGGCCCGCACCCTGGTCTGGAACGGCCCCATGGGCGTCTTTGAAATGCCGGCATTTGCCAAAGGGACCACTCAGGTGGCCAAGGCCGTGGCCAAAAACAGTGAGGCCATCTCCATCGTCGGCGGAGGTGATTCGGTAGCCGCTGTAAAACAGGCCGGCGTGGCTGATCAGATTACGCACATCTCCACCGGCGGCGGCGCATCCCTTGAGTTTCTGGAAGGCAAAAAATTGCCTGGCGTCGAAGCCTTGACGGAAAAATAAATGGCTGAAACTGCGCGGCCCCACCGCGCAGTTCATTTCAACTAGAAAGAAAAGACAAATGCGCAAACCTCTCATTGCAGCCAATTGGAAGATGTATAAGACCCCGGCCCAGGCCGCGGAATATGTGCAGACCTTTCTCCCACTTGTTGCCGGGCACAACCGCGACGAGATCGTCCTCTGTCCATCGGACACCTCTCTGAGCACCGTCATTCCTGCCGTTGCCGGATCCAACATCGCCGTTGGCGGTCAGAACATGCACTTTGCTGATGAAGGCGCCTACACCGGAGAAACCTCGCCCGTGATGCTGAAAGCCATCGGTGCGACCCACGTCATCATCGGCCACTCCGAACGCCGTCAGTACTTCAACGAGACCGACGAGACCGTCAACAAAAAGCTCATCACCGCCCTCAAGCATACGATCGTACCCATTGTCTGCATCGGGGAGGTCCTCGCCGAACGCGAAGCTGGACAGACCGATGATGTCCTGCGCCGCCAGGTATCGCTGGCTCTGGCGGGAATCAAGCCAGAAGAGGCGCAGCCCATCGTCATCGCCTATGAGCCAGTCTGGGCCATCGGGACCGGAAAGACCGCCACCCCGGAGATCGCCGCCGAGGCACACCTTACCATTCGCAGCGAAATTGCCCGCATTCTGGGCCGCGAAGTTGCCGATGGTATCCGCATCCTCTACGGCGGCAGCGTCAAGCCGGAGAATGCCTCCTCGCTGCTCAACCAGCCTGAAATTGATGGCGCACTCGTCGGCGGGGCGAGCCTTGATCCCCAATCTTTTGCAAAAATTGTGAAGTATTGACTCGCTTTCCCGCCTGAAAAAGGACGCCGCTTATCCGGAGGATGACCGAAGTGAAGCTGCAAGTTGGTGGAATTCTGTTTGATATGGACGGCGTCCTGGTCAGCTCCCTGGGTTCTGTCGAAAGGAGCTGGCGCAAGTGGGCAGAGAAGCGCGGTGTGGACCCGTCCTTGGCCATCAGGACGGCTCACGGACGCCGTGCGATTGAAACGGTGCGCCTGCTGCGTCCCGATCTCAATGACATCGAGGAGCTTCGACTGATTGAACAGATCGAAGTCGAGGACAAAGAAGACATCGAGGTCCTTAAAGGCGTCTGCCGCATCCTCGATGTCTTACCCCCATCGTCCTGGACCATCGTCACCTCGGCCACGGACAGGCTGGCCCGCGTGCGTCTTCGCCAGGCTGGCGTCCCCATTCCGGAGCGCATCGTCACCGGAGATACAGTGACTCATGGCAAGCCCAGCCCAGAACCTTATCTCAGAGGCGCTGCCCTGCTCGGGAAAAAACCGGAAGAGTGCCTCGTAATTGAAGACTCGGCCTCAGGAGCAAAAGCAGGTCACGCTGCCGGGTGCAAAGTGCTCGCCACCCTCTTTTCCCACACCGTTGAAGACCTGAAAGATGCAGACTGGATCGTCGAGTCCCTCGATCCTGTGCAGGTGCGCGTGCAGGAGCAAATCATAGAACTTGAATTTGATCCGCTCTTCCAGAAGCAGAACTGATGTGCCCTTGCAAGTTCCCTGCCCCAAGGCCAGAAGCAGACATTTGGTACCAGTAAAACCGCTACATGACGATTCTTTTTTCCTGGTGCCACCGTACCTACCAGCATGGCTCCCGGCCTCCCCACGGAAACAACGAACGCACTCAGGCCACCTGCTCGGTCTTCGAAGTCACAGGTTGAGGGGGCGCCTTTGCATTCCTTCCTGCCGGCACTACAATTCAGTCGTGTTTGACTCGCGCTCCAGCATCGTTGATAGGATCTGCACCATCGCCGCAGAGGAGTTCCCCTGCTCTGTTGTGTTCGATGCAGCCGCATTGCCCTTGGTACGCTTTCGGATTCTCAATCAGAACGGTAGGGTGTGGTCGAGGGAATATCTGACATTTACGGCGAGGAAGCTGGAAGCGTTAACTCAAGCGGACCTTCGCGCCATTGTCCCAGGCGCTGTGGGCTTTCTAGGTGACGCGGCATTCCACATTTGAGTGCGTGCCCGGCGGACTGATAATTGAAGTTGAAGGTCACAGTCATGAACGTCGATGCTGAAATCCTCTCGCGTGCGGAAGGTTGTCTCCTCGGGCAGATTGCTGGCGATTCCCTCGGAAGCCTTGTTGAGTTCCAGTCACCGTCAGACATCCGCTGTCGTTATCCCGATGGTGTTAGAGAGCTTGCCGATGGGGGGACATGGGACACCATCGCTGGACAGCCAACCGATGACTCCGAAATGGCGCTGATGCTGGCAAGGATGCTGGTTAAGGAGGGCCGATACGACGCCGAGGAAGCACGCAAAGCCTACCTGTTCTGGCTCAACTCACATCCCTTCGATTGCGGTAACACTGTGTCGGCGGGGCTCCGAGGCAGACCCAACCCGGACAGCCAAGCAAATGGAGCGTTGATGCGAATTAGCCCCTTGGGAATATTTTGCTGGAACTGTGACCTTGAGAGAACATCACGGTTAGCCCAGCAGGATGCAGCGCTGACGCATCCCCATCCAGTTTGTCTCCAGGCCAACGCATTGTTCGCCATGGCAATCGCCCAGTTCGTTTCCGGCCAGAAGATCCCACAGGAAGTGTACGAGGACATCAAGGTTTGGGCAACAGAACTGAAGGTTGAGAAGACACTGATGAATGCGGTGCTCAATGCGGCAGACAGCGTACCAGCCGATTACGTGCATCAGCAAGGTTGGGTCATCATCGCGATTCAGAATGCTCTATGGCAGTTGCTCCATGCGCCTTCGCTAGAGGAAGGGGTCGTGGACACGGTGATGAGAGGCGGGGATACGGATACAAACGCCGCTATCGCCGGAGCCCTTTTGGGTGCCGCCTATGGTCGCGATGCCGTGCCTAGGCAGTGGGTCGAGAAGATACTGAGTTGCCGCCCGAAGGCTGGAGAGCCCCGCGTCCGTCGTCCGCGACCCGAGAGCTTCTGGCCGGTGGATACTCTTGAACTCGCAAGGAAGCTAGTTGCGCGAAGTGCACCTGAGTCGTGAAATCTTCAATGGACAGCACCGAAACAACGTCTGCCTCTGTCGGTCAACTGGCACAGTGGAAACCCAATTCAGCCTTGACGCCAAGAGTTCAACGCATATGCTTTAAAGGACATTCATGATCGGCCTCGGTTTTCTTGTACCAGAAGGAATGTTAGTCTTCGGCCAGAACTGAGCCTTTGAAGGCGGAGGGTTGGCTCTCGATTGGTCGAAAGCAACGGTAGGCAAATGGCGGCAGCGTTTTGTCGAGCATCGGATTCAGGGACTCTACGATGAGTTGCGGCCGGGGCGCCCGCCGAGCATCTCCGATGAGAAAGTGGCACCGCTTCTGCGTTGTACGCTGAAGAGCAAGCCGCCTGCCGGAATGCACTAACACTCTCACTGGTACAAATTACCGGGCAGGCCAGGATCGACGTGGGTAATCTGATCTACAACGGCGTACCGGATGATGCGGGTAATGTTCTTCCGCGCAACTTGACCACCGGTGCCTATCAACTACTCGATGTATCCGATAAGCCATCCCCCTCGCTTTACGAGGGTAAAGTCGTTACCGACAAGACCTATGGCCATGCCACCTACGGCTGCATGGTATGCTGTGGTTATCGCGGCGCTGAATTGCTTCCCGCAATTGCTTACGTCGGAGTTGACGAGGAGGGCGGGATCGATGTCCAGGGAATGAACGCCTGTGGAGGCGGCTGGGTGAATCTTGATGGTTATGCCAGTAGCTGGTGGTCTGGGGATACATCCATCTTGACGATGACGCCCCGTCATCTGACTGGCATCAGCATCGGCTCAACATCCACTAACTCCGTACTGACAAACATCATCTATGGGCCTGTCAGAGATGGCCAGACATGTCCGCTAAGCAATGTTCCTGTAGTCGGCCAGGGGAATGTTACACCGTCGGTGACCATCAGCGGTCCTCAGAATGTTCCGGTGACAGCATCGGGCTCCGGAGGAATCAACACGATCCAGTTGACCGCAACCGGTACTCCATCCGGCGGCACCTATTCGTGGTCATCCAGTAGTTCTGCCGTGACACTGCAGGATTCGACCGGGGCAAAAGTAACCGTTCAGGGAGCATCGGCAGGTAGCTCAACTATCACAGTTCAGTACACATTGAATGGTCAATCCGGAACGGCAACGCAGAGCGTAACAGCGCAGCAACCGACAAGTCTGAGCGCAAGTCCCGCCACTGTGTCATTTTCGTGTACGCAAATGGCGCCGGCCCTTGCCTATACAACAGACGAAGCGCAAATCACGTATACGGTCAAGGATCAAAACGGCAATGCAATCCAATTTGCTGGAATGCCCGTTGTCGAGAGCTTTTCAGAAATCAGTAACAACTGTGCCGGCGTGCCCAGCACACCTACAGCTTCCAGTGGCCAAACCCTGGCGAATGGGAGCTTCCCCACGCCTGACTATTTGGTGATGTGCTCTAGCAGTTGTATGCCAGCCAATGCCAACGGTCAACCAACTGGCTCCTGCACTTTACAGGTCAGTCAGACATGGAAAGCAAACGGACTTTCTGTTCAGACAAGAACTGTTACATACACTTGCCCAGGCCCGCCCACGGTGCAATAGGAGACCTATGTCACGCTATTTCATTTGTGTTTTCGCAGTCGCGACTCTCTGCAGCTGCCAAACTTCGCGCGATGCAACATTCCACGGCAACTTGCCCCAGGCACTGTTGATGGTGGACCAACATTTCCATGTGTCGGTTGTAGCTGAGCTCGTGGATCCCGTTCCATCTAATTTGTCAGTGCAGATAAAGCCGACCATGGATGCGTCCGCTGTGGTTACCGCCATTGTAGCGAGATGTCCCGGGTATGTCTGGACCAGAAAAGACGGCGTCTTCCTCATTGCACAAAAAACACTGCTGAGGGATTCGGCAAATCCGATGAACCAAGTGGTGCCAGAGTACCAGATACCAAACAACCTGAGCCTGTTTAAACTCAGTTTTCCAAATGCTGTAGCTGCCGCGGCACTGCACGTTTCAGGAAGCGGAGGCTTACTAAACGGGTTCTCCCTTCCGGACAATTTGTCGCCGTCACTCATCGTGCAGGATCTGCACAATAAGACGGCGAGAGAAATACTCCTTCACGTAGCCAGGGAGGTCGGCAACCTATATTCAGTTCTGATTTTACCGGATGCTCATCCCGAGAAGCAGAGGTTGGCAAACACTGATTTTCGAGACTGGGAAATTGCAGGGGGGGCCGGCATTGAACAATACAAAACGCGCTTCTGACGAGGTATCCGGCACCCTCCTGAGTGAGCAGCCTATGGTTGACAGCCCATGGTTACAGCCACTACTCCCCGGCACCATTGCTTTCCTGATTCTCGTGGCGTCCTGTGCCGGAACGATGGCAGCTGCAGAGGTACCGCAGAAGGCCACGGCCGCGGTCAGCGGGACGAGCCTATCGAACTGTGTAGTCGAGACAACAGCCACGGGTCCAGTGCATCGTTGCGCACTTGTTGTCGCCGTGAGAACGCCTCGCGCTTCCACGCCCGTGTCGATCACATTGCCGATCGAAGTCAAAACGGTGACGCAAGCCGCTGTGACACCACTAGATTGGTCAGCCGGATCTTTTGTGCCAGTGAAGAGTTAGTGTAGCGCAGTTATCTTTGATTTCAGATAGCCGCCGTCGGGGGTGTGGAGAAGTGGGAAACGCGTAGCGGTTTCCACTTCTCCATGCCCCTTGTTGCTTGTGAGCCGTGCTTCTGGTGCTGGTGGCCGATACCCCAGCGACGAGTGCGGCCGAACTGTGTTGTAGTGGACGCGCCAGCGTTCGGCCAGCACGCGCAGTTCCTTCAGCGAGTAGAAAATCTCTCCATTCAAAAACTCATCCCGGAGCTTCGAGTTGAACGACTCGCAATAGCCGTTTTCCCATGGCGAGCCAGGTTCGATATACAGTGTCTTCGCGCCCGTGTTGATCAGCCACTGACGCAGGTCTTTGGCTACGAACTCGGGGCCGTTGTCCGAACGTAGGTGCTCAGGCACGCCACGCTCAATCATCACATCGGCCAAGGATTCGATCACCCGGGCCGAGGTCCAGCGTCGTTCGGCGCGGATCAACAGACATTCGCGGCTGTATTCATCGATCAGGTTTAACAGCCGCACGCTGCGACCATTATGGGTACGCACGCTCACGAAGTCATAGCTCCACACATGGTTTCTGTGCGTTGGCCGCAGCCTTACGCACGATCCATCGTTGAGCCACAACCGCCCGCGTGGTTTCTGCTTCTTCGGTACTTTCAGCCCCTCGCGACGCCAGATACGCTCGACCCGATCCTTGCCCACCGGCCAGCCTGCATGATTGAGCAGCGCTGTGACCCGGCGGTAACCATATCGCCCATACTGTTTGGCTAATGCGATGATGGCCTGCGTCAGTTGATCTTCGTCGGCTCGCTGTGTCGGTTGGTAGCGTTGCGTGCCGCGTGGCTGATTCACCAATCGACACGCATGCCGCTCCGCCATCCCATACTGTTGCTGCGCATGAAATACCGCACGACGGCGTCGTTCAGGGCTTAGAAGTTTCCCGATGCGATGTCCTTGAGTACCAGTTTCTCCAGGCTTAACTCGCTCACCAGGCGCTTCAGCTTACCGTTTTCCTGCTCCAGTTCCTTCAGCCGCCGCGCCTGGTCCACCTTCATGCCGCCGTACTCTCTACGCCAGCGGTAGTAGGTCTGCTCCACGATTCCAGCATCCCTGCAAGCCTGCTCCGTCGCTTTCCCGTTCGCTACTGCCACTTCAATCTGCCGCAGCAGGTTCACCACCTGCTCCGGCGTATAACGCCTCCGTGCCATCTGTCCTCTCCTTGTCCAGTTCTCGCTGATTCACTGGTACATTTCAAGACCGGCACTCCAAAATACGTTTTCTGGAAAATCCGACACAATAACCCATGTAGCGACAGGCCATTTTGGGGCCGCTTACGCCGACTTCGCTTTGGGCGGAACTGCTCAAGGTCTGCCCATCGGAACTGCCGTGGCAGGAAAGCTGGACATGGACGCCGCTGGGCACAGAGGTCACAACAGGAGCATCGCACTGCATATTGGATATTGGCGTGCTGCTGCTTCCAGAAGTCGGACGCGTTGCTGTGAAGAAATGGCCCGTCCATCGGCGGTCACAGTCGAGTTGATTTGCCATTCGCCGGACTTAAACCTGGTAGTGCCGCTCTGCCCAAATGCCGCTGAGCTGAGCATGACAAGGACGTATGAAAGAGTAGAGAGAATTCTGAGGTTCGGCATATCCCGAAATGCTAGCACACTTCCGTGTACCCAAACCTTCACGACCCTCCGTGCCATTGAATGTTTATCCCGCCTTGGTCGATGCATTTGTTAGGCAGGACACAGTCATGATTTTCTACATTTCACGAGAATCGCGTATCGCGTAAGCGCAGAGCATATCACTCTATGAGTTTTGATTTAACAATGCTTCCAGCAGAGGATGTCTGGGCCGTGCAAACGGATTGATGATTGTCACACCTTTCCAGATAAATCCATCCTGCATGTCCTCGGATAAAAGAATTCGGCAATCCACCTCTGCAGCCGCGCAAACAATGACCGCATCCCAGATGCCTAATTGGTTGTTGACCGCAAGATCGGAAGCGGCCAGCATGATTTCAGCCGAGGTTTCAATCAGCGCAAACGCATTGCGCCAACTGAGGATTGCGGCTCGTGCATCGGCTGGCGGGCGGGCTGCTTTGCGAACCAATACATGGAAAAGTTCGCCGAGCGCCTGTACCGGCAATACCACGGAAGCCTGGGGCAATTTGCGCACAAGATCCACCGCCGCCTTCTTCATGGAGGTGCCGTTTATGCCTTCGGCATAGGCCAGAATGTTTGTGTCCAGTGCAACTTTCACCGTGCATCCTCATACAGTTCGTCCCGGGTCCAGCGGCCAATTTTTACCGCGGTCTGATGACGCAAACGGTCGAGAAGGGCCTTCCGCGCACCGGCTTCGATATTTCCAGGTTCGTCGGCAGGAGAGATTTTCGCTACGGGTCTTCCGTGACTGGTCACGATATAGCTACGCCCTTGCCGCACGCCGTGCAGTAGTTGAGAGAATCTGCGATTGGCATCTGCCGCCGAAACAGCCTTTTCCATGTCAACCTCCATAGTAGTGATATTCACTACTATACTTTATGCGGATTCGCTAGGCAAAGGCCCTGCTTCCGGCAGCAGGACGCCATTATTCTTGGGCCGTGTTCTCAGCGAGTGTAAGGCGATAAGAATTATGAATTGCAACTCTCGATTTCTGATCCGGTGCGCGGCAAGCCCCGCCGTTCAGGGCGGGGAAGGATAGCGCGGACGGCGTAGCCGTCCTTGGGTTTTAGTGGGGTGTCTGCTGTTGTTCGATGTACTGCCGCACGATGGAGATTGGCGCTCCGCCGCAAGATGAGGCGAAGTAAGACGGCGACCAGAGAACGCCACGCCAGTAGCGTTTCTGGATGTCGGGCCGCTCCTTGCGCAGCAGGCGGCTGGAAACGCCCTTGAGGCTGTTCACGAGATTGGAGACGGCAACCTTGGGCGGGTACTCGACCAGCAGATGCACATGATCGTCCTCGCC
Source organism: Pseudacidobacterium ailaaui (assembly GCF_000688455.1). NCBI lineage: Bacteria > Pseudomonadati > Acidobacteriota > Terriglobia > Terriglobales > Acidobacteriaceae > Pseudacidobacterium > Pseudacidobacterium ailaaui. The sequence goes on from NZ_JIAL01000001.1 coordinate 279,645, forward strand.
GTCCATCTCGATCAGTTGCGCCTCGAAGTCGGCGCAGACTTTGGCGAACATCGTGCGCAGCCGGTTGATGGCGTCGCCATCGAACACGTCGCGACGATACTTCGATACAAAGACCAAGTGAACGTGCATCTTGAAAACGCAATGCCTGCCATGCCGCATATCGTTATGCAGCGACTCCAAGCCTTCCAATACGAACTGATGCCAACCGGCGAACAGCAGCGCCAAATGCGCCGCTTCGCCGGATCGTGCCGGTTCGTGTTCAACAAGGCGCTGGCGTTGCAGAAAGAACGCTACGAGCAAGGTGAGAAGAAGCTCGGTTATGCGGGCCTGTGCAAGCTGCTCACCGAATGGCGCAACAGCCCGGACACAGCGTGGCTGGCTGATGCGCCCATCCACCCGCTGCAACAAACGCTCAAGGACTTGGAGCGCGCGTATTCCAACTTCTTCGCCAAGCGGGCCGGCTTCCCGCGCTTCAAGAAGAAAGGCCAGTCGGACGGCTTCCGCTACCCCGACCCGAAACAGATCAAACTGGAGCAGCACAACAACCGCATCTTGCTGCCCAAGCTCGGCTGGCTGCGCTACCGCAACAGCCGGGAGGCGCTGGGCAGGGTGAAAAACGTCACCGTGAGCCATCGGTGCGGCAAATGGTTCGTGAGCATCCAGACCGCGCGCGAGGTCGAGCAGCCCGTGCCGCAGGGTGGCGCGGTCGGTATCGACATGGGCATTGCCCGATTCGCCACTCTCTCGGACGGCACGTTCGTTGCCCCGCTCAACAGCTTCAAGCGGCACGAAACAGCCTTGCGCAAGGAGCAGCAGGCGATGAGTCGCAAGGTGAAATTCAGCAACAACTGGAAAAAGGCGAAAGCCCGCGTCCAGAAGATTCATGTCCGCATCGCCAACGCCCGCCGCGACTTCCTCCATAAGACCTCAACCACGATCAGCAAAAACCACGCGATGGTGTGTATCGAGGATTTGCGGGTCAGGAATATGTCTAAGTCGGCGGCAGGCGCGGCCGAAAAACCGGGCAGGAATGTTCGGGCCAAGTCTGGCCTGAACAAATCCATCCTCGATCAGGGCTGGTTTGAGTTTCGCCGCCAACTGGATTACAAGCTGGCGTGGCGTGGCGGCTGGCTCATTGTTCTACCGCCGCAGAACACGAGCCGTACCTGCCCGTGCTGCGGCCATGTCTCGACGGACAACCGCCAGACACAAGCCCGGTTTGAGTGCGTAGAATGTGGTTTCGAGGAAAACGCCGATGTCGTCGCCGCAATCAACATCCTCTCTCGCGGGATGAAAAAATTGCGAGACGAAGGGCAGGACATGGCGCACGCTTGCGTCGGGTGCGAAAGCACAGCCCGGATCGCTTGTGAAGTGAGCGATGCAGTAGGGTCGCCAGCAGCAGGAACCCACCGAAGCGACTCAGGGGCGGCTCGATGCCGCGCCTGAGCGCTGTAGGAATCTCCGGCCTTCAGGCCGGGGAGGATGTCAAGCGCGCTGGTATGTGCCTTCCGCGATGCAATCTGGAAATCGCCGGCGCGATCCGATGAAAATGGACCTGATCAAATGTCCCATGAGTTGAATTGGCAGAGCGGTTTCCAGCCCGCCGGCGGGATGTCCTGAAATGGGACGCGTATTTCTGATGTCCCATTCTGGGAAGTATGGACCGCATAACAATATCAATCACTTAAAAGGCAGGGCTTGATTCAGCTTCCCATTTTGGGAATGAGCCCTCTTCACCGCCAATTCCCTTTTCCGAACAAGTCGTTTTGTTTGAACCGTTTACGGAAAGGTCGCAGTTTGGCAAGAAGCCTGCACATTCCTGTGAGCAGAAGATGTCAGCTCGACACTAAAGGAACATCATGCACATTTCTTCTTGCTGTTATTACTGCCTTGCCGAAAACTCACGCGAGCCCATTTGCTGGTTTCCAGCCGACGCATTCGTCTACCGATTGAACCAGCACTTCGGACGACCCAGCCCTCATTGCTTGCCGATGGCGCAAGTTGGTGCGCCCTGATTTCACGGTTCTTGATCGACGATGAACCAACCATAAGTCAGAAATGTGAGCCTTAAAGGATTTTGCCTATGGCTATACGTGTGTATTCGTGTATAGGAAGAGCTCTCTTGCCTTTAATTTTTGCTGGATATTGTATCGGATGCGGAAGCAAAGGCGGGACAGGAGCCCCAACACTGTCGATTACTGGCCCGGCACAGGTACGCCTTGGCGGAACAGCACAGTATGCAATCACCGATACAGGTGCTTCAAGCCCGTCTGTGGTGTGGACAGTGACGGGTGGCGGAACAATTTCTTCTGCGGGTCTTTACACAGCACCTCCAGTTACGGGGTCAGTCGGAGTAGCCACGATATCTGCCTACCTCGCCAGCAATCCGAGCATTGCGGCGTCGGTCAGCGTATCGGTGATTAACCCAATACCATCTATCAGCACGGTGTCCGTGGATGTGGGCGAGTTAGCATCATCGATCACAGTGAAAGGATCCGGCTTTGTCCCCGGATCCACGTTGCTCATCGGCCAGACAGCGGTGACGCCAAGCTCTATTACCTCTACTTCAATGGTCGCTCGAATATCGACATTGAGTCTTCAAATGAATAGCATTCCCGTCCAGGTGACGAATCCTGATCCCGGATCAGCTTCGTCAAACGTGGCTACGCTCGCAATCCCGCAACCAGCAGCAACGATCACCGCTGCGACGCGACTTCTGGATCAGGCGAGCTTTGGGCCAACTCTCGCGGCTGTCTCCCATGTACAAAGCGTGGGCATTAATGGGTACCTGCAAGAGCAGTTTGCCATGCAGCCCTCATTGGTTACTGAAATGCCGAATACCTACGATCAGTATGCCCACATGTACCCAAGCTGCCAAAATATACCCGACTGCGCATCCGATGACTATTTCATACAAAATATGATCTTTGCCCCGGATCAGCTGCGCCAACGGGTCGTCTTTGCATTATCCAAGATTTGGACCGTATCTCTAACGAGCGTGCCATCGTTTTATTTTCCTCATTTTCTCAATCTTCTGAGCGAGGATGCATTTAGCAATTGGCGGCAGATCATGCAGGACGTCACAATGTCTCCTGCGATGGGGATCTTTCTGAATTCGGTCAACAACATGGTCCAGAGCCCCACCGACCGCCCGAATGAGAATTATGCGCGCGAATTACTGCAGGTATTTTCTACTGGGACCTCACGCCTCAATGAAGATGGAAGTTTGCAGGTGGATGGATCTGGAAATCCGATTCCCATATACACTCAGGCGCAGATCACAGCCATGGCTAAGGTCTTTACCGGTCTTACGTTTGCTAACGAAGATTGTTCAACTCCATCGGCTCCGATTTATTTGCCACCGAATGACAACACTGTGTTCGGTGCGAATTGTCCGATGGCCATCCTGGATTCATATCACGATCACACCGAAAAGCACATCATTAACGGTGTGGTTCTACCTGCAGGGCAGAACACTCAGGCTGACATTTCACAAACTCTGGATGCCATCTTTCAGGACCCAGACCTGCCCCCTTTCATTGTTAAGCAGTTGATCCAGAATCTGGTAAAGAGTGACCCCAGTCCGGACTATGTGCAGCGGATTGTCAATGTATTTAAAGACAACGGCTCAGGCGTGCGTGGTGACATGAAAGCCGTCCTTCAGGCGATTCTGCTCGACCCAGAGGCGCGTGCTGGGGATGACCCCAGTGCAGAAAGGACGGATGCCGGCCATCTCAGAGACCCAATTCTTTGGTTCATGGCAGTCACGAGAGCACTCAATCCATCGTTACTGGGCCCGCCCAATGATATTAGCGCGGTCAACTACCTCGACTACTATTTGTATCTGTTCGGTGAACAGCCCAATGATGCTCCTAGCGTTTTTGGTTACTATTCGCCACAGTATCGAATCTCTGGAGCCAACATCCCAGCACCGGAATTTGAGTTGGAACTACCAGCCACTCTGTTCAATGAGGCGCAGATTCTCGACGCATATATTCTTACGAACCGCATGAGCCCTCAATCCGATGGAGCCACGATATATTTTGACACTTCGGCCAGCGGTACTCTTGGCACACTTGCATCGCAAGGGCCCGATGCCCTACTGGATGCCATCAGCGTGCTGTTCTATCACGGTCAGATGACTTCGGCGATGCGGACTGCGTTCGAGGGTGCCTTGCAAGGGCTTCCTCCGGACCAAATGGTTCGTGTTGCTGTATATCTGGCGGCAACATCTCCACAATTTCGGGTCATTCAATAAGGGGGAGCTTATGAATCAATCACGGAGAGAGTTTATAAAGCACCTGGGATTTCTGAGCGGCGCAGCAGCCTTCTCGCAATTGGCTGCGCTGGCCCATGCGCCTGCACAAACTATATCGGGTAACGACTACAAAGCCATTGTGTGCCTGTTTCTGTATGGCGGCAACGACTCTGGCAATATGCTGGTACCCTTTGATGCAACAAACTACGCCCTGTATTCAAAGAGCCGCGGTTCCCTGGCCTTAGGGCAATCGCAGTTACTTCCCTTGCAGGGCTTACCATATGCAATCCATCCCAGTATGCCTGAAGTGCAAACGATGTTTGCTCAAAAGGACTTGGCCTTCGTCGTTAACATGGGCCCGCTGGTTACCCCATTATCGAAGAATCAGTACCTCGCTGGCTCGGTACCCTTACCCCAGAATCTCTTTTCTCATCCGGATCAGCAGTCCCTCATGCAGACAGGCGCCTTTGTATCCGGGGCCGGCAATGGGTGGGGAGGAAGTTTCATCGATGCGTTGCCAACAAACTGTAAAGGGGGGGTGCTCCCCCAGGCCATATCATATGCGGGTGGCACTGTCTTTATTAACGGGCCGCAGTCCACAGGATTTATCGCGCCCAGTAATCCAGGAGCGAGTGCATGCCAGGAAGGCGCCGCATGCGCTGCCGTGCAAGAGGCTGCTGCGAAGATCGCGGCATGTGAAAACAGTGTTGTGCTTGTGCAACAAGACGCAAGCATTATAAACACCATTAATCAAGAGAACCAAGCATATGCTCAAGTCCTTTCGGGTGTGTCGCCTCTGCAGACTCAATTCTCACCAGGCGTTGGCTCAGCTCTACAGCAAGTGGCGCAACTGATCCAGGTAAGAGATAAGGTTGGTGCTCCGCGCCAAGTGTTCTTCGTAGGGCTTGGGAGCTTCGACACTCACGCGACACAATTGGATTATCACGCGCAGCTGTTAAAGAACCTGAGCAGTGGACTCTCCTCTTGGAAGCAGGCCGCTGAAGAGCTCGGAATCTGGAATAACGTAGTGTTGCTGACCTTGTCGGACTTCAACCGGACGCTGATGGCGAATTCTTCTGGAGGCAGCGATCATGCCTGGGGAGGCCACCAGATCGTGATGGGTGGGCCAGTGCAAGGCGGATCTGTATACGGCACTTTCCCAACACTGGAGTTGGGCGGCCCAGACGATGTTGATACCGTTGGACGCTTGCTACCCACTACATCTCTTACGCAGGTCTTGGCCGAGCTCGCGACCTGGTTTGGCGTGCCAGCAAGCAGTATTGCTTCCTTGCTGCCCAATCTCATTAATTTTCAAAGTCCAAGCGTCGGCTTTATTCGAGCAAGCTGATTGCCGCTGTACCGCGGGCATTCGATGAGGCCGTACTCATTCGTAGGGGCCATGGCTGTAGAGATCGAGCGCCAGGCCAATTATGCGCGCCTGAGGCGCGAGTGATCAGATTTTCTTCCCTGTGGCCCTTGCTCGACCACCCAAGAGAGGCGAACGGCCGACCACGGATCGTGGCGATTGAAGCCGTGGTACATCGGAGATTCCGTCGAAGACCTTGCCCGCAGGTCGTTTATGCCCTCTTGCCATGCCAGCAGCATCCGCAGATCCAATCCATCCGACGAAACTGAACTAGGCGGGTGTGTCGGCCGAGATAGGCCGCCTCGCTTGAATCAATAGCAGGATCTCAATGGTCGGGGCGGAGGGATTCGAACCCCCGACCCTCTGCTCCCAAAATAAATTATTTACGGAATTTCCAAGGACTTAGCGGGAGCGGTTGGCGCTGTAAGTCCCGCAAAAGAGCCCTGAGAAATCGTTACTGTGGGGCTAAAGTGGGGGCGAGTGAGGATGGATGTCGGAGATCTCTGGAAGCAACCTGCAGTTTGTGCAGACCGTAGCGTGAAGTATATATGCGCTATTGGGAACCAGCAGGTCGGCTGGACCGAACGGTGACTTCTTGGGTTGCATCTCCAACATTCAAGAGCTTTCTGCAATAGAAACATCTGCCCAGTTCCCGAACCTATATGGACGCTCACCAAAGTAGTTCTCCTGCCAAACGTCCTCCCATGAGATTCGCTTGCCCTGGTACCGAAGTTTCTCGGCCAATCTGGGAAGAACGCGGGCATGGATTGCAGCGTGGTTAGGGATGACGACAAGCCCGAATAGGTCATAGCAAGACTTGCGCTGTGACTTCTGAAGATATCGCCTGATTTCCCTTTCAAAATTGGGACCGTTTGCGGTGACAATAATGTATCCCGACTGGTGAGCGCTAACAACAACGGAAGAATCGCGTGTAGACTGGCTCAACTTCGCCTGAGCAAATGTAACTACGCGCTTCTCTCGGAAATAGGACGAAGCGGCCTGGCTGTCGTCGTCTATGAGAAATCTGTAACCCCGCATTTGTTCCCTTACTCAGTCGAAGAGGTCGAACCGTCGATCACCCGATAAGTTGCCGAAAAGGTTTGGATTGCAGTTCTTGGACCGAAACTCGAAAATTGCGCGCGAGGTCATTGGCTGCGTCTCGATATTCTCTGGTACCTGGGACATCGTCGAGTTGCTCACGTGTGAGACAAAAGTCTGACTCTTTTCCATACGCGGTGACGATGAAGGCGTAGGAATTGCCATTACTGAGCCGGTTGCGGATCGGACAGTTTCAGCGTCTTGCCGCTTTCAGAGATATTGCGGAAGTAATCTGCTGCGCGGGATGTCTCCTGAGAGAGTTGCACGACATATCCTTAATGTTTTTGCCAAGGGATCAGGTGGAAGGTGCCACTTTGCATCCACTTCGGCCTCCCGGGTGCATTCAGGCCCCAATTTGGGTCTCGGAAGCATCCTTTCCGGGCCGCATGCGTCTATTATATTGAAAATCTGTAAAGTCGTGTGTAAAGTTGCTTGAGATGAAAAGAACCCATCCACCACTGAGACTTCCCGGATCACCCCTGATCTACGTGGTCGCGCAGGTGAATATTTCTGCTGTCGTTGCGATAGAGCGCTATGTCCCAGAGATCCAAGAAAAACTGCGCAAGAATGGATTTCCAGGTTACGCGAACGCGCAGGTACCGGAACTTGTCTTTGAGGCTATTGGCGCTCGACCGGTCATTAGCCCGTTGTCGCGATATGAATTCCAAGACAAGGAGGGACGGACGGCGATCGTTCTGACTCCAAAATCGATTGCCGTTCATACCAACCGCTATACGACTTTCGATAATTTTCACTCGATCATTGGGCTTGCCCTAGAGACCATCCACGGTGCCGCTGACCTTCAGTTGCATGAGCGGATCGGCTTACGGTATGTGGATTTGATCGAGCTGGAGACCGGAGAAGAACTGAAGGATTATCTGGCGCCGCGTCTTTTGGGCTATAACCAAGCCGAAATAGGTGTATCAGAGGGATCATTTAATTTTCACTTCGAGGGAAAAACTCCCTATGGGCGGCTGGTCGCACGGCACTACCCGCCGCAGATTAGGAACATGCTACCTCCAGATCTGGCAGGCCTTTCGTTGAACTATAGTTATCGCCCCGATCCCTTACCAGGTCGAGCTTCACTGCTCGATTTTGATCATGCAGCTGACTATAAGAGCGATTTCGTGATTGAGGAAATCCTTGAAACTCTTGAGAATCTTCATGACGGCCTCGATATCATTTTCAGAGATTCGGTAACTGCAGCGGCACTCAAGAAATGGGGAAGAGAGAATGTTGCAGGCATTAAAATCTGAGCCAATTTCTGCGAAGCGTTCATTTCCGCATCTTCCTGCGTCAGTTCTTTGTGATGTTCAGAGAAGTGTACCCGCAATCAATTTCATAGATATCACTGATGTCACTGGGAGGCACGAAACAGAGCCAGGGCTCTTTGCGTTCTATGATCGGGCTCTTGAGAGTCTCGTCCAAACGACCTACTACGGTACCGGCGGCGAGCCTCTCTGGGCGGGAACGATGCAGAACTTATTCTCCGCGAGTGGGGCATACATCGTAGTACGGAATCCTCCGCTGATAGGTCCAGCGACGGGATCTGGCGTTGCTGCGCCGCTAGATATCGGTAGGCAGCTTGCTTTTGTACGTCATTACCTGTCACTAAACACGACCGACCTATCGAGAATACTGCTGGTCGAGCGCCCGACGGTCTATGCCTGGCTAGACGGCAAGTGGGATCCGAAACAGGAGAACAAGGGAAGAATCAGAAAACTCTATCAGGTCGCGCGTACCTGGCATGAAATGTCGAAGCAGCCTCTTGGCAAGCTGTTGCGTGAGCCCATTGAGGGGGATGTCAATCTCATGGATTACCTTGTTCGCGAGACACTTGAAATGGCAGCGATCAACCGAGCTTTGGAACTGATGCGCGAACAGTCTGAGCGGATGGCTAAATCCAAACGTGTACGCAGTGTTCGTGAAGTTGCCAAGCAGCGCGGGTTCAAGCCGCTTTCCTCTGCCCAAGAAGATGAGCGTTTTGATCAAATCACCAAGTTCTGAGTAAAGTGAGGAGCAAGGTAACTGGCCACAAACCCGCAAATTCCGGATCGTCGTTGGCGGCAAGGCAGCATCGTTCCCCACGAAGCACTTGCCGCTCATTTGCGGGTTGTTGATCCCGAGGCACTCTACATCCTTCTTACGCAGGACTGTGACATCCTGCACCACGATTATGATGCTGAGCCGGATATTGAGCTTCATATCGCTCGAATAGTGGGTGAAGCGGACGGCAATCTGTTCCACGCTAAAAATCCACGTCGGCTGCAATTCACGGTTGCCAATCAAACATACGAGATCAAAATGCACGAGCGGAGCTATGCCCCGCGCGAATGCCTCCTGGGTCATGTGCCTCGGGATTTGAATCTTGAAGAGGACCTGATTCGAACCATCATCCGATGGACCGCAAATCGGTATCTCCGTAGTGCATTCCCGGATGGCTTCAATGAACGTTTAGCCACCGCTAAGAGGTCGATGATGAGAATTGAAACAGCCCTGAAACGTGGGGGAACCCTGATCACCGGAATCTTTCTGCGGGTTGATCCGGCAGAAGAGATTCCTGCGGAGGAACCGTATCAAGTAATCATGCGGCTCACGGCGCGAGAGGAAATCTTCGAACAGCGAGAATTGGAAACCAGGGCGTTGGAACTGACTGAGGCGATCCGACGGGAATTCGACAATATTGATGGAATCGAGGTCGTCGATTATGCGTTGGTCTCCGAAGCGGACTTCAGCTTGGCAGATGTCCGCGCCACGCTGCGGTGGGACTACGATTATCTCAGCTACCGAGGGGGAACTCCCGATGACCCCGCTCCAGCCTGATTTCTCTCATCAGCGGCAGGTCAAGCACAATCAGCAAGCGAAATGCCCTTACATTGAATCCCACCTTCCAGGAGCGTTTCCATCGCGAAGCTCCGCCATTTTATCTCTTGCATTGAGGGAATCAGCCAGCATCCGTTTGCCCGTGTCTTTGAACTCCAGAAGATCTGACATTTGAATGTCCTGCTCTCGGCCTTCGCTTCGCCACTGCCGGAGGCAAGATTAAGCCGTATCTGATAGCAGATTTGAAGGAAACAATTGATTTTGCGCAGCAAAAAGCGCCAAACTCAATCGATCAAATGTTCCTGTCTTACGATAAACGCTGCGCAGATGATTCTTAACTGTCTGTTCAGTGGTCTGCATCTTCGCGGCAATATCGCTGGTTTTCCAGTTCTGCAGCACATAGGCAACAATCAGCCTTTCTTTGCGAGAAAGCATACTGAAGATTTGGCTGCTGATTGCTTGCCGATAAAGAGACGCCAAAATATCAGCCGGCATCTGCAGATACCTGTCGTTTTTCAAAACCTTTTGCACACAGTCAATGAGTGCGAGAGAACTCGATTGACGATAAAAAATGCCATTCACTCCGAGTTCCAGCCAAGAGCGGGGTGATTCTCCGCTTTCAAGAAGGACGATAGAACGACATCCCATAGTTTGCATGTGAGGAATTAGGGCCTGCCAATCGAATGCTGAAGAACAAAGGAGAATAGAGTGGCGGAAATAATTTAGCAACTGATGCAAGCGAACCTGGTTATCACATTTCGCAATGACTTGAATATTGTCCTCGTGCGCAAGGATGTGTTCCATCCCAGCACAAAAAAGAGATTGATTATCTGCGAGTATGACATTTGTTTTCAAGGGAAATGTCCTACCTTATCACGTGAGTTGGGCTAATAGGCTAATTTTTGTCGAGTCATAGCCGCATGTCTAGTTACCGAAGTGTGGAGGGTTTAAGCGAAAACCGCAAATTGCTGCTTGTAGGAAGCGGCATTCCCTAGAATGCTAACCACAACCCCCTTTTCCACTATGTCTGAAGAAATCTGTATCTTGATGTCTGTTCTGATTGTGGATGAAGATGCAGCGGTGCGTTCAGCCTGCTGTGAAATTGTTTCATCCAAAGGATGGGCCACCTACAGCGCCCAGGACACAGCCTCTGCGCTTGCTCTTCTCAGAGGAAACAGTATGGATGTGGTGCTTCTTGGTCTGAAGGGCACGGACATTCCTGGACTGGAACTCCTGAAGCAGGTGCGGGACCTGCACCCGGAAACGGCCATCGTCGTCATGACCGCTTATGCCACGGTCCCCTCTGCGGTAGAAGCCATGCGTCTGGGTGCTTCTGATTACCTTACCAAGCCCTTTACCATGGATGAGCTGCTGGCGGTCCTGGACCGTGCTGCAGAGAAACGTGCGCTGGACATTGCCAGTCGGCGTCTGCGAGAAAAGCTACGCACGCAGCAGGGTCTGAGCAACATCATAGGCCGCAGTGCGGAAATGGACAGGATCTACCGCATCCTCTCCAAAGTGGCGCTGACGACGCACCCGGTCCTCATTATGGGAGAGAGCGGCACGGGCAAGGAGCTGGTGGCGCGGGCCATTCACAATCACGGCCCGAATGCCGGAAAACCATTCGTCCCGGTGGACTGCAGCTCGATTGTACCCACGCTGATCGAAAATGAGCTTTTTGGGCATGTAAAGGGAGCATTTACCGGGGCAAACCGCTCGCGGGACGGTCTGCTGGTTTCTGCTGCCGGGGGCACGGTCTTTCTCGATGAGATTGGTGAAATGCCACTGGACCTTCAGGCAAAACTTCTGCGCGCCCTGCAGGAAAAAGAGGTGCGACCGGTAGGGGCCACGCACCGCGTCCCCATTCACGTCCGCATTCTGGCTGCTACCAACCGAAACCTTCCGGAAATGGTGGAACAGGGACGCTTTCGCAAAGACCTTTTTTATCGCCTGAATGTGGTCAATCTGCGGCTGCCGCCTCTGCGGCAGCGGCGCGAGGACATTCCCCTGCTCATTGCCCACTTTCTGGAGCGCAAAAACCGTGAGTACGGCAAGACCTTCCGTGTGAGTGATGAGATGATGCGCGTGTTGATGGAATACGATTGGCCGGGAAATGTCCGTGAACTGGAACATCTGATTGACCGTTCCTGCGCGTATTGCTCCGGCAACCTGCTTCAGCTGGGCGATGCCCCGACGGCGCTCATTGAATTCTATGCAAACACACGTCCGCGTCCCCTGACTACAGAGGCCGCTCCATCGGATACTTCGCTGCTCTCTCCCTCGGTGACCCCTCTGGTGGAACTGGAAAAACAGGCCATCCTGAGTGCTTTGCAGGCATTGCAGGGCGATAAGCTGGCCGCGGCCAGGCTGCTTGGCATTGGCAAAACCACCCTCTACCGCAAAATCAAGGAATATGGCCTCGGCAATGCATGAGAAAGGGCAATCCATATTACGGCCAGTTTGGAAATGGCTGTCGTGAAGAGTAACGAAATTCCAGGATCAGGTCTCTGACGCGACTGCGGCGGAGATCGAGATCATGCACTAAGCGCTCAAGGGCTGGTATGTCGTTACCGAACCACTCCGGCGGAATGGAAAAGGCGAAGTTCAGAAGTGTCTCAAGGGAGCATTCTTCGATCCGCGTGAGCCATGGTTCAAAACTGTGCCATCCCGTCACCTGCCGGTACACGACATTTCGCGCATAGGCTCCGCGAAGCGGAGCATCTTTAAAGCGCCATTCGCCTCCGTTAAAGCACATCCCCTGGTCGATGTGAATCGCTTGATAACGGTTGCGGACTTTGACAAACACCGCTTGTCGTCCATCAGCGTTTCCCGTCCATCGATCAAAGGCCAAGGCTCCGGCAAACGAGGAAAGATTGGTCACGGCCAGAAGCAGATGTTCGGGCAGGTAATCAACGACTGTACCGGGCAGCAATCCTCCACACAATCGGGATCCGAACTGCACACCTGGTTGGCAAGGCTCATAGTGTTGTCCTAGGTGGAAGTTCAATTCCGGATGGTCGTCGAGAAATTCTTGGGAAACGAGGACTCGTTCGTAATCAGGAATTGGGAGTCCTATATGCTTCATCAGCAATGCCCCAAACCATTCATTGGCCAACACCCGCGGATGCTGCGGATTGTTCTGAAACTTGACAATATAGGGGTGACCGTCTGAGCAAAGCAATAAAAAGCTCTGGGTTTCTCCCCGCATTTTGCGCAACACCTGTGTCGCTGTAACCATCATTTCCTCGTTCGCTTAGTCGGACAGAGTTCGCTTAGTCAGACAGATGGTTCGCTTCAAGACACAGCAATGGACTTAATCGGTCCAAATGCGGTTCAGCAAGGTCTCCAGCTCTGCGCGGTCGCAGGAACCTGTTTCGACCGTCTGGATCGGTCCCACAGAGCTGTCCATGATGTCTTCGAACAACATCGTGGCCTCTCGGGGATCGCAACGGTCCCATTCCTCTAAAGTTGTGCGGGCCATGTCCAGTAGCGGGCTGGGATGGTATTGGCTGTCCCAAGCTGGTCGCTGAAACACACGCAGCGATCCATCCCCGCTTTCTGCTGGGAAAAGCACCACAGCTGCCACGATCTTCCCGCCGGTAGACAACGGGTCTGGAGCAAATTGGACGAGGCTGTAGAGAATCTTCTGCATAATTTAGCCTGCGAGGCTGGAACGACAGGGAGGGAGTGCCTTCCCAGTCTAGCATTTGAACTGCGCCACCAACCAGACGCTCTGGAGAACTATTCGTATTTGTCGTCATCTTTCTCTGGAACCTTAAGCAGAAAAAATAAGAAAATACTTCGCAGACCTGGATTGGGAAAATGTTTCTTAGTCCTGCTTTAATACGTTTTTTTTGGTGTTTTGTGGGGAGCATAGCCGTTTTGTATGGATCCAGTAAACAAACCAAAGTAACGACTGAACCAGATGCGACAATGTAACTACAAAATTGGCTGGTTAGGAACCGATCTCGAAGTATTGTCCGGTCCTTAGATTTGCGATCCGGAAGGTGAGGCTATCGGTATTCCGGATATCCAGAATGTCGACCACTGGAACGACTGCCGTCACTTCTCACCGAAAAAATCCTTGTACTGTATCTTTGTTGCCACCCTGTCCATCGGCTAACGTTGCCCCTGAAAGGGGACCGTGCGTGAACTTTCTGACATTTACCCGCCGGGTGGTCTGTTTTCTATCCCGCTTCCTTCACGAGGAAACCGGACAGATGGCGCCGACGATCATGACGGCCATGCTTCTTGGCTGGGCCATGTTCCTAGGAGCAGCCGTGGATATGTCGAATCTGTGGGTGCATAAGTACCGCGCGATGACAGCGGCGAGGTCCGCGTGCTTAGCAGGCGCTGGGGACCTAGCCTGGGCGGCAGCGCAGGGAACGGCTCAGGCCATCACAAATTTTCAGGCCAGTCCTACAGGCTTTCCTATAGCAGTGAAGAGCAACACCGGTGGCTATGTGATTCCCAACCAAAGTGTCTCGCTGTCGGGCACATGCTCGACTGGGACCAATAATGCGATCTGTGCCTATGCATCGGCAAATGGATATAACACTTCATCGGGCGCCAGCGTGAGCTGGACGGTCAGCAATGTGCCTCCTTCGGGAGGCACCATCAATCCCAATAGTGCTGGCGGTATACCTTCCTATACGTATGCAGCCAACATTGGCACACCGGCGTCTCCAGCAAATGGTGTTCTGCCGTATCTACACGTGAGTGTGGCAGAGAAGGTGTCGACGTATTTGCTGTCGATTTTCCCCTATTTTCATTCTCCTGTTACGGTCCAGGCGGGGTGCGATTGCGGCTTGGAAGGCTCTCCGGGTCCAGAGCAGTCCATTACCGCTGCCTGCCCATTCAATGAGTGGGCATACAATCCTGCCGAATGGCAATCGGTCCAGGCCGGGCAGATCCGAACCCGAGGGAACAACTTCGGATACGGTGATTCTGCTAGTTATGTGTTCTTCAATTGCGATGACGACTGGATTGATCAATCGGGCGCACATCATCCGTGGAACTATTTATCAACCTTGCCGAATGTGACGGTGGACAACGTTGCCATGAGGCAATCTGTCGGCAACCAGGAGACAGGTGCGGGCCATGCCGTAATTATCTCTGTAGCCTTGGCTGCCAGCGCCACGCCCTTTACTCCGCAGCCATGTTCCTACGCTTCCGCCCAGCCGAATATCCCTGGACTGATCGATTGGCTCTCGTCTGATTATTTGGTGGAGAGTGTAAACAAGACCGCTACATACCTGTACGAAGCAGATACGAATCCGACGTACTCTCCCTGGAGGACGCAGCCGCCTACGTGGACTGAATCTCTGCCGCCGAGCGGGTATGGATATCCATTCATATCGAACCCAGATACTTCCAGCCAGCAATATGAGCCAGCGATCGCATTTGTGGCCACATCTGGTCAGCCCAGCTCGCGCTGGAGCCTCGGCGTTGATACCACCGCTATCCTGACTGCGCTCCGCACCAAAAGATATTTTGGTTTTGGATGGTGCTTCCAGGGCAACGGCAAGCGCGACTTTATTGGCAACCCCTCTGGGTCCATCGGGTCACTCACAATCTACTTCCACCAGGGAGGCACGAAGGTTTCCACGTTTGCCAACTACTGAGGCGAGTTCAGGAAAACCACGGCTCACTAGGAAAAGCGGAGGCGAGGCAGCACGTCTTCAGAACTAAACGTGAACTAGATACAACGCCAGATATGGCGTCACGGATGCCTGCTCTTCGCCACTGACATCACTCGGAATAGTCGTTTCCACTCACCATGACTAAATCTTGCATGCAATCCGAACAAAGTTAATATAGGCTCCAGCAATTCACACCTGTTCATGACGGCGTGACATAAACGTGACGTACAGGCTCAAATCTCTCCATATTTTTCAAGTATTTCCAGCGCTTCCAACATCGCATCCGTGCGGGCGTTCGTTATTGCAAGCTACTGTTTCAGAATGAGTTAGCTGGCAACTTCCTGTTTACTGTCTCTTGACTCTTAATCGACAGGTTGTAGGTTCGATTCCTACCGCGTCCACCATCTAGCTATTCTGTCGAGCAGTTGCAACGTATATACCATCGAGTCCCAGAAGACTGAGAACGTCAGCGGACAGCGAGCGCTGTAAGAGTTACTGGACGTGATCGCTGTACCGCCGCTTCCACGACAGCGTGATAACTATGACGGTGGTTATTCATGCGCAGCACAAATGTTATCCTCCCTGAGCAAGGCGAAGGACCTGCCTTTTCTTCGTATTGGCATCAGCTTTAGCCCTAATCTCCATGCGTCCTCCCGACAAGCTCCCAGCTCCCCTCTTCGACATGCAGGTTCTCATCATACGAATGGCCAGTCAGCAGTCCCAGTAGGAACCAGCAGAAGGCAAACATGCCGATGGCGAAGATGGTGTCGCCGGGAACACGCAGCCATCGCAGGTCATTCATCGCACCTGTTTGCAGAAACTCGGAAGAGCGTGCATACCAGGTGCCATACTTCACTGATGCCCACGCCTGCAGCAGGCCCACGGGCAAAAGGCTCAACAGGACCATCAGAGAAAGGCCAATATTGATGCTCCAGAAGGCGAATGCCAGTGGTTTGTCTTTCCATGCCTTTCCTGGCTGCAATGCACGCAGGCAGAAGAGCATCAGACCGAGGCCGAGCATTCCATAAACTCCAAACAAGGCAGTGTGTCCGTGAACGGCCGTTGTGTTCAACCCCTGCATGTAATACAGCGCAATCGGAGGATTGATAAAAAAGCCGAACAATCCTGCACCAACGAAGTTCCAGAAGGCCACGGCGACAAAAAACAGGATGGGCCACTTGTAAGCAGCAACCCACACCGCCCGATTGCTTTGCCGGCTCAACCGGATGTTCTCCCAAGCCTCAAAGCCGATCAGCACCAGCGGCACGACTTCCAGCGCGCTGAAGACCGACCCCAGAGCGATCACCGCTGGACCTGTACCGCTGAAATAGAGGTGATGAAAGGTGCCGATAATTCCACCCGAAAGAAAGACGACGGTTGAGAACAACACTGCCTTCGTTGCTGTCTCTGTGCGCAGCAGTTTGAGCCGCGTGAAGAGAAAAGCAATCACAACTGTTGCAAAGACCTCAAAAAATCCTTCCACCCAAAGATGAACGACCCACCAGCGCCAGTATTCTGCCGTGACCAAATTGCTGCGCTGTCCGTACATCAACCCTGAAGCATAGAATAGCGGAATAGCGATACTACTGATGAGAAAAAGCACAAGCAGTGGACGGCTCTCCGATGGTTTTGCCAAGGCCGGACGCAGTGCGCGCCACATCAGCCAAAGCCAGAAGGTCAATCCGACAAAAAGCAGTATTTGCCAGAAGCGGCCCAGGTCAACATATTCGTACCCCTGGCTGCCGAACCAGAACCAGAGGTTACCGAGCTTTTGCTCGATGCCGAACCACTCTCCAGCAAGCGAACCAACTACGACCAGCACCAGTGCAACAAAGAGCACGTTTACCCCAAAGCGCTGGCCTTTCGGCTCATGGCCGCTGACAGCCGGAGCGACATAAAGGCCAGTCGCCAGCCATGATGTGGCAATCCAGAAGATGGCAAGTTGCAAATGCCACGTGCGGGTGATGGAATACGGCAGCCACTTGGCCAGCGGAATACCGTAGAAACCGGAGCCTTCTACTCCGTAATGGGCCGTGATGATGCCCACCGCAATTTGAACGAGGACCAAGGCAGCAGCAATATAGAAATACTTAATTGTAGCTTTTTGTGATGGAGTGGGATTTAACCCAAGCAGCGGATCACGCTGAGGAGGCGGCACATGATTTGTCTCCGGCTCTCTGGAGGCGAAGTGCCAGACCATGCCGCCTACTCCAGCCAGCAGCAACACAAAACTGATCACGCTCCAGACAATGGCCCCAGGAGTCGGTTGGTTTCCAACCAATGGCTCATGCGGCCAGTTGTTTGTGTAGGTTACTTCTTCACCAGGGCGTTCGGTTGTGGCGGCCCACGCCGTCCACCAGAAGAATGCGGCCATCTGGCGCTGCTTGACCGTATCAGTCAGCGCGCCCGCAGGAATTGCGTAATTGCTCCGGCCATGGGCGAAGATGTCAGCATAATACCGTTCGAGTTCTTCGAAGGCCGCAGCGCGGACCTGACTGATGGTCAGAGTCTGCGTGGCAGGATCGAAGGTATTGCGGCGTATTTCACCGCGCAGGCGTGCCTGAAGTGCGCCCTTTCCTTCATCGGAGAGCGCCTCATATGAAATACCACCTTCCTCGCGTGCCCACTCATTCAGCGTAAAGAGAGACTCGCGATGCAGCCAGTCGGCAGTCCAGTCCGGGGCAACGTAAGCGCCATGCCCCCACACGGTCCCTATCTCCTGGCCCCCAATGGACTGCCATACCCCTTGACCGTTGACGATATCGCTGCCAGTAAACAGTATCTTGCCATCGGGCGTCGTCACGCGTGCCGGAATAGGCGGAGCGTGGCTGATGATGTGTCGGCCAATTCCGCCGAGCACTGCAAATGAAATTCCTAAGACCATGATCAATGCAATCCAGAGCCGTTTGTATGAGTTCATTAACGCCCTCGTGACGTGAGATTTGGTTTGAGATGTACAAGCAGATGAGCAGGGGGACGGAGCAAGGTTACAGAGATGTTAAGCGCAAACAGCGTGACGGCGAGCAGTTCGAGCACAGCGGAAGCAGGAAGGACCTTCCATGCCGGTGCCCATAGATTTTCGTAGGCCAAGGGTTCAAATGAAACTCGAAGCGCGCATCCGGCGAAAAGAAGCAGCAGCGACCAGAACATGAGCTTCTTGCTCCAGAGGACCCGCATGCCGCAGAAGGCGGGCAAGATGCGTTGCCCAACCGTAAACACCATTCCTGCCACAAATCCGACTGTCAGAGCATGGCGGCTCGCGCCCCAGAATCCTCCAGACTGATCAAAACGGACTGCCAGCAAAGTAAGAGCACACGAAACCAGAAGCCAGATATAGGCAAGCCTTGCAAACCAGGCAAAGCTGGGATGGACATTCAGCAGCTTGGGCGGGTTGACCGCCGGTTCCCACACATGCAGCGCAAGAATGGAAAGTATAGCAGCAGCAAGAAAGAGGACGGACGCTATCGGCAACAAAGAAAGAAATGTTGCAGCGACGCCGGCAAGACCCAGGAAATACGCAGAGAGAAGGCCCCAATCGTCAGGCTGCTTGAGTCCGGCAAAAATGGGCAGCCAACGCGCGTTGAATCCCCAGATGGTGGGTACCAGCACGCCCCAGACCGCCAGGACAATGAACTGCTGATCAGGAACGTGCGACAGGGCAGGCGACCCTCCCCGAAGTGCCTGCCCCACAAGCAACCAGCAGTTCACCGTCAACGCCAGCAAAAAGACGATGGTGGAATAACCTACCAGACGCATCCATGCTTCCGGCTTGTTGCCGGAGTTCGTCCGGTGCCGGCGCACCGAACGGTAAAACAGAACGAACGCCGCCAATTCAAGGACGCCAGACAATGGCAGCAGAATGCGCCAATATGCATGTATGATCCCCGTCGTCCATCGCAAAGATACGCCAAGCGTCCAGAGCACCCAGGCTGCCCAGGCGGCGAGAGAAGGAAAGGCGCGGCTGCTCTGCATCTTGGTGAGTGAATAGAAGCCGATGCCAAGTATGAAAGAGCCGATCCAGCCAAAAATCTGCGCCTGCCCATGCGCCTGTAACCATGCTTGCGGCAGTGCCGATGGCAGATGCGCTTGCGAGATGTTCAGCAGGTTCCAGACCCCGAGAAATGTGCCCGGAAGCAGCATAAAAAACATGCCGCTCACGATATAAGCGGTCACCAGCCGCTGACTCTGCCGCTCAGATTGAATACGAGCCGCGTCGCTCACCCCTGCTTCTCCGTCAACTTGAGCGCACGTGGAAAGAGAATGTTGTTTTCAAGATGAACGTGTAGATGCATATCCTTTTCCAGGTCTTCGAACGCCTTCCAAAGGGCGCGAAACGTGGTACAGGCATCTGCGGGCGGTTGGTAGTTATTTGTCTTCTCGCGTATCTGGCTTAGTTTTTCGCCTGTCTGGTCATGCTCCGTGAGCATGCGACGGACAGGGTATTCAACACTTTGGAACACGGGAAGTTGGGCCGATCCCGGCTCCTTTTCTGTCTGCGTGATGTAGGGGAACAGCACATCTTCTTCACAATGGAAGTGGTGCCCTATCTCCGCTGCGACTGTTGCAAAGATCTGGCCGATGAGAAAGAGTTCAGGATGACCCGCGCCGTGCCGCTGTTGCACCTTTGTGAGAAGATTGCCGATCAGCTCAATCTGCTGTCGTGCGTAGGCGTGATGCCGGTCAATAATATGAGTGCAGAGTTCTCCCAAGGACATCTGCGCCCAGGACAGTGCTTGTGGCCTTGTATTTTGCTTTTCCAATTCCGTTACAACAGCCGCCACGGGAATATTCCGTTTCGAGCACGCCTGGGCGAGCGTGTGCCCTCCGTTACAGCAATAATCAATTCCCAGGCTTTCCAGCAGGGGGATCGCCTCTGGACGTTCTATGGCAATTTCGCGAACGGGTGTTTCAGCAGTGAAGCTCATGGTTACCTCTGGGCTTCATCTTCGCAGTGGACAGGAGCAGCAGGCAGTGACTTAGATCACATTTCTATCCGATCATATAGATGATCAGTTGTAGTCTGCGAGGTGAGGCCAGAAAAGATATGTCAGCTCAGGAAAAAATAAATGCCCTAAAAAGGACAGAACTTTTCGGCCAGGTATCAGCAAGCGCGCTCAAGCAACTTGCCGAGACAACCATTGAACGGCGGCTCAGCCGGGAGGAAATTCT